>JADGRB010000454.1 GCA_017881315.1 Pseudomonadota bacterium
AATGATCCGGCCTGCAGGCAGGTCGTCGAAACCGGACAGGGAGATTGCTCCAACTCGAACTACCTGACCCTTATTTACACGGCAACGTTCGAATGCAACTGCGTTGCGAATATATTCCCCTGCCAGTCGCCGCCGACCGACGGGTCCACCGGCGGGCAGGACGCCTCGACCGGCGGCCACGACGCGGGCTGCACCGAATTCGTCGGACCGTCGTCGGATTGCGAGGCGTGCCTGGAGACGCACTGCTGCGCCGCCGCCGCGGCCTGCAGCCAGGACACCGCTTGCGAAGAACAAGTCGGGAACGGCGGCGGTTCGAGCGCCACGTTCTCCGCCTTACACAGCTGTTCCAATACGTTCTCCTGTAGCGGCACCTGCGCGTTCAACTGAGCGTCGCGCAGTTGGATCCGTCGAGCGGCCTACGGTTTGCCGTGCCTTGAAACGCTGACCGATATCCGCCGATCCAGATCCAGAGCCTGACTGGCGGAGGGCATCGTGCAAGGCGGCGCGATCGGTGTCGTCCCTGCCCGCTCGACGGCGCCGCCTACAGCGTGGACGGCACTTGAGCTCAGTTGAACGTCGCCGAGAACAGCAGGTTGAGCGCGTTCGAATGGACGGTCGGGGGCGCGGTGGGCGTGTTGTCCTGCATGCTGCCGTAGTGGAACTGCAGCGCGGCGCCGAGACCCCAGTTGTCCGAGACCCAGAATTCCTTGCCGATCATGGTGCTCAGACCGAAACCCCACTTGGTCGATGCCTGCACGTCCTGCGTATTGGAATCCTGGAACTGCACCTTCGACACGCCGACCGTGCCGGACAGGTAGATGTTCACGGGTTGGAAGTAGTAGGCGATCCCAGGGCCGATGCCGCCCTCGACCAGGCTATAGCCGTTGGCGGTCCCGGGGACACCGTTGAGCTCCAGCGACGGACTATCGGCGTTCATGAAATAGAACTCACCGTAAATGATCAGGTTCTCGACGGGCGCGCCACCGACGGCGACGCCGATGCTCCAGCCACCTCCGCTCGCCTTCAGATCGGCGCCGCCAGAAGACTCCGACATCGCGATCCGACCGCCCCCCACGAACAGGCGGACATAGGTGCCGTCGTGCATGTGACGGCCGGGGACCGGGGCGGCCGCGGCGTATCCGGTCGGCGGCGGTCCATAAGGATATGAGGGAGGAGGAGCAGCATAACCAGGCGGAGGCGGCGGATAACCGGGCGGCGGCGCGACTGGCGGCGCGCCCTGAGCAGCGACGTTCGCGGAAGCGAGCAGCGAGGCCGCCGCGATCACGATCATGGCGCGACGAGCCTTCCTCCGATCCCGACACACACCTGCGGAACGGCAAACCACAGCCAAGATGGCATCTGAAAGTCGCATACGAACAAATACTGGCCGCGTCCGGGGTTGCAACGACTCCCGCGGCGGCCAGATGCGGTGGCGTCAGCGGTAGACTTCTCTGCGGTTACCCACCTTGACGATGGTCACCGATTTCGTCGAATCGTCGATCTCGTAGAGGATTCGATAATCGCCCTGGCGAATGCGGTATTTCTCGGCGCCGCTGAGCTTCTCGCAGCCATGCGGGCGTGGGTCGCGCGCGAGCAGCTGGATCTTTGCGACCACGCGCCGACAGTCGGGCTTGGGAAGATCGTCGATCTCCTTGGCCGCCGTACGCTTGATTTTGAGGCTATAGCTTTCCACGTCGCTTGAGGTCGCTCACCAGGTTCTCGAAAGGAGAGGTGGGCTCCTTCGCTCTGGTCCGGAACGCCTCGAGGTCCTCGGCGTCTTCAGCTAGCCGAAAGCGAACGGCGTCGTTGATGAGATCGGACACCGACACATCCGTTTCCGCAGCCTTCACGCGAAGAGCGCGATGCAAGTTCGCCTCCAGATACACCGTGGCTCTCTTTGCCTGTGCCATGAAGACACTATAACGCTATGACGTTATAACGTCAAAACCTCGGCGCCCCACCTGGCGAAGATGTTGCTCGCCGCCTGGGGGGCGGCGGTCGGACATCCGCGTACGTGACCAAGACGGTGCAGCATCAGGGTGCATAGCGAGTAAAGACAAGGTCGGTCGCTTGAGCCTTCTGGTGGCAGGGGAAGCAGCTCTTCATGAACGCCGCTTCGCCGGGCTTCCCGTCCTGGAAGTGACCGAACCCCCAGCCGCCGGTTGCGGCGTATTTTTTGGAGTCCTTGACCATGAACTGAATGTTGGTGGGAGCGCCGGGGACGAAGGATTGGACCTGGCCAAAGACTTTGTTGTTTTCATCCGACGGCACGTTTCGGTAATGCAAAGCCGCAAGGATTGCGCCGTCAGGAAATGGAAGCTTTCCTTCCCGGAAGGCCTTGATCGCTACATCATTGCCCAAGAGAGCCCCTAAGCTATTGAGCTTGCCTGCTTCGTGAGCCGAGGAGATCCACCTCCAGTCGCGGTACCCGTGAGGGATTGCGGTGACGTAGGGGGCGGATGCCCCATCCGCGTGTCCGGGTGAAGGCGCAATGAGGGCGACGAGCCCGGCCGCTACAACTGCAACCGCGATGATCTTCGATGTTTCCATGGGCTTCCTTTGTGATGGATCTCGTTTCAGCCGCCGTCGTGAAACGTGGCGCAGGATGCGGGATCGCCGCTCTCCATCCCGGCGCTGAACCATTTCTGTCGCGCGGCCGCGCTGCCGTGGGTGAAGGTTTCCGGGTTCACGCGCCCGGTGGTTTCCTTCTGGATCCGGTCGTCACCGATGGCAGCCGCGGCGTCGAGCGCCTCCGCGATCTCGGCGCGGCTCACCTTCCCCTCGGCATAGGCGGCGTGGCCCCAGACGCCCGCGTAGCAGTCGGCCTGCAGCTCGAGGCGCACGGAGAGCGCGTCGCGCTCGCCCGGGTGCTCCCCCTCGGCCTGCTGCACGCGCCGCATGGTCCCGAGCATGTCCTGCACGCGGTGGCCGTACTCGTGCGCGACGACGTAGGCCTGGGCGAAGTCGCCGCCGCGCGCGTGAAAGCGACGCTGTAGCTCCTCGAAGAATCCGAGGTCCAGATAGACGTGCCCATCCTCGGGGCAATAGAACGGCCCGGTCGCGGCGCTGGCGGTCCCGCACCCGCTGGGGGTCGCGTCACTGAACAGCACCAGCCTGGCCGGTCGATAGCCGCTGGAGACAGACGCGAGCTGCCGCCGCCAGAAGGCCTGCACGTTGGTCTCGACGCAGACGATGAACTTCGCCGGATCGCTCTCCGAGGTGACGCCCCGGCAGCTCCCCGACAGCTGCTGGTGCTCGCCGCGCGGGAGCGGCGGCCCGGTCTCGACGCCGCGCTGGCCCTCCTCGATGATCTGGCGGACCGCCGCGCCCGTCGGGCTGCCGCTGCCGGCCCAGAGCTGCACCGCCAAGTAGATCACGCCCCCCACCAGCCCGAGCCCGCCCACGCCCTTGCCGATTCCGCCGCCGGGGAAGCGCATGCCGCGGCGGTCCTCGACCTCGGATTCGTCGGCGCGGTCGCGATCGTCGAA
>JADGRB010000455.1 GCA_017881315.1 Pseudomonadota bacterium
GGTTCAGCAGAGGCGTTGCACCTCGCCCATCACCTTGTCGAGATCGAGCGGCTTTTCGAACACCGGTATTCCGGCCGGCGCCCGGTGGGCGGCCGACGTGATGATCACGATCTTCGTCTCCGCGAGGCGACCGTCCGCACGCAGCCGGTCGATCACCTGCCATCCGTCCATGACCGGCATGAACAGGTCGAGCAGCACGATGCAGATCTCGGCGCCGCGCGCGGTCAAGGCGTCCAGCGCCTCCTGGCCGTTGGTCGCCGTTTGCACCTGGTAACCCTCCAGCTCCAGGAGCTCGCGCAAGGTGTCGCGGGACTCCTTCTCGTCCTCGACCACCAGAACGATCGACCCGCGTACGCCCATCGACATCAGGCTACCAGGTCTCCCACGGCAGAGGCCACTTTCCCCGGCGCCGACAGCCGGGGCAAGGCCACCGTGAACGTCGTCCCGGCGGCGTCCGTCGACGTGACGTCGATGGTGCCCCCGTGGGCGACGACAATCTGGTGGCTGATGAAGAGGCCGAGCCCCAGTCCCTTGGATCGCTCGTCCCGGGCCGCCGTGCGCCGAAACGGATCGAAGATGACCGGGAGCAGCTGGCCGGGGATGGGAGGTCCGTCGTTGTGAACGCGGAGAGACATGATGCTTCCGGCCGCGGTCAGCGTGACGGTGACCGGCTTCGACGGATCGCCGTGCAGCACGGCGTTGCCTACCAGGTTCGAGACCACCTGGGCCAGGCGATCCTGATCGATGAGGCCGTTCGCGCCGCCGCAACTCTCCCAGCGAATTTCCCGGTCCGGGTGGGCGCGCCTCGTCTCGTCGATGACGTCGGAGACGACCATTCCCAAATCGATGGGCTTCGCTTCGAGGGCGATGCCGCCCGCCAGACGGCTGCGGGTCAGATCGAGGAGCTGCGCCACCATGTTCGACATCCGCTGCGCGCTCGACAAGATGCGCTCGAGCGCGCCGCCGTCGTCGATCCCCCTGCGCCGCAGGAGCGTCGCCGTCATGGTGACGGCGTTGAGCGGGTTGCGCAGATCGTGACCGAGGATCCCGATGAACATCTCGGCGAACCGTGAGGCCCCCTCGGCCTCCCGGCGGCGCTCCCCCTCGGCGGCGAGCTCGAGGGCCGCGGCCGCGCGCGCCCGTTCGACCTCCCGAAAGAGGCGCGCGTTCTCGATCGCCAGCGCGGCCCGATCGGCCAGGTCCTGCGCGAAGGCCAGATCCTTCTCGGTGTAGATCCGCTTCGACTCCGCGGTCGCCAGCGTGATGGCGCCCATCGTCTTTCCACGCGCCTTGAGCGGAACCCCGATGTACGAACGCAGATCGAGCTCGTCGATGAGCTTGAGGTGCTCCGCATCGAGCGCCGCCGCCAGCAACAGCTCCCGCGGGATCACGGCCAGCAGCTGGGGTTGACCCGAACGGATGATTTCGGCCACCCCGGTCGTCGCCCGTGGGTCGGGTGGTCGGCGACGCTCGAGCGCCGCGGCGGTGGCGATCTTGTCAGAATCGACGTGGGCGGTCGCCAGCCGCTTCACCCCGTCACCCTCCACGATGTCGACGGCGCACCAATCGGCCAGCGCCGGCACGGCCAACCGGGCGACCGCCGTCAGCGTCGCCTCATAGTCGAGGGACGAGCTGAGCTCGTCGACGGCGCGCAGCAGGAACTTCCGGCGTTCCTCGGCTTGAAACTCGGCGGTGACGTCGCGAAAGACGTTGATGGCCTGGATGGTCTGGCCCGCGGCATCGACGACCGGATAGGCCCGCAGGTTGGACCAATGCTCCTCGCCGGATCCGGCCTGTCGGTGGCGTAGCAGGACGGCCGCTTCCTGGGTGCTCCCGTTTAGAACAGCGCGGGCCGGCAGTTTCTCGGGCGGGAACCGCCGGCCCTCCTCGTCGTAGATCTCGAAGCGCTGCATGATCTCCGGAATCGAGGCCGCCAGCAGCTCTCGCGGCGACGCGAAGCCGATCAACCTCGCCCCGCTCGCGTTGGCGAAGATCAACTTGCCCGTTCGGTCCTGAAGGGTGATTCCGTCGTCGATGCCGGCCAGCACCGCCTCCAGCAAAAGCCGCTCGCCATCGACGGCCTGACGCCGGGCTTCGGCGGCGCGCTCGCGCGCCCACGCCCCCCCCACCAACAGAAGGAACCCGAACGCCCCGGCCACGAACAGCACGACCGTCCACTCCCAGCGGCGCGCCACCTCCGCCTGCCGGATGCCATCCAGGCGCACCTCCTCCTGCTCCATGTCGCCGATGAGCGCGCCGACCGCATCCATCGCGATCTTGCCCTCCAGCATCCGGGGCGTGAGATCCTTGCCGCGGACACCCGCGTCGTACGCGTCCCGCAAGCGGGTGAGCAGATCGAGGCGTTGTCCGACCAGCCGATCCAGCTGGCCCAACCGCCGCTGCTGATCCGGATTGTCCGTCGTGAGGGCGCGGACGCGATCGACCTCCGGGCGCCAATCCGACTCGGCGCGATCGTACGGCTCCAGGAACGCCCGTTCGCCGGCGATCACGTAGCCGCGGGTAGCGGTTTCGGCGTCGAGCAGCGTCGACCGCAGGTGGCCCACGGTGACCCGCACCTCGTCGGTGTGGCGCACCCATTTCGTCGCCCGTGCCAGGCTCCAGAGCGAATAAACCGCGCCCACCAGCAACAGGACGACGAGGGCGAGGGACCAGCGCAGAAGTAGGGACTTCTTCGCGACCGACATCGTCGTGAGCGCGCCCTCCTCGGACAAGCCTGAAACCTAACGCCGGCATTCTTGGCGCGCAAGATGGGCTGACGCGGTCAACGCTCGATCGCGCCTGGAGGATCCCGCGGCGAGGTCCCCGAACCGATTCGCCGATTGGCCTAGAATGGGTCGATGCGCGTCGCACCCTCGAAAGAAGCGCGGGCCGAGCCGATCCTCGCGGTCGGGTCCGCGGCGGCGTGGCGAGCGTGGCTCGCGTCGCACCACGCGCGCTCGACCGGCGTCCTGCTGCGCATCACCAAGGCGGGCGCCGGCGCGGCCAAGGCGATCACCTACGCCGAGGCTGTGGATGGGGCGCTCACCTGGGGCTGGATCGACAGCCAGAAACGCGCGCTCGATGCCAGCGCCTGGCTGCAGCGGTTCACGCCGCGCAAGGCGCGGAGCCCGTGGTCGAAGATCAACCGGGCCAAGGCCGAGGCCCTGATCGCCGCCGGCACGATGAAGCCGCCGGGCCTGGCCGAGGTCGCACGCGCGAAAGCCGACGGCCGCTGGGAGCGCGCGTACGACGGCGCGCGTGCCGCCGCGGTGCCCGCCGACCTGGCCGCGGCGCTGGCGCGAAACGCCCGGGCGCGGGTGTTCTTCGAGGCGCTCGACGGAGCGAACCGCTACGCGATCCTCTACCGCGTGCAGACCGCCAAGCAGCCGGCGACGCGCGCCGACCGCATCGCCCGCTTCGTCGCGATGTGCGCCCGGGGCGAGACCCTGCATCCGACGCGCCCGAAGAAGTGAC
>JADGRB010000195.1 GCA_017881315.1 Pseudomonadota bacterium
GGTCGACCGTTGGTGTCCAGGGTCGACTGCGCCAGGTCCCAGCAACGGGCGGTGGAGTCGTTCTTCCGGGCCGGGCCGGACGAGTTGGGGATGCAGTAGCGCTTGGCGAACGAAACCGCCCCGTGGGTGGTCGAGGTGACCGTGATCGGGCTTGGGATCGTGGCGCCATAGTAGAAGAAGTCGGGGTGGCCGCCGCTGACGCTCTCGTTCTTGAAGTCGCGGTACTTGACCGGGAGCTCCAGACAGTTGCCCGTGTCGCCGGGCTGGGTACAGGTGGCGTAGTCGGGCTTGGGCATGGTGGTGCAGGTGAAGCCGGGCTCGAGCTTGCACATGTGCGAGCACCCGTCGTTGTCGGCGACGTTGCCGTCGTCGCACTCCTCGCCCGCCTCCAGGTTTCCGTTCCCGCAGCTCGTCGTGCAAGCGTGGGTCGTCGAGCCGGTCCGGCAGACCGGCTCCTTGGTGCAGGTCTTGGAACAGCCGCTGCCGTCGCCGTTGAAGAGACCGTTGGGGCCCGTGCAGCCGGTGGGGAAGGGCGGCGTGTTGCTGGTCCCGCAGTCACAGCCCTCGTTGCCAGTCTGCATGCCGTCGCCGCACTTCGCGACGGTGCAAACGCTCTTCCCGGTGGTGGGCCTGGGACAGCTCGCGCCCGGCTCGATCAGGCAGTTCGCGGAGCAGCCGTCACCGTCCATGTTGTTCCCGTCGTCGCAGGCTTCGGTGCCGATGAGGATGCCGTCGCCGCACTTGGGCGTGCACTTTCTCCCCGGCACGCGGCACACGTAGCCGGTCTCGATCGTCTTGCAGTCGCCGGAGCAGCCGTCGCCGCTCATCGTGTTCCCGTCGTCGCAGGTCTCCTGCGAGCTGACGATGCCGTCGCCGCAGATCGAGGTGCTCACGCACAGCGAGCCAGGGGTGAGACAGGTAAAGTCCGCCTCGATCTGGCAGAGCTTGGAACAGCCGTCGCCGCTCTTCGTGTTGCCGTCGTCGCAGGACTCCCCATTGTCTAGCGTGCCATTGCCGCAGGTGAGACCAATGGTGTCCGGGATCGAGATGCCGTCGATGGTGCGATTGTCGACACCGCCGCCGTCGACGCCGGTGCCCCCGGTGCCCGGACCGCCTTGTTTTTGCTTGACGCCGGCGCAGCCCAGACCGACGACGATTGCCAACGCTCCAACCGAAGATACGAATAAGCGATGAGTCATTGCCATGACGCGCACGATAGCGCCCCTAAATTCCCCCGACATGGATAAATGCTCAGTTGGAAACAAATCGGGAGGATGAACTACGACATGTAGGGCTTCCGCCTCCTGATGGCCCGCACGAGCGCCGCCAGCAACTCCGGATTTTGGGCCAACGCGAGTTTCCTTAGCCGCGGCAGTCCCTTGATGGCGCGTTCGATCCTGAGCGCCGTCCCCATGTCGCGGCAGCGGCGGACCACCAGCACCGCCAGCGGGCCCCGCCCTCGGGTGTACCGGGCGCCCTTGCCGGCATCGTGGGCCGCGATCCGTGCCTTGACGTCGCGCGCGATGCCGCAGTACAGGGTACCGTCGGTGCAGCGCGCGAGATAGACGCTGAAGCTCGACGAGGCCAGCGCCGGTCTCGCGCTACGGGAGGAGCGTTTCGCCCATCAGGTACTGGTCGACGCCGCGGGCGGCGGCACGCCCTTCCTGGATCGCCCAGACGATGAGCGACTGGCCCCGCGCCATGTCGCCGGCGGCGAAAATTCCGGGAACGCTGGTCGCCTTGTTCTCGTCGACCGCGACGTTGCCGCGCGCGTCCAGGCGAACCCCGAGATCGGCCAGCATCCCTTCCTTCTCGGGACCAACGAAACCCATGGCGAGCAGCACCAGATCCGCCGGCCAGACCCGCTCGGTGCCGGGCTTTTCCTTCATCGCGAGGCGACCGTCGCCGTTCTTCACCCACTCCACCTCGATCGTTTGTAGCTCCTTGACCTGCCCGGCGCCGTCGCCGATGAGCCGCTTGGTGACCGTCACGTATTGCCTGGGATCCGCGCCGAACAGGGCGGCCGCCTCTTCCTGGCCGTAGTCGAGCTTGTAGACGCGGGGCCACTGCGGCCAGGGGTTATCGGCGCCGCGCAGAGTGGGTGGGCGCGGCAGGATCTCGAACTGCACCAGGCTCTTGCACCCGTGGCGCAGCGAGGTGCCCACGCAGTCGGTCCCGGTGTCGCCGCCGCCGATCACGATGACGTTCTTCCCCTTGGCGCTGATGAACTGTCCGTCGGCGAAGTTGCTGTCGAGCAGGCTCTTGCAGCTCTTGAGCAGGAACTCCATGGCGTAGTGGACGCCGCCCAGGTTCCGCCCCTCGACGGGGAGATCGCGCGCCGCGGTCGCGCCGCCGGAGAGGACGATCGCGTCGAACGACTCGCGCAGCTTCGCGGTCGGGGTGTTCTTGCCGATCCAGGCGCCCGTCACGAACTTCACCCCCTCTTCGGCCAGCAGGTTCACCCGCCGATCGACGAGGTGCTTCTCCAGCTTCATCGGCGGGATGCCGTACATGAGCAGGCCGCCGATCCGATCATCCCGCTCGAAGACCGTCACCAGGTGTCCGGCCCTGTTGAGCTGCGCCGCACAGGCCAGACCGGCGGGGCCCGAACCGACCACCGCGACCGTCTTGCCGGTCCGCTGGGCGGGCGGCTCCGGGACCACCCAGCCTTCATCGAACGCCTTGTCGATGATCGCCGCCTCGATGCTCTTGATGGTGACCGCCGGCTCGTTGATGCCGAGCACGCAGGATCCTTCGCAGGGCGCCGGGCAGACGCGTCCGGTGAACTCGGGGAAGTTGTTGGTCTTGTGCAGGCGCGCCAGCGCTTCGCGCCACTGGCCCCGGTAGACCAGATCGTTCCACTCCGGAATGAGGTTGTTGATCGGACAGCCCGAGGCGCCGCCGGGCAGCAGCGTTCCCGTGTGGCAGAAGGGGACGCCGCAGTCCATGCAGCGCGCCCCCTGCTCCTTGAGCGTCGACTCCGGGAGGTGGTCGTGGAACTCCACCCAGTCGCGCACGCGGGTCTTCGGATCGCGCCCGGGCGGCTCCTGGCGCTCGTATTCCATGAAACCGGTCAGCTTGCCCATGGCTTACTTCCCGCCCAGCCGGGCGGCGTCGTGGGAGTTCTGCTCGAAGGCGGCCATCTCGGCCTCTTCGGGCGACAGGCCCGTCTCGCGCATCTTCTGCTGCGTCTCCAGGACCCGGCGGTAGTCGTTGGGCATCACCCGCACGAAGGATGGCCAGAGCTGATTCCAGGAGGCGAGGATCTCCTCGGCCCGCTTGCTGCCGGTCAGCTGCGCGTGCCGGGAGATGAGCCCGTGCACCAGCTTGATCTCCTCGGGGGTCTCAAGCTTGCCCAGGCTCACCATCTCCTTGTTGCAGCGGCGCGCGAAACCGCGCCCTTCGTCGTCGAGGACGTAGGCGACGCCGCCCGACATGCCGGCCGCGAAGTTGCGGCCGGTCGGTCCGATGATCACGACCCGGCCGCCGGTCATGTACTCGCAGCCGTGATCGCCGACGCCTTCGACGACGGCGCTGGCGCCGCTGTTGCGGACGCAGAATCTTTCGCCCGCAACGCCTCGGAAATAAGCCTCGCCGCTGGTCGCGCCGTAGAGCGCGACGTTGCCGATGACGATGTTCTCCTCGGCGGCGAAGGTGGCCAGCCGCGAGGGAAAGACCACGATCTTGCCGCCGGAGAGCCCCTTGCCGACATAGTCGTTGGCGTCGCCCTCCAGGGTCAGGGTCATCCCGCGCGGCACGAAGGCGCCGAAGCTCTGCCCGGCCGAGCCGGTGAAGTGGAGCCGGATGGTGTCGTCGGGGAGCCCGTCGGCGCCGTACTTGCGCGTCACCTCGCTGCCGGTGATGGTGCCGACCACGCGGTTGACGTTTCGGATCGGCAGCGACGCCTCGACCTTCTCGCCGCGTTCGATGGCGGGCTGGCACAGAGGCAGGATGGTGGTCATGTCCAGCGACTGCTCGAGCCCGTGGTCCTGCGACTCGGTCCGGTAGCGCCCCACCTCGGGCCCGGCTTCGGGTTGATGCAGGATCTGCGAGAAGTCCAGGCCACGTGCCTTCCAGTGGTCGACCGCCTTCTTGAACTGGATGCACTCGGTGTGGCCGATCATCTCGTTGACGGTGCGGAAGCCGAGCTCGGCCATCAGCTCGCGCACCTCCTGCGCGACGAACTTCATGAAGTTGACCGCGTGCTCGGGGCTGCCGGTGAACTTCTTGCGCAGCTCCGGGTTCTGCGTGGCCACCCCGACCGGGCAGGTGTTGAGGTGGCAGACCCGCATCATGATGCAGCCCACGGCCACCAGGGGCGCCGTCGAGAAACCGAACTCCTCGGCGCCGAGCAGCGCCGCCACCACCACGTCGCGCCCGGTCTTGAGCTGACCGTCGGTCTCGACCACGATCCGGCTGCGCAGGTTGTTGAGCACCAGCACCTGGTGCGTCTCGGCCAGGCCGAGCTCCCAGGGGACGCCGGCGTGCTTGATACTCGTGAGCGGCGAGGCGCCGGTGCCCCCGTCGTGGCCGCTGATGAGGACCAGATCCGCGTGCGCCTTGGCGACGCCGGCCGCGATGGTTCCCACCCCCACCTCCGCCACCAGCTTGACGCTGATGCGCGCCCGCGGGTTGGCGTTCTTGAGGTCGTGAATGAGCTGCGCCAGATCTTCGATCGAATAGATGTCGTGGTGGGGCGGCGGCGAGATGAGGCCCACGCCCGGCGTCGAGTAGCGGACCTTGGCGATCCAGGGATAGACCTTGGAACCGGGAAGTTGCCCCCCCTCGCCCGGCTTCGCCCCCTGCGCCATCTTGATCTGGATCTCGTCGGCGCTGATCAGGTACTGGCTGCTCACGCCGAAGCGGCCCGAGGCGACCTGCTTGATCGCGCTCCGCCGCGAGTCGCCGTTGGCGTCCGGCACGAAGCGGGCCGGATCCTCGCCGCCCTCGCCGGTGTTGCTCTTGCCGCCGATGCGGTTCATGGCGATGGCCAGCGTCTCGTGGGCTTCCTTGCTGATCGACCCGTAGGACATCGCGCCGGTCTTGAAGCGCTTCAAGATGGTGTCGATCGAATCCACCTCTTCGAGCGGCACGGCGGGCCGATCGGAGCGCAGGTCCATCAGACCCCGCAGCGTCGCCAGGTTCGTCGACTGATCGTCGATGAGGCGCGAGTACTCCTTGAACAGGCCGTAGTCGCCGGTGCGGCAGGCCTGCTGCAGCTTGTGGATGCTGACCGGATTGAACAGGTGAAACTCGCCGCTCCGCCGGTACTGATACTGGCCGCCGGCGTCGAGGCTGTCGGCCGGGAGCGGGCGCTCCGGGAAGGCGCGGTGGTGGCGCTGCCGGACATCCTCGGCGATCTCGTCGATGCCGATGCCGCCGATGCGCGACGCGGTCCAGGTGAAGTACTCGTCGACGAAGGCGTGGTTCAGGCCGATGGCCTCGAACACCTGCGCGCCGTGGTAGCTCTGGATGGTCGAGATCCCCATCTTCGAGCAGACCTTGACGATCCCCTTGCCGACCGCCTTGACGTACTTCTGCTCGGCTTTTTCAGGATCGCCCGACAGCAAGCCCTGCCGGACCATGTCGTGGAGGCTCTCGAACGCCAGGTAGGGATTGATCGCGCTGGCGCCGTAGCCCAGCAGCAGCGCGAAATGGTGGACCTCGCGCGGCTCGCCGCTCTCCACCACCAGGCCCACCCGGGTCCGCGATCCCTCGCGCAGCAGGTGGTGCTGAACGGCCGCGATGGCCAGCAGCGACGGGATCGGCGCCCGCTCGCGATCGTGCCCGCGGTCGGAGAGAATGATGATGTTGTTCCCGTCGGCGATCGCCCGACTGGCGGCGGCCCGCAGGATCTCGACCGCGGCCTTGAGGCCCGCTCCGCCCGCCGCCACGTCGTAGAGCATCGGAAGGGTGATGCTCTTGAACCCGTGCGATCCGTTGTGGCCGTCGAGGTTGCGAAGCTTCTCCAGCTCCTCGTTGCGCAGCACCGGCGTCGGCAGGTTGATCTGTCGCGCCGAGGCCGGCGTCGGTTCCAGCAGGTTTCCTTCCGGACCGATGGCGGTGTCGACCGCCATGATGATCTCCTCGCGGATGGCGTCGACCGGCGGGTTGGTGACCTGCGCGAAGAGCTGCTTGAAATAATTGAACAGCAGTTGCGATCGGTTTGACAGCACCGCCAGCGGGGCGTCGTTCCCCATCGAACCCGTCGCCTCGACGCCGTCGTTGGCCATGGGCGCCACCAGCACCTTGAGGTCCTCCGAGGTGTATCCGAAGGCCTCCTGACGGCGGAGGACGGTCGCGTGATCCGGCTCGATCACCGAGGGCGGCTTGGGGAGATCGCCGATCGCGACGATGTTCTCCTTCAACCAGAGCCCGTAGGGCTCGGCCTCGGCGATCTTCTGCTTGATCTCGTCGTCGCCAATGATCCGCCCCTCGGAGGTGTCGACCAGGAACATGCGCCCCGGTTGCAGGCGCCCCTTGCTGACGATCCGCTCGGGCGGAATGTCGAGGACACCCACCTCCGACGCCATGACCACCAGATCGTCCTTGGTCACGTAGTAGCGAGACGGACGCAACCCGTTGCGATCCAGGGTCGCGCCGATGCGGATACCGTCGGTGAACGCCACCGAGGCCGGGCCGTCCCAGGGCTCCATGAGGCAGCCGTGGAACTCGTAGAAATCCTTGCGCGCTTGCGACATCGACTCGTGGTTCGACCACGGCTCGGGGATCATCATCATCATGGCGTGGGGCAGCGACCGCCCCGCCAGCACCAGCAGCTCGAAGGCGTTGTCGAACATCCCCGAGTCGCTCCCCTCGATGTCGATGACCGGGATGCACTTGGCCAGGTCGTCGCCGAACAGCTTCGACGCGAACATGCTCTCGCGCGCGTGCATCCAGTTCACGTTGCCGCGCAGCGTGTTGATCTCGCCGTTGTGGGCGATCATCCGGTAGGGATGCGCGCGTGACCAGTTCGGGAAGGTGTTGGTCGAGAAGCGGGAGTGGACCAGCGCCAGCGCCGACTCGACGCGGGGATCGGCCAGATCGGGATAGAAGGCCGAGAGCTGGTCGGGGTTCAGCATCCCCTTGTAGATGATCGTCCGCGCCGAGAGGCTGGGGATGTAGAAGTTCGCCTTCTCGGGGATTTCGAGCCCGCGCACCGCGTGGCGGGCGCGCCGGCGGATGACGTAGAGCTTCCGCTCGAAGGCCTGGTCGTCGGGGATGGACGGGTGCCTGCCAATGAAAAGCTGCTTGATGACCGGCTGCGATCGTTGCGCGGTTGCGCCGAGCATCCGGTTGTCGGTCGGCACCTCGCGCCAGCCGAGGAAGCGTTGCCCCTCGTCGCGCACGACCTTCTCGAACAGGTGCTCGCAGGCGGCGCGGCTGCCCGGATCATTCGGCAGGAACACCACGCCCACCCCATATTGGCCGGCGGCCGGCAACGTGATGCGCCCCTTGCCCTGGGCGCAGGCCTCGACCAGGAATCCGTGCGGCACCTGCATCAAGATGCCAGCGCCGTCGCCGGTATTCTTCTCGCAGCCGCTGGCGCCGCGGTGCTGCAGGTTCAGCAGAACCTGCAGGGCGTCCTGGACCATCTTCGAGGACTTGCGTCCCTTGAGATCCACCACGAAGCCGACGCCACAGGAGTCGTGCTCGTACTGGGGGTCATAAAGACCCTGACGCGGCGGGCTAGAATGCTCTTTCATGGCCTTGATTTCCGGGAACTTCCCAAACGGCTCACTGTAGCACGCTGTAGGCGCCAGACGTTCATGGATCTACCGCGGCCTCGGCGCGCTCCGCGACCGCCGCAACAGCCTCAATCCAGCCGGCGACGAACTTCGTCGCGGACGGCCGTGTAGTCGTTGGGCAGGTGAATTGGCGTGTTGCCGTAGCGCGGGTGCGGCACGTCGGGGAGCTTCCCCTCGTGATACTGCACCTTGAACTCGGTGAACTTCAGACCGTTGGCGGTGCTGATGACCACCGCGCGATCCGACGAACGAATCTCGCCGCGCGCGATCAGCTTTTCGAGCGCGGCCAGCGCGACGCCGGTGTGCGGGCAGTTGAAGAGGCCGGTGAGGTCCGCCCGCGCGGCCGCGTCCGCCAGCTCCGCCTCCGACGCTTGCTCGACCACGCCCTCGAACTTCTGCAGTGTCCGGATCGCCTTCCGGACGCTCACCGGGTTGCCGATCTGGATCGCCGAGGCCAGCGTCGGCTTGGCGGCCACCGGCTGGAACTTGTCCCAGCCGGCCTTGTACGCCCGATAGAGCGGGTTGGCGGCCTGGGCCTGGGCCACGCAGATGCGCGGCAGCTTCTGAATGAGTCCCAGCTCCTTCATCATGAGGAAGCCGGCTCCGAGCGCGCTGACGTTGCCCAGGTTGCCGCCCGGGATCACCACCCAGTCCGGCACGTCCCAATCGAACTGCTGCACCATCTCGATCGCGACGGTCTTCTGGCCCTCGATGCGCAGGCTGTTCATGCTGTTGGCCAGGTAGACGCCCTCTTCCTCCGCCAGCTGCTGGACGATCGCCATGCACGCGTCGAAGTCGCCGTCGATCGCCAGCACGTGAGCGCCGTTGGCGAGCGGCTGCACCAGCTGCGCCGTCGAGACCTTGCCCCGCGGCAGGATCACCATGGTCTTGATCCCGGCGGCGGCGCCGTACGCCGCCAGCGCCGCCGACGTGTCGCCGGTCGACGCGCAGGCGACCGCGCGGATCGGGCGGCCGTCCGCGATCATCTGCTTCACCGTGGACACGAGCACGGTCATCCCGAGGTCCTTGAACGAGCCGGTGTGGGAGACCCCGCACTGCTTGATCCACAGATCCTGGAGGCCCATCTCGCGCCCGTAACGCTCGGCCCACAGCAGGTTGGTCCCACCCTCCAGCATCGAGACCACGTTCTCGTCCAGGATGTGGGGCTGCACCCATTCCTTCTTTCCCCACACGCCCGAACCGTACGGCCACTGCGTGCGCTGGTAGCGCTCGTCGAACAGCTTGATCCAGGCGGCGGCGCTGCGCGCCTTCAGGTGCTCGATGTCGTGCACCACCTCCAGGAGATCGTGGCACTTCGGGCAGCGATAGATGATCTGGTCGAGCGGGTAGTCCCCGGCGAAACCCGAGATGCAGCGGAACACGGACCGACTG
>JADGRB010000456.1 GCA_017881315.1 Pseudomonadota bacterium
TCGAGCCCTCCGCGACAGGGCTAATCCGCAAAGTACCAGGAGGCCCCCGATGCCTCCCAGACCGTGCACGCCTGCTCCTGCGTCTCCGTCGGAAAGAGCGCAGCTACAGCCGGTCGCAGAGCTTGTGACCCCGGTGGTCCCGCCTGCACCGTTTCCACCCTGGATGAAGACCGCCATCTCCACGTGAGGCTCCCGGTTGGCGATTGAGATGAAGCGGCGCCCACTCCGCCAGAGAGTGAGCGCCCTCGGCCTCTAAAGTCCGGTGCCGGTGAGCGGGACGGTGAGCAGAACCGGTGAGCCCACGGTCAAGCTGGCGGACCGCGCTCCCGTCGCCGTGGGCGCGAATCGGAGGGTGAAGCTGCAGGATGCGCCCGCGTTCAGTGTCGCCACGCTGGCGCACGAGCCACCGGTTCGCGTGAACTCGGCGGCGTTGGTTCCGGTGACGGCGCTGGTGAAGACGACGCCCGTCGTGCCGCCGTTCGTGATGGTCACGCTGTTCGACGTGTTCTGTCCCACGTTCAGGTTGCCAAAGCTCACCATCGCCGGTGACGCCGTGAGCGGGGTGACGCCGACGCCCGTCAGCGCGGCCGAGGCCAACGTCGGCGATCCGAATGAAAGCGTCGCCGTCGCCGTCCCCAGCGTCGTGGGCGCGAACTGCACCGTCAGCGTGCAGGAGGCACCTGCGGCCAACGTCGCGAGCGGCGCGCACGAGCCGCCGGTACGCGTGAAGGCCGCCGCGTTGGTTCCGCCGATGCCGGTCGAAAACGGTGTGCTCGCGGTCCCCGAGTTGGTGATGGTCAGCGTCGCCGTCGCGTTCTGTCCGACCTTGACGTTGCCGAAGCTTTCCATCGCCGGCGAGATCGCCACCGCGGGAACTCCAGCTACGCCGGTGCCGGTCAGGGCCGCCGTCGCGGTCCCCCCGCCGAAGCTGAGACCGGCCGTCAACGTGCCCGTCGTCGTCGGCGCGAATTGCACGATGGCCGTACAGCTGGCCCCGGCCGCGAGCGTCGCCAGGGGTCCGCAGGTCCCCCCCGTCAACGAGAACTGCGACGCGTTCGCCCCCGTCAAACCGAGCGAGAACGGCGTCGAGCCCGTGCCGCTGTTTACGACGTTGAACGTCGCGCTGGTGGTCTGGCCAACGACGACGCTGCCGAAGTTCTCCGTCGCGGGAGAGATCGCCACCGAAGGCGCGGCGGCGACGCCGACGCCCGAAGCGGGGACCGTCAACGTTCCGTTGGCGGTCGTGACGTTGAGCGTGGCGGAGGCCATCCCGGCCACGGTGGGGATGAACTGGAGCGTGAAGAAGCACTGGGCCCCCGCCGGCAGCGGATTCAGCGTCGTGCAGGTCCCGCCAACCAGCTGGATGTTGAACTGGTTGGCGTTGGGCCCCGTCAGCGACGTCGAGAACGCCACCGAGCTGGTCCCGGTGTTCTGCAGGATGATGTTCTGAAAGCCGATCGGTCCGCCCACCGTCACGCTCCCGAAGTTCTGCGACGTCGGCGACACCGTCAGGCCGATCGACGACGCCACTCCGGTGCCGCTGAGAGCCACCGTGACGCCCCCGGGCGGGCTCACGTTGAGGCTGGCCGACATCGTCCCCGTGGCCGTGGGTGCGAACTGGACGCTGAAGGTACAGGCGGCTCCTGGCGCCAGCGTTCCCAGCATGGCGCAGCTGCTGCCAGCCACGACGCTGAACTGGCCCGCGTTGGGGCCCGAGATGGTGGCCGAAAATGGAATGGCCGTCGTGCCGTTGTTGGCCAACGTGAACGGCGTCGACCCGACCACGCCCACCGCCACGTTGCCGAAGTTCTGGCTCGCCGGAGAAATGGCCAGGCCCGACGCCCCGTCCGCGAAGTCATTGCTGATCGACAGCTGTCCGGCGCGTCGGAGGACGATAGAGATGTCGGTCGTCTGCCCCGGCACCAGCTGCGTCATCACCGGTTGCTGTGCGACCCAGCTGGCCAGCGTGCTCGAAGTGACCTGCGCACAGGGAACGGGGAACGCGAGCTCATTGACCGTGACCGCCCCAGACGGCAAACCGCCGACCGTGATGGTGCCGCTCTGCCCGGGCGTCACGTCGAAGAGCTGCGTTTCGGTGGTTGCCCCGGTCACCGTGACCTCGATGCAGCTAACGTCCGTCGGCACGTTCGTGACCTCCAGGAACAGCTGCGCCGTCTGCGGATCGCCCGACGAGGGCGACGAAGATGTCCGGCAGCCCGCCAGGCCGAGACCCGCGAGGCCGCACGCGAGCGCCAAAAGACGACCGGTCGAGTAGTAACGCATAGAAGTCGATCCCATTTGTTTTCTCCTGTTCCCCTGTTATCGGATCCGTCCCCAAAAACCGCCCGGATGGTGGCAGCTGCCCTGCAGCCCAACAATCACATTTGGGTGACAGGCAATATTTCAGTCGTGGGCGGACGGTCATCCGCCGGGAATACCTGGAGGGGAAGACGAACGGGGAACGAGGCCGCGTTTTCTCGATCGGGTTCCGGGCGTCGCTGTTAACGTGGCGCGAAACGGGGGGACACGCGAAATGTCGATGCGGATACGGACCAAGGCTCACACCCGGGTGCTGGCAGCGGCGCTGGGATGGATCGCGATCGGATGTGGATCGGGCGGCAGTGCCACCAGCGACGGGTCGCCCGGCGGCACCGGAAGCTGTACGTCGATCGGGACCCCGGGGGCGTCGATGAGCTGGGACGACGACGGCGTCTTCGTGTGCGCCGTGGCGGTCAGCGTGACGGAAGACTCGACCGCGACGCTCGACCTCGTAGATGTCACCGGCTCGACCGCGACCCTGGGCGTCAGCTTCGGCGTGTCAACCCCGGGCACGCCGATCGCCGGCCCCTACACCTGCGCGACCAGCACCGCCTCGCAGGTCACCTTCAACTATCAGCAGGGGAGTACGCCCACCTTCGCCACGTCCTGCGCGATCACGATCGACTCGTCGACGGCGGACGGCGGCACCCGCGTCACCGGCACCTTCTCCGGCCTCTTCGGCACCAAGATGATCACGAACGGGGTTTACAGCGCGAACGCGACCGTCGTCGCCAACCCGTGACCGCCCGCCTGTCCCGCGATCCCTTGCATCCTGGGGCGGCACGCCCATGTTCGATGAATGGCGAAGAAAAGCGACCGCGTGGTCGCTCTCATCGGGATATTCAAGTTGATCAAGGCCGCTTTGCTGATCCCGCGCGAAGTCTCCGTTACCGCCTCGGCGAGCTGGTTGGGTACAAAGCCGCCACCCCTTAGGCCGGACAAGTCGAGACACCAAACTCGCACCGACGAACGCCGCGGTCGGCGCCGTGAGGTTCGGGCCAAGGTTTTCCAGTACTCTCTCAACCCATGAGTCCCACCGTCTTCCGCGCGAGCGGGTATCGGTTCTATTTCTTCTCCCGGGAGGAGTCGCGTTATCGACGGCACTTCGGCTGACCGAAAAGCACCAAGATGAAATCCTCGTTGCATGGAAG
>JADGRB010000457.1 GCA_017881315.1 Pseudomonadota bacterium
CCGATCCTCGAAGAGAAGGAGGGCGGCCGGACCATCCTGCCGGCGATCGTGCAGGGAGAGAACACGCAGCACGTGCGACAGGAATGGATCCCGCACGCCGACGAGGCGCTCTACGGCCTCGGCGAGAACCAGCTCGGCCTCTTCGACATCAAGGGGTACGACCTCGATCTCTGGCAGCACAACGGCACCATCGTCATCCCGTTCCTCGTCTCGAGCCGCGGCTGGGGCGTGCTGTGGGACAACACCTCGTTCACGCGATTCGGAGATCTGCGCGAGCTCGAACCGATCCCGGCCGAGCGCCTGTTCGACGCCCACGGCAAGCGCGGGGGCTTCACCGGGTGGTACTACGGCGGCGCCGATTTCAAGCACCTGGTCGGCGAGCGCGTCGACCGGGTCATCGACATCGCCCTGTCCAGCAAGGAGAAGAAGCCCAACCAGCTCATCTACGCCGGCCTGCCCGAGGGCCCCGCCAGCGTCCGCTGGGCAGGCGAGGTCGAGGCCGACGTCGCTGGCGATTACACGTTCCAGACCTTCTCGAACAGCGGCATCAAGCTCTGGATCGACGATCGGCTGGTCATCAACCACTGGCGGCAGGGCTGGCTGCCGTGGAAGGACGTGGCCAAGGTGCACCTCGAGGGCAAGCGCCGCCACAAGGTCCGGCTCGAGTGGAGCAAGGATCAGAACATGGAGACGGTGCAGCTCCTCTGGAAGCCGCCCGTGCCGTCGACGACGCCGACATCGACCTCGACCTCGCTCTGGTCGGAGGTCGGGGACGGCATCGACTACACCTTCGTTTACGGCCCGGAGATCGACCAGGTCGTCGCGGGCTACCGGCGCGTCACCGGGGAGGCGCCGATGATCCCGCGCTGGGCGCTGGGGCTCTGGCAGAGCCGGCAGCGCTACGAGACGTCGAAGCAGAGCCTCGACGCCGTCGACGGTTTCCGCTCCCGCGGCATCCCCTTCGACAACATCGTCCAGGACTGGTTCTACTGGAAGGAAGACAGCTGGGGCTCGCACGAGTTCGACCCGGTCCGCTTTCCGGATCCGGACAAGTGGGTCCGCGACATCCACGACCGGCACGCGCGGGTCATGATCTCCGTGTGGGGCAAGTTCTACCCGGGCACCAAGAACTTCGAGGAGATGCGCACGCACGGGTTCCTCTACCAGCGCAACTTGAGCGAAGGGCTGCGCGACTGGGTCGGCGACGGCGGCTACCCGTACACGTTCTACGACGCCTTCAGTCCCGAGGCGGGGAAGCTCTTCTGGTCGCAGATGGAACGGACGCTGTTTCGCAAGCATGTCGACGCCTGGTGGCTGGACGCGCCGGAGCCAGACCTGCTGCCCACGCCCACCCTCGAGGGGCAGCGCACCCACATGAACCCGACGGCGCTGGGTTCGGGGCCGCGCATGCTCAACGCGTACTCGCTCGTGAACAGCAAGACGGTTTACGAGGGGCAGCGGGCCGCGGCGCCGGACCAGCGCGTGTTCATCCTGACGCGCTCGGCGTTCGCCGGTCAGCAGCACTACGGTGCGGCGGTCTGGTCGGGGGACATCACCTCGACCTGGACGGCGCTGCGCGCGCAGATCCCGGCCGGCCTCGGCCTGTCGGTCTCGGGGATCCCGTACTGGAGCATGGACATCGGGGGCTTCGCGGTCCCGGCACGCTTCGCGGCGGAGCACCCCACGCAGGACGACGCCGAGGAGTGGCGTGAGCTGAACGTTCGATGGTTCCAGTTCGGGACGTTCGTGCCGCTATTGCGCGTGCACGGCGAGGCGCCCAAGCGCGAGATGTGGGAGCTCGGCGGCGAATTCCACGCGGCCTACAAGACCGAGCTGAAGTTCGACCAGATCCGGTATCGCCTGCTCCCCTACGTCTACTCGCTGGCGGGCGCCGTCACACGCGACGGCAGCACGATGATGCGGCCGCTGGTCATGGACTTCCGCGGCGACGCCAAGGCGCGCGACGTGAGCGACGAGTACATGTTCGGGCCGGCGTTCCTGGTCAGCCCGGTGACCACCTTCAAGGCGCGCAGCCGGAGCGTCTATCTGCCGCACGCGACCGGGTGGTACGACTTCTGGAGCGGCGCGAGCATGGCCGGGGGCAAGACCATCGACGTACCCGCGCCGTACGACTCGATGCCGGTTCACGTCAAGGCCGGGTCGATCGTCCCGACCGGCCCCGAGATCGCCTACACCGACGAGAAACCCGCCGACCCGATCGTGCTGTGGGTCTACGCGGGCGCCGATGGCGACTTCACTCTGTATGAAGACGATGGTCTCACGTATGGCTATGAGAAGGGCGCATCCGCGCGCATCTCCATCCGCTGGAACGACGCCGCGAAGACGCTCACCATCGGCAAACGCGAGGGCGCGTTCCCGGGCATGCAGAAGGAACGCACCTTCGACGTGGTTGTCGTGTCGAAAGCGAAGCCGGTCGGGTTTTCGTTTGCGCCCAAGACAGACAAGACGGTCCGGTACGGGGGGGCGGCGGTCGAGGTGAAGATGTAGCGGCTGGCAAGGCGATCGGGCGTTTGCCGAAAGGTTCGGGCAGCGTGACAACCCTGGTGAATACACAGTTTGGCTTCGTGTACGCTGCGCTCTGGTTTCTGTTACATCGCGGTCAGCGGAGGCTCAGATGAAGAGAGTCACAGGCATCGGGGGAATCTTCTTCCAGGCGCGCGATCCGGCCGGGTTGCAGGCTTGGTACAAGAAGCATCTCGGCATCGACGTGCAGGGGTGGGGCGGAGCAGCGTTCACCTGGACGGATGACGCGGGCAATCCCACCAAGGGAACAACCATCTGGTCTGTCGGCGCCGCCGGCGGCGATCACTTTGCACCGAGCGCCTCGACCTTCATGGTCAACTACCGCGTCGATGACTTGGCCGCCCTGCTTCAGGCGCTACGCGACGAGGGCTGCAACGTACTCGAAAAGACGGATGACTCCGAGTACGGCAAGTTTGGTTGGGTCATGGACCCAGAGGGCAACAAGGTGGAGCTCTGGCAGCCACCTGAGGGGCAATGAAGTCCCGGGTCGCCCGCTGAGAGCTGGCGAAGCAACTCCCAGAAGCGGGCGTCGCGTGATTTCACATCTTGTCCGGATCGAGCTCGGTCGCTAGACTGATGACTCGTCATGAGCGAGAGCAATATGAAGCCTGACGCCGAGGACGACGAAATGCTGCCGGAGTATGACTTGGCCGGCGGCGTGCGCGGCAAGTATGTCGAGCGCTACCGGCAGGGTACGAATGTGATCCTGCTCGACCCAGATGTTGCCGAGAAATTCCCCACATCGGAATCCGTGAATGAGGCCCTCAGACGACTGGCCGGCCGGAGCGGTGCTGAACGGAGACACGCGCCCTGCGCGGCTCGACGAGATCCTCCGGATCTTCTCTGACCGTCCCGGCTGGACCCTCGGTCAGCATCCGCGTCGGATAGAAACCCAGGGCGGCAACTACGTCGAGAAGGTGCATGGC
>JADGRB010000016.1 GCA_017881315.1 Pseudomonadota bacterium
GGGTGATCGCCCGTCGGTAACGCGCGGTTCGGCGGCGCATCGGTACGCGGTCAGTCATGCTCGTGTCCGTCAAAGATCCACAGGGGTTCCGTCGAGCCCGCACGAGTGAAGCCCAGCTTTCTGTAGAAGGTGATGGCGCGACCGTCAGCAAGGAGTGCTTGCTGGTGGAAGCCTCGATACCTGGTCATCATCATGTCCATCAGCTTTGTACCGATTCCCTGCCCCTGATACTTGGGATGGACGACCAAGTGGGGGAAGTACACCACGAGGTGACCGTCCGAGAGGGCGCTTCCTAGTCCGACGAGAAGTTCGTCATCCCACGCCGTCACAAGGGAGTGCGATGCGAGCAGTCCCGCGTGCAGCGCCTCAGGCTTGTTCGCGGATGACCAATCGACCGCACGGTACAAGCCAACAACGTCTTCAGCCGTCGGCTTCGCGTCGTCGCTGTAGTGGATCCCCATGTTGGGAGCACTATTTGATCCTGCTGGCGGACCCAATCCCGAGGAAGGCCGATTTGTCCGCAACTGTCCGGTGCGCTGAATTCCTACAGCCGGCCCAGCGTCCCGCCCCAGATCGCCGCGCTCCCCAGCTCCTCCTCGATACGCAGAAGCCGGTTGTACTTCGACACCCGCTCCGATCGCGCCAGCGATCCCGTCTTGATCTGCCCCGACCGAACCGCCACCGCCAGATCGGCGATGAACGTGTCCTCGGTCTCGCCCGAGCGGTGCGAGATGATCGTCGTCCAGCCGTTGCGGTGGGACATCTCGACCGAGTCCAGCGTCTCGGTGAGCGTGCCGATCTGGTTCACCTTGATGAGCACGCTGTTGCTGGCGCCCTTGGCGATGCCGGTCTTGATCCGCTCGGTGTTGGTGACGAACAGATCGTCGCCCACCAGCTGGATGCGCTTGCCAAGCGCCTGCGTCAGCGCCACCCAGCCGTCCCAGTCGTTCTCGGCCATCCCGTCTTCGATCGACACGATCGGGAACTTCTCGCAGAGCTTGGCGTAGAAATCGACCATCCCTTTGCCGTCGAGCTCCTTGCCCTCGCCGGGGAGCTTGTAGGTCTTGCTGGTCTTGTCCCACAGCTCGCTCGAGGCCACGTCCAGCGCCAGCGCGACGTCCTTGCCGACCTTGTAGCCGGCCTTCTCGATCGCCTCGGAGACGACGCTCAGCGCCGCCTCGGCGCCCGGCAGGTCCGGCGCGAAGCCGCCCTCGTCGCCGACGCCCGTCGAGGCCTTGCGGTCGTGCAGCAGCTTCTTGAGCGTGTGGAACACCTCGGCGCCCGCGCGCAGCGCCTCCGAGAAATTCGCCGCGCCCTTCGGCACGATCATGAACTCCTGGAAGTCGAGCGAGTTGTCGGCGTGCGCGCCGCCGTTGATGATGTTCATGAGCGGCACCGGCAACACGCGCGCGCCCGGACCGCCGAGATACTTGTAGAGCGGGACGCCCAGCTCCAGCGCGGCCGCGCGGGCCGCCGCCATCGAGACGCCCAGGATCGCGTTGGCGCCGATCTTCCCCTTGTTGGGGGTGCCGTCGGCCTCCAGCATCGCGCCGTCGAGCCCCGCCTGGTCGAACGCGTTCCGCCCGATCACCACCGGGGCCAGCAGCTTGGCGACGTTCTCGCAGGCCTTCTTGACCCCCTTGCCCTGGTAGCGCTTCTTGTCGCCGTCGCGCAGCTCGATCGCCTCGTGCTCGCCCGTGGAGGCGCCCGAGGGGACGGCCGCGGTGCCGACCTCGCCCGAATCGAGGGTGACGTCGACCTCCACCGTGGGATTGCCACGGGAGTCGAGGATTTCGCGGGCGGTGACACTTTCGATGACGGCGGTGCTCGTGAAGCTCATGCCGCGTTTTCTAGCGTAAAAACCGGCAGCTGTCCCAGATAAAACGGGCCGCCGCCTGGCGAGCTGACGCGACCTAAGGGATACTGCCGGGCCTTGGTCATGAAAACGAACCCCCGCGTCGTCGAACGGCAGCCGATTTTGACCCCGCGGCAGATCTTCGCCTACCTCGATCGTTACGTCGTCGGGCAGGAGCGCGCCAAGCGGTCGGTCGCCATCGCGGCGTACAACCACCTCAAACGTTGCGCGCAGCCGACGCCGGCCGGCAAGCGCCTCATCAAGAAGTCGAACCTGCTGCTGCTCGGGCCCACCGGCTCGGGGAAGACCCACATCGCGCGCACGCTGGCGCAGTGCCTGGAGGTCCCCTTCACCGTCGCCGACGCGACCGAGTACACGGAGGCCGGCTACTACGGCAAGGACGTCGAGGTCATGGTGGGCGAGCTCCTGCACCGCGCCGATCAGGACGTCGAGCTGGCGCAGCGCGGGATCGTGTTCATCGACGAGATCGACAAGATCGCGCGGCGCAGCCAGGGGGCGCGCACCGGCGCCGGCACCCGCGACATCGGCGGCGAAGGCGTCCAGCAATCGTTGCTCAAGCTCCTGGAGGGGCGCGAGGTGTTCGCCCCCCAGAACGTGACCCAGCACTGGAACAAGCACGACTTCGTGGTGGTCGACACCCAGGACATCCTGTTCATCGCGGCGGGCACGTTCTCCGATCTCAAGCTCACCGACGGCGCCAAGCCGGTCGGCTTCGGCGCCGTCGCCGGCAACGCAGCCGGGACCGGCAAATCGGGCGCCGCGCCCCACAGCCGCCGCGCCACCGAGAAGGAGCTGCTCGACTACGGCCTGCTGGCCGAGTTCCTGGGCCGCCTGCCGGTGCGGGTGGAGCTGGATCCGCTCTCCGAGGAGGATCTGTTCCTGGTCATGACCGGGCCGCCCGACGCCGTCGTGCGCGAGTATCAGGCCCTGCTCAAGATGGACGGCGTGGACCTCGAGCTGACCGAGGGCGCGATGCGCCTCATCGCCCAGCATTGCATCCACCGCCGCACCGGCGCGCGCAGCCTGCGCACGATCGTCGAGGGGATCTGCCACGACATCATGTTCGACGCCCCCGAACGCAAGGGGGAGACCATCACCCTGGACGCCGATTTCGTGGCCGAGCGTCTGGCGCACGACGCGACGGCATGAAGATCTCCGCGCTGTTCGCGGATCATGGCCGCAAGCTCTTCTCGTTCGAGCTGTTTCCGCCCAAGACCGACGCGGGCCGCCTGGCGCTCGAGCGGACCATCCGCGATCTCGCCGAGCTCTCCCCGGCCTACGTCTCGGTGACCTACGGCGCGGGCGGATCCACGCGCACCAAGACCGTGGAGCTGGTGCAGTGGATCCAGCAGGAGGCGCACCTGACCGCGATGGCGCACCTGACCTGCGCCGGCGCCACCCAGAGCGAGATCGGCGAGGTCCTCGACAACCTGGTCGACGCCGGCATCGAGAACGTCATGGCGCTGCGGGGCGATCCGCCGGCCGGCCAGACGCGGTTCGAACGGACCGTCGACGGCTTCGGCTACGCCGCGGATCTGATCGCGTTCATCCGCAAGCGCTACGGCGGCAAGCTCTGCCTGGGCGGCGCCGGGAATCCCGAGGGGCACATCGAGTGCCGCGACATCGATCAGGACATCCGCCACCTCAAGGCCAAGGTCGACGCCGGCCTGGATTTCGTGGTGACGCAGCTCTTCTTCGACAACCGGTTCTATTTCGACTTCGTGGCGCGGGCGCGCGCCGCCGGGATCAAGGTCCCGATCGTTCCCGGCCTCATGCCGATCCGGAGCCTGGCCGGCGTCGAGCGGATGACCAAGCTCTGTGGCGCCAGCCTGCCCATTCCGCTGCAGGCCGAGCTCGAGCGCTCGCGCGAAGACGAGGCGGCGACCATCGCGCTCGGAATCGCGCAGACCACCGCCCAGGCCGTCGAGCTGCTCCACGGCGGCGCGCCCGGCATCCACTTCTACACGCTCAACCAGTCGCCTGCGACGCGGGTCATCCTGACCGCGCTCAAAGCGGCGCACCTTGCCTAGACCGACCAGGCCCGGCGCCCGCGCCCGAAACCCAGGCTCGCCCGGGCCGGGCGGCTCGTTCCGGCGCGGCGGCGTCACGATCCACCACGCGCCGGCCGAGTCGCTCTACGACCGGTGGCCGGCGCCCACCTGCATCATCGCCGACGGACCGTACGGCATCGGCGGCTTCCCCGGCGATCCGCCCACGCCCGCGCGCCTGGCCGAGTGGTATCGCCCGCACATCGCCGCCTGGACCCGGCGCGCCACGCCGCAGACGACGCTCTGGTTCTGGGGAACCGAGCTGGGCTGGGCGACCGTCCACGGCGAGATCGTCGGCAGCGGGTGGGAGTACCGCAACTGCCACGTCTGGAACAAGGGCCCCGGACACATCGCGGGAAACGCCAACAGCCTGACCCTCCGCAAGTTCCCGGTGGTGACCGAGATCTGCGTCCAGTACGTCAAGGCCGCCCGCTTCGAGGTCGAGGGACGACCGGTCTCGATGCAGGACTGGCTGCGCCACGAATGGTCCCGCGCGGGGCTGCCGCTGTCGCGCGCCAACGCCGCCTGTGGCGTGAAGAACGCGGCCACCCGCAAATATCTCACCGCCTGTCACCTCTGGTATTTCCCACCGGTCGAGGCCTTCGAACGCCTGGCGGCCTACGCCAACCGCCACGGTCTGCGCGGCGGGCGCCCGTACTTCAGCACCGACGGAAGAACGCCCGTCGCGGGCGCCGCCTGGGAAAAGATGCGCGCCAAATTTCACTGCGAGGTGGGCGTCACCAACATCTGGAACGCGCCGCCGTTGCGCGGGCCGGAGCGGCTCAAGCGCGGCGCCGGCGCCCTGCACACCAACCAGAAGCCCCGCGATCTCTTCGAGCTCATCATCCGCGCCTGCACCGACGCGGGAGACGTGGTGTGGGAGCCATTCGGCGGCCTCTGTCCGGGCGCCGTCGCGTCGGCCAAGCTGGGGCGCCGCTACGTGGGCGCCGAGGTTCTGCCCGAATTTTACCGCGCGGCCGCCGAGCGGCTGGCCGGCGCGACCGGGTAGACCTCAGTTCAGGCGCTGGGCGCGGCGCGGGTGCGGCTCGTCCAGCAGATCGAAGCTGCGCTCGGCGAAGAGATCGCTCGCCAGGTCGGCTTCCATCGCGCGACGCTGGTGCCAGGAGCCGATCGCATAACCGGCCATGGCACAGGCGCCACCGGCAACAACGAAGAGCGCGCTCACGATGCCATTCAACATTTCGTCCCCCCTGAGGACTGGAGAGCGGAAAGTCGCTCTGACTCTGAAATCGGCGGGGCTCGAGATTTACTTGAATCGATCGGCAGCCGGCCGGCGGCGGCGGCGCGCGACGATCAGCAGCGTCGCAAACCCAACGACGAACAGCGTGGCGCCGTTGCCGGCGGGGCGGCCCGCGAGGCCACAGCCGCCGGCCTCGGCGGGCCCCGGAGGCGGCGTGGTGCCGGGCGTGGTGTCGGGGGGCGGTGAGGTGGGCGGCGTGGGTGTGGGTGAGGTGCCGGGATCGCCCACCACGGTCGAGGGGGCGGAGAGCTCCGCGTCGGCGGTGCCACCGAAAGCGCCCAGGTTGATGCGCGCGCCGTTCGGCGCCGGCTCGGCCCCGACCTCGTCGGCGGGGTCGCCCTCGTCGGTGGAGGCCTGGGGACCGGCGAGCTGCAGGTTGCGGCCAGCCAGATCGGTGAAGGTCACCGCCGTCGACAGATCGCCGGCTCCCGCGGCCAGCCCCTGGTAGTCGGCCTGGTTGCCGAAGAGATCGTCGTAGCGGCTGCCGAGCGCGCCGGCCGCGTCGGCCTTGAGCCCCACGGCGTTCGAGGTCAGGAGGCTGTTCTTGATGCTGGCGGTGCCGGCGGAATCGACGCCCGCGCCGTTGCCGACCAGCGTGGCGTTCACGATGCTGACGCCGCCCGACGCCGCCACCGACACGCCGGCCGTCTTGCAATCGCGCACGACGAGGTGCGTGAGGTGAATACCGGTGACGGCGGCGCTCACGCCGACGCAGGTGTCGGCGCCGGCCACCGTCATCTTGTCGAGCCCGGCCGCGTGCGCGGGGTCGGTTCCATCGAAGCTGACCCCGATCGACAGGCCGGTCGCGTCCAGCAGGGTCCGCCCCGCGCCCGCCCCGGCGATGCTCACCCCCGGCCCCACGTGCAGCGGCTCCGACAGCGGGTAGGTGCCGGCGCCCAGCATGATCACCGACCCGGGGAGCGCGCCGGCGACCGCGGCTCGCAGGCTGCTGGCGGGGGTCCCGTCGACCGACACGCCGGCGTTGGAGGCCACCCGGAACGTCTCCGGGGCCGACCAGGGCGACAGCGCGCCCTGCGGATCGCGCGCGCGCACGGCGAACGTGTAGGTCACGCCGGCGGTCAGCGGCGCGACCACCTGCATCGAGGTCGCGCCCTGCGCGGGGAAGAGCTGTTGCTGGAAGCTCTGCAGCACCTCGCCGTCGGCGTCGATGCGCAGCTCGTAGGTGGGCAGCTCCGCGTCGGGATCGACCGCCGGCAGCCAGCGCAAGGTCACGTCGGCGCTGTCGAAGGGGCGCACGTTCGCGGCCAGGATCGGCGCCGTCGGTGGGTGGTTGACGCTGGAGAGCTGCCCCTCGACGACGCCGCTCTCCGCGACGGTGATGAGGCGGCCGTTGGCCACCACCGGCGAGGCCAGCGCCCGACCGGCGACGGACAGGTCCCCCTGGTCGGCCCCGCTCGCGACGTCGAGGATGGCGACCGTCGCGGCCAGCGACGACGCGGCCGCGACGAAAGGCACGCCGGAGAGAGACGCGAACGCTGCGGGCGTCGGACAGACCACGAACGTCGGGACGAGGTTGGGATCGGTGAACACGGCGCGCGCCGTGGGATGCTGCCAGACGAGATCGCCAGAACTCGGATCGAGCGCGACCACGGTCTCGCGCGCCAGGGTGTGGTCCGCCAGTCCGTCGCCATCGGTGTCGAGCGCGTCGTCGAGTCGCGTTTCCAGAATCAACAGACCGCCCACCGAGGCGAACGACGAAACCGCCCGGCGTCGATAGATCGGCGTCCCCGCCAGATCGGCAGCGGGCGCCGGGAGGCCTCTCGGCCAACCGGCGATCGGCGCGCCGGTGCTGGCGTCGACGGCGTGGACGAGATCGCTGTCCTTTCCGCCCGCCATGTACGCGCGACCGCCGACAATCAATGGCGCCGCAATGTTGACGATGCCGTCCGCCCGATAGTCCCAGCGTGCCGCGCCAGTAGCCGCGTCGAACCCATAGTAGTGGCCTCCGTTGGTGCCAACCAGAACTAGGCCACCCGAGACCGCCGGGGAGGTGTTGCTGAATTGCTCCATGATGGCCGGGCTCTTCCAGACCACCGCGCCGGTCGCCCCGTCGAGGCGCACCACGAACTGTTGCGGCAAGCCGGCCCCCACGATGACGTCTCCGTTCACGGGGGTGGGCGACGATACGTTCATCCCCCCGAGATCGGTGGTCCAGATCGCGGCGCCGTCGGCCAAGCCCAGGGCGACGATCTTGTTCCCGAGGGTGGGAACGAAGATTCGGCCCCGCGCGATCGCCGGCGTCCCTTGAACGGCCGAGCCCAGGGGCACCTGCCAGACCTGCTGCCCCGTCTCGGCCTGGACCGCGCTCACGACGCCATTGAGATCGACGGTGACGGCGAACCCGTCCGACACGACGGGGCTGGCCAGCACGCGCCCGCCTTTGGCCGGCAGGTACGACCAACGACCATCGGAGAACCGCGCACCCGACCGCTCCGCCGACACACGAGCGTGCGCGGCGTCCAGCCCCGGCGTCGCCCAGTCGTCGGCGCGCGCCGCACCCGCGCCGAGCGTCGCGAACGCGAGCGTCGTCAGCACCGCAGCCCGGACATTCCGGACGATGGAGAAGTGGCTGAGGGGTCGTGGTTCGTTGGACATGGCGTTCATTTGAAGGTCGGGGTGGGGTCGTTCACCAGGTCGAAGTAGTAGAGGCGGGCATCCTTCGCGGCCGACGACGTCGAGACCATGTAACGGTTGACGTCGGGATCGAAGCCGATTCCGGAGACCGATTCCGTCGGGCCGAAATAGTATTCGCTGATGATGGCGACGCCGGGCGACGTGCCGGTATTGCGATCGAGGAAATACAGCTTACCGAGCGTCGTCCCGACCACCATGACGCCGGCGTAGTAGAGCGGCGGCGAGGTGATCGGGTCCGACGCGTTCAGCGTGTAGGGATAGCTCGAATTGAGGACCACGCCCGTACCGGGACTTCCGCCGTTGCCAGCTCCGGTCAACACGATGACCGTTCCTCCGGCCGTGCCGAACTGAAGGGTGTCGGTCGAGGTGTCGTAGTAGCTCGACCCACCGACGTTGCTCACGGTGTTGTATTTCCAGAGGTAGTTGACGCCGGTGAAGTTCGTGGGGCTGATGGCCCACATCGTGTGGCTGGTGTCACCCGCGAACACGCGGGTCGTCCCGGCCCCGGTGGTCCCGATGCTGACCCGTCCGCTGACGGTCCCGGGATTCGTGTTGGTGACAAACGTCGTGCCGGTCACGTCCAGCTGCAGAAGATCGCCCGTGATGCCCAGATAGAGTTTGGTGGTTCCACCGCTCGTCGCCAACTGGGGCGACGACGTCGTCACGTTCGCCGGCGTGGTGAGCGGCCACCCGGTTATTGCGGATTGGGCACTCTGACCGAGCCCCATGAGCACCTGGGTCAGCGTCCCGCCGCTTCCGGTCGTCGCGGCCCAGTAGACGTTGGTCGCGTCCAGCGAGAGCTGCGACTTGACGGTGCAGGTGCAGAGATCCGGGTTGGCCGCTCCCCACCCCGCATCCACGGTCAAGGACGTTCCGTTGTCGATCAGCCGATAGATCTTCCCCGCGTTGGCGCCGTTGTTGGTTGCCACGTAGAGGTAGTGCGTCCCCCCGACGGTCGTCCACTGCGGCGTGCCGAGGAGGTTCTCGTTCGCCCCCGTGGTCCAGGAATACTTCTGGGTCCCGGTCTCATCTTGAACGAACACGGTGTCGGCGGTCCCCGCGTCGTTCCTGAAGACCGCGTAGGTGGCGTAGTAGGAGAATGAATTCCAATCGAAGGCCGCCGTCGGGAAACCCTGGAACGTGCCCCCCGCGTAGGCGGCCGATCGCACGAACTGGACGACGGCCCCGAAGTTGACGCCGTTGCCGGGGCTGTCGGCGATGCCGTCGTTGTTCGCGTCGTCGTCCGACTTCTCGCTGGTGGCGCATATTCCGCCGGCGTTGGTCGCGCAGGTCGCACCGCCGAAGACGGCCCGGGTCTGGCCGCCGCTGCCGACCATCTTGACAGCGTAGGTCGCGCTGCCGTCGAAGGTACAGCCGTTCGACGCGAGGTAGAGCGTCGGCGCGTAGATCTGGAGGAGCTGCGCGCCCGTCCCATTGCTGAAGGCGATGTTGTCGAACCGCGTGAACGTGGTCGTCGCGCTCGTGTTGGGGTTGATCCACATGCCGTTCGCGTCGGTGTTCTTGACGGCGAGACTGGTGAGGTTGAGCGTCGGCGTGGCGGTCGCCGTCGATCCGATCTTGAAGGTATAGGCGCCGGAGACACTCTTGATGGTCGCGCTGGACGACGCGGTGAGCGCCCCGTCCATCGTGAACGTCTTGCCGCTGCCGATCGAGACGCTGGCGCCCGTGAGCGTGAGCGATGCGCCCGACTGCACGGTCAGGTTCGCCGACGTCAGGCTGCCCCCGGTGAGCGTGACCGATGCCGGGGACTGCACGCTCAGGTCTCCGGAGGATATGCTTCCGCCGGCGACCGAAACCGTTCCGCTCGGCTGCACGATGAGGGTACTCGAGAAGGTCTGGGCCGCGTTGCCGACCGCGTAGGTGCCGCTCGTGATGGAGCTCGCGAGCGAGGCGCTCAGCGTGAAGGTGCTGGTCGTCAGATTGCCCGCGTCGAGCGCCAACAATCCGCTGGCCGTGGTGTTGGCCCCGAGCGTGACCGTCGAGTAGCCGCCCCTTCCCGCGTAGCGTCCGGCCGCAAGCTGAGCCACCTGGGTCGCCGTCAAGGCGGCGCTGTAGACGCGCACGTCGTCGAGCTGGCCCTTGTAGAGCTCGGAGCCTGCGTTCCAGGTTCCGAGGTACGCGACCGTCGGGGCGAACGTCTGATGCGTCGTCGTGGTGCCGCCGCCGGTGAAGACCGCCCCGTCGATGTAGAGCTGGTCGGTGCCCGCGCCAGCGGAGCTATAGACGTACGCGATGTGGTGCCAGGTATTGACGCTGGGTGCCGCCGTGCTGATCAGGATCGGCCCTCCGTACTCCCACACGTTCAGACTGCCGGCATTGATGCCGACCTCGAGTCCGCTCGAATCGGCTGGATCCACGAACGTCACCAGGTCCTGGACCCCGCTCGTCGACGAGAACTTGGCCCAGAAGCTGATGGTCTGATTCGCGTTCGCCTTGGGGATGTTCTTGATACCCATCGACGCGTACCCGGTCGAGCCGTCGAAGGTCAACCCGGCGGGATCGTCGAACCCGAGGTTCGGCGAAGGGCTGCTCCAGGTCACGCCCCCCGTCAGGGTGCCCGTGTTCGCGCTGCCGGTGAGATCATAGAAGGTGCCGCTGTTCCCTTCGTCGAGCTTCCAGTACGCGACCAGGTTGTTTTCGTTCTTCGAATCCTCGACGCGCAGGTTGTTGAAAGTCGCGAAGCCCAGGGTCGCGGTGTTGTCCAGGACCACGGTCCCGGTTCCAGGGTTGAAGGTCCCGGCGCCCGTCAGGGTGCCGGCATGCAGCACGTAGGAGCCGCTGTTGAGCGTGCCGGTCACCGTCAGGGTGTGGTTCTCGTTCCAAAGCCGGTCGGAGAGCGTGTAGGTGCTCCCCCCGCTCACCGTCACGTTGCCGCTCATGATCTGTCCGCCCGACAGGATGACGCCCGACGCCCCACTCAACGTCACCGCCCCGGTGCTGGTGAAGACCCCGCCGTAGTTCAACCAACTTCCGCCGATCGCGAAGTTGCTGGCGCCGGTCACCGCCCCCGAGGCGATCACGAAGTCACCGGTGGTGGTGAAGGTGTTGCCGAACTTTTGCGCCACCCCCACGGCGGCGGTCCCCGGCATCCCACCTAGCGCGAGACCGCTGACGTCTGTCGCGGCGAGGGCGCGGTTGTAGATGCGGACGTCGTCGATCGCCCCGCCGTTCGCCATCATCTCGTGGGTGCCGTCGTACGTCCCGAGATACGCCTTGGTGGCAGTGGCGGCGACGTGACCGGTCGCGCTCGAGCTCGCCAGCGCGCCGTCCAGGTACAGCTTGTTCGTGGACCCGTCGTACGTGAACACGACGTGGTGCCACTGCCCGTCGACCGGTGTCGTTCCCGTGACCAACGACGTCCCGCCCCAGGTCCAAGCGGAGAGCGTCCCACCGTTGAGCCCGAGCTTGATGCCATTGGTTCCATCGCCGATGGCCACCATGTCCTGCGTCCCCGCGGTCGATCCGAGCTTCACCCAGACGGCGACCGTCTGCGCCGCGGTCGCCGCGGGAAAGTTCGTCGGCGGCGTGCTCGCGAGCTGTGCGTAAGCGGTTCCCGTGAATGCCACCGCCGACGTGTCGGCGAAGTTGAGCGACGGTACCGTGGTCGTGAAGGACGCGGCGCTGAGGGTCAGCGTGTTGGCGTATCCGGACTTGTCGGCCAGTGACGTCCCCGCGTTCTCATCGAGGTTCCAGTAGCCGACCAGGCCGTCGTTCACGATGACCTTGTTGAACGTCCGACCCCCGAAGTCGTGGGTCACATTGGCGGACGAGTTGAAGATCACCGTGCCCGTGCCCGCGTTGAAGGTTCCGGCGGTCCGGCTGAAGACGCCCCCGATCTGCGTCGTTCCGCTGGTGGCGTTGAAGATGCCCCCCGTCAGCGAGAAGCCGCCCCCGATCTGCAGCGGAGCGCTCCCGCCGGTGAACGTTCCGGTGGCCTGGCTGAAGGCGCCCGAGAGAGTGACGGAGATCCCCGCGTTCTGAGAGAGGACCCCCTGCGTCTGGCCTCCGTTGGTCGTGTAGCCCGAGTTGATCGAAATCGCGGCGATATTGACGTTGGTGTCGATCGCGCAATTCTGCTTGGACGTGCCGTCGAACTGCGCCGTGTCGCCGGCGATAGGCGGCGACGTGCCGGCCCCTCGGCATCCCGTCCAGTTCGAGCTGCTGAAGTTCGCCGCCGCCGGCGCATTCCAAATACAGGTATTGGCCCGCGCCGTCCGCCCGGTCCCGATCAGGACGAGGGCCATGACCGCCACGCCGAACCCCCACCCACGGCGAGCACCCGCCAGCTCCATCACGCGTCCAAAACGGTCTGCCCGAATCTGCACCTTATGTTTTCCAAGGACCGCATCCAGCCAGCCCGGACCGAGCAGTCCTCCCCCTACAGATGATTCACTTCGGCCGGACGACGCTCACGCTTGAGCCAGAATCGCGGACCCCACGCGATGCGTTCCCGCGAGCCAAGCTCGCCTCCGCCCACGCGTTCAGGCGCGGCCGGGGCGGCCGTTGTTGCGCGCTTCGGCCCGGGCCTCGATCTGATCGAGGAAGTCGATCTGCTGAACCTGACGCGGCTCCCGCGGCAGCTGCGGATCGATCGAGCGGATCCGGTAGTTCCCCAGCAATCCCATGACGATGTTCCGTGCCCGCTCCAGAATCTGCTCGTCGGTCAGCTCGACGCCGTCCCGGGTCTGAAGCACACGAATCCCCTCGGCGACATCCTGCAGGAGCAGGCGTACCGTGGGCGAAGGCGCGGTTTTTTGCCGCGAACGGGCGGCGGCTTCTCGGGACAAGATGCGCGGATCATAGTGTGGGACCCCCGCTCGAGCCAGCCCATAAAGATGATGATCAGCAGAAATTCGACGCGACGCGCAGCAGACCGGACGGTCGTCACGAGCGATCGGTGCGTCAAGCGTGATATGGAAAAAGACATGCGATATCGGTGCTCCTGGCTCGGACCGGCCGCCCTGGTTCTTTGCGGACTCCTCCTCGGCTGCGAATCTGGAAGCAGCACCCCCGTCTCGACGATCACCGACACCGGGTCCCTCGCCACCCGGTTGGCGCAAGCCTTTTGCGCCCGGCAGGCCTGCTGTGGCCTCGCCGGCGACGCCGCGATGCCGGCCGACGCCGGGTCCGTCGTCGACGGCGGTCCGTCTTGCAGCGGCGCGACCGCCTCCGATGCATCGGCCGGCGGCGGCGGCTCGACCTGCGAGGCGCGGGCGTTGGTCGCGATCACCGAGCAGCTGGCCCTGGTCTCGACCGCGGCTGCCGAAGGGCTCCTCGCCCTCAATCCATCCGCGGCGGACGCCTGCCTCGCGGCCTACCTGGCCGGCCCCTGCGGCGGCTCGGAGGGGGCGATCCCCAACGTCCAGAGCGACGTGGGGAACTGCGGCGGGCTCTTCACCGGCTACATCCCGGTCACCGAGCGCTGCGACATGACGGCCGAATGCGTCGCCCATTCCTTCTGTCTGGCACAAGGGACCGGCCAGAACGTGACCTCGCTTGGCGGCAGCGCCTCGCTGGGGGTTTGCTTCCCCTATGAACAGACCGGCCAGGCCTGCAACAGCTCGGGCGACTGCGATCCGTCGGCGGGGCTCGCCTGCGACACCAGCACCTTGACCTGCGAGATGCCGACCTCCTGAGCGGGGCGCGTTACCGCAGGACCGCGACCCGTCCCCCGAAGATCTGCTCGATGCGGGCCAGCAGCTCGTCGCTGGCGGCGATCTTGTAGTCGTCGCCCAGCGCCAGGACGGTCTCGCTGCGCATGGGGATCTCCATGCGCAGCACCGCCTTGCAGGCGCCGGCGTGGCTGCGGAGCACCTTCTCGAGCGCGCGGATCTGCGCCTCGCTCACCAGATCGGCGTTGAGCTTGATGTCGAGCAGCGAGCTCTTCTCGGCACGCACCCGGGAGAGCGGCTTGGCGTCGAGAAAGCGCAGCCGCTCGCGCGCGGTCTCGCCTTCGCCGAAGGGCGTGTCGACGGTGCCGGTCACCAGGAGCGGCTCGTCCTTGGAGAGAAGCTCGCGGTATTCGTCGAGCTTCTTCGAGCTCACCATGAACTCGATCTGCCCCGAGTGATCCTCGAGCGTGAAGAACGCGTACTTGCCCTGACCGCTCTTCATCGAGCGCTCTTGAAAGCTGGTCACGACGCCGCCCAGGATCACCTCGGCGCGCTCGCCCTTCTCGGTGCAGTTCGCGGCCGTCGCGTTGGTGTAACGGCGAATCTCGCCCAGGTAGCGATCGAGCGGATGACCGCTGATGTAGAAACCCAGCGCCTCTTTTTCGTAGACCAGGATCTCCTTCGGCATCCACTCGTCGAAGGGCGGATAGGTGTGCTCGTCGGCGGCGGGGTTCCCTTTGCCCTTGCCGTTTTCGCCGCCACCGCCGCCGAACAGGGCCAGCAGGTTGGTCTGGCCGCTCTCGCGATCGCGCTGCGCCTCGGCCGCGCGCTCGCTCGCAACCCCGATGGCGCCGAACATGCGGGCGCGCGTGACCTGGTTTTGCTGGGCGATCCCGTCGAACGCGCCGGCCTTGACCAGCGCCTCGACCACCTTGCGGTTGACCTTGCGTCCGTCGACGCGCTTGCAGAAGTCGAACAGCGACAGGAACGGGCCCCCCTGCTCGCGCGCGATCTTGACGATCTCGACCGCCCCCTCGCCCACCCCCTTGACCGCCCCCAGCCCGAATCGGATCACCTTCTTGGCGGTCCCGTTCTCGCCGGTCGAGACGACGCTGAAGTCGGTGCCCGACTCGTCGACGTCGGGACGCAGGACGGCGATCCCGCTGGACTTGGCCTCGGCGATGAACTTCACGACCGCGTCGGTGTCGTCCTTGTCGCAGGTCAAAAGCGCCGCGAAGAACTCGACCGGGAAGTAGCGTTTGAGGAAGGCGGTCTGGTAGGTGAGCAGGCCATAGGCGGCCGAGTGGCTGCGGTTGAAGCCGTAGCCGGCGAACTTCTCCATCAGGTCGAAGACCCGCTCGGCGACCCGCGGATCGACCTTTTTTTCTTTGGCCCCGTCGAGGAAGCCGGCCTTCTCCTTGGCCATGACCTCGGCCTTCTTCTTCCCCATCGCGCGCCGCAGGAGGTCGGCCTTGCCGAGGCTGTAGCCCGCCAGCGCCGACGAGATCTGCATGACCTGTTCCTGATAGACGATGACGCCGTAGGTGTCCTTGAGGATCGGTTCGAGCAGCGGGTGATCGAACTCGACCCGCTTCTTGCCGTGTTTTCGGTCGATGAAGTCGTCGACCATGCCGCCCTCGAGCGGTCCCGGGCGGTAGAGCGCGCCGGCCGCGACGATGTCCTCGAAGCAGTCGGGGCGCAGCTTCTTGAGCAGCTCGCGGAACCCCGACGACTCCAGCTGGAAGACGCCGGTCACGTCCGCCTGCGAGATCATCTTGTAGACCTCGACGTCGTCGAGCGGGATGAGCGACAGGTCGAGCGGATCTTCGCCGCGGGTGGCGCGATCCCGGGCCACGTGGTCGAGGCAGGTCTGGATCACCGTCAGGGTCTTGAGGCCGAGGAAGTCGAACTTCACCAGGCCGGCCTTCTCGACCATGTCCTTGTCGTACTGGGTGACGATGCCGGCCTCGTCGCCGGCGGGGCGGAAGCAGGGGACGTACTCCCACAGCGGCCGATCGCCGATCACGACGCCCGCCGCGTGCTTGCCGGCGTGCCGGTTCAGCCCCTCCAGCGCCTTGGCGACGTCGAGCAGCTCCCGGTAGACGGGGTTCTCGGCGTAGACCGCCTGCAGGCGCGGCTCCTTTTCGATCGCTTCGGCAATGGGCGGGCTCTTGCCCTGGATCGGCTCCGGGACGAGCTTGGCGATCCGATCGGCGTCCGCGTAGGGCAGCGCCATGGCGCGCGCGATGTCGCGCACGCCGGACCGCGCCTTGATCTGGTGCATGGTGACGATCTGACCGACGTTGTCCTTGCCGTACTTGTCGGTGACGTACTGGATCACCTCGTCGCGCCGGTTCATGCAGAAGTCGATGTCGAAGTCCGGCATGCTGACCCGCTCCGGGTTCAAGAAGCGCTCGAACAGCAGCTTGTTGGCGATCGGATCGATGTCGGTGATGCGGGTGGCGTAGGCGACCAGCGAGCCCGCCCCCGAGCCGCGCCCGGGACCGACCGGGATGCGCTGCTCCTTGGCGTGGCGGATGAAGTCCCAGACGATCAGGAAGTAGCCCGCGAACTCCATCTTGGTGATCACGCCCAGCTCGAGCGCCAGGCGCGCCGCGTAGACGTCGCCGTCGACCTTGTCGCCGCGCCGGTGCGCCTCCTCGATCCGCTTGCCGAGACCGCTCTGCGCGATCTCCTGCAGGTACGATTCGGCGGTCATCCCGTCGGGGACCTGGAAGCGCGGCAGAAAGGTCTCGCCCAGCTTGAACTCGACGTTGCAGAGCGCGCCGATGCGCGCCGCGTTCTCCAGCGCCTCCGGGGTGTGCTTGAAGTAGGCCTCCATCTCGGCCGGCGTCTTCACGAAGAAGGCGTCGTTGCGGTGGTGCAGCCGCTTTTCGTCGTGGATGGTCTTCTTCTGCTGCACGCACATCAGGATCTCGTGCGCGCGCGCATCGGATTGATTCAGGTAATGGCAGTCGTTGGTCGCGATCAGCGGAATCTCGGTCTTCTTCGACATCGCGATGAGATGACCGTTGACCTCTTCTTGCTCGGCCAGGCCGTTGGGCTGCATCTCGAGGAAGAAGTTTCCCTTGCCGAAGATGTCCTCGAATTCGCGCGCCACCACCTCGGCGGCCTCGGCGCCGCGGCGGCGCAAGGTCTGCGCGACCTCGCCGCCCAGACAGGCCGAAAGCCCGACCAGGCCCTCGGCGTGCGCCCGCAAGAGCGGCTTGTCGATGCGCGGGTTGTAGTAGAAGCCCTCCAGGTAGCCCATCGAGTTCAGGTAGGAGAGGTTCTTCCAGCCGACCTCGTTCTTGGCCAGCAGGATCAGGTGGTTGGATCGCCGCTCGGTCTTGTCGAGGCGATCGGGCGCCACGTAGGTCTCGCAGCCGAAGATCGGCTTGACCCCGTGGGCCTTGGCCTTCTGATAAAAATCGAGCGCCCCGAACAGGTTGCCGTGATCGGTGATGGCGACCGATTTCATCCCCCGTTCGAGCACCTTCGGGAACAGGTGGTCGAGGCGAATCGCGCCGTCGAGAAGGCTATACTGCGTGTGCAGATGCAGGTGCGTGAACTCAGGCATGCGCGCGAACCGAGCTTGGCTCTGCGCGCGCAGGCAATCCAGCTCAAAAGACTCCACATTTTGTCCACAGGCCCGCGCCGACGGGCGTTCCTGTCGCTGGCGCTCCTGCTGGGCTGCGCGGGGGGAAGCCCGGCAACTCCACAACCCGGCGACTTCGTGCTCGCCGCGGTGAAAGATACGATTCCGCTCAGCCCGGGCGAGGCGGGAACGGCGAGCGTCGTCCTCACCGATCGCGGTGAGCCCGCCGCGGGCCAGACCGTGGGGTTCGCCATCGTCGACGGGGCGGGCGCCGGCGCCCAGGGGGCCACGCTGGCCGCCGCCAGCGCCGTCACCGACGCCGCCGGAACCGCCACCATCGGCGTGCGCGCCGGGCTCGCCACCACCTTCCGGATCCAGGCCACCCTCGGCTCGGCCAGCGCCGAGGTCGCGGTCATCGTCGAGACCGGCACGGTCGGCGGCGTGATGGTCGCTCCATTCTTCGCCCCGTCGAGCACCGCGGCCTCCACGACCACCGGCCTGGCGGTGCGCTTCTTCGACCAGATGTCTTGCCGCGATCTCGATCTGGCGCGTCCGCCCGATCCGGCGCGCGGTGTCACCAGCCTGGCGGTCGGCGGCACGGCGTTTTACGACTTCGTCAACACCGGCGAGCTGAGCGCGGCGGTCGCACAGGCGCTCTATGTGCATGGCACGGCGACGACGGTCCTGGCGCGTGGCTGCGTCGATATCCCCGGCTCGAGCCTGCTCGCGAACAGCACGGTCGAGGTCGCGCTGCCGCTCTACGACGCCACGCCGGATCCGGTCGGAACCTTCGCGGTGACCTCGACGCTGAGCTTCCAGTCACCGCTGGCGGCCGCCGCCGCGCTCGCCGCCCCCTGGACCGATCTCAGCGATTGTCCGCTCGATCCGGCGCAGCTCTGGCTGGACTGCACCCTCGACGCGCTGTCGGGATCGACCCCGGGGGATCCGCTCGACTGCGTCCCGTCGCCGGTCGCGGGTGGCGAAGGCGCGCTCGGCGACGCGCTCGCCGCGCGGCGGGGTGTCGTGCTCGTCGACGGAACCGGCGCCCCGACCGCCTGCCGGGGCGCGCACGACGGCGGCGGCGCCGAGAGCCTCGACGCGATCGTGCTCGGTCTGTTCGGCAGCCCGACGCCGCCCGCGCTGGTCGCCCTGCCGGCCATCGCCCAGGATGCCTCCGCGCTGCTCGACGCGGTGACGCTGCAGTCCGTCCTCACCATCCAGCCCAGCAGCGTGGCCGGCGACTATCTGGTCACGCACACCCTCTCGAGCGCCGTCTTCGGCCCGCCGAACGGGCCGGGGGCGGTCGCGCTCGCGCCGCTCGGGCTGCCGATCCTGACGGCCTACACGACCGCCACCGCAAATGATGGCCTGCTGGTCATCGGCAACCACGGGTTTACCCTGCGCCTCGGCACCGCGGCACGGAGCGCCTTTGGCCCCCTGTCGCTGGTTCCACGCGGCCTGCCCGCGGCGGCGGCCGATCTGGTCCCCGCCCTCTTCGCGCTGGCGCACTCCCCCGACGGCGCGGCGATCGGATGCGCCGCGCTGGACGCCACCCTCTGCCCCACCGTTTCGGCGCCGTCCGGTTGCCTCCGGGCCGCCTGCGCCTCGGGGATCGAAGCCCTGGCCGCCAAGCTCGACGCCGCGTTCGACGGGGCCGATGGCGCGGGCCTGGACCTTTACCTCTCGGGTTCGACGCCGCTCCTCGAGACCCATGGCGACGGTCTGGCCAGCAAGCTCGGGTCGAGTGGAATCGATCCCGCGCAGGTCGGCGTCTGGTCGGTCGATCTCCGCACCAGCCTGGGCCGTGCCCTGCTGACCGCCACGTTGAACGGCGATCGCACCAGCGATTGAGCCTGGGCGCGCGGCCGCTCTTCCGTTCAGCGGCCGCCGAGGTGCGCGCGGCGTTCCCGCGCGCGGGTGCCGAGCGCCGAATCGCCGGCGCGCGTGGCGACCTCCGCCCAGGCATCCGCGGCCTCGGCCGCACGACCGAGCGCCTCCAGCGCCACCGCCCGGTTGGTGACGGTGGTCAGGTCCCGATCGCCCCGGGCCAGGGCGCGAACCAGGAGCTCGAGAGCGGACGCCGCGCGGCCCGCGTCGAGATCGAGCGCGCCCAGCCAGGCGCAGATCCGCGCCTCGTCCGCCGGTGCCAGACATCCGGACGGCGCCGCCAGCGCCCGCGTATAGGCCTGCCGCGCGCGCGACGAGAGGGTGCCGTCCAGCTCGAACAGCAGATCGCCGACGCGGCGGCTCCATTCGCAGTCGGGGACCGGGGACGCGGCCGGGCGCAGCTCGATCGGCAGCGTGGTGGTGCCTTCCTCGACCGAGAAATCGAAGGTGGCGGGGATCTCGTGCGCCGCGATGAGCGACCCGAAGCGCGGCAGCCGGCGCACGAACACGCGCGCGTCGCCAGCGCGGAAGACCAACGCCCAGCGCTCGGGATCCCACCAGGAGACCCGCCGGTTGAGGCCCGCGTAGGCGAGCAGCGCCGTCTCGACGCCGTAATGGTCCATCGCCGCGCTCCACTCGGCGCGCCCGACGTCCGCCCGGCCCAGCAGGCGGTGCATCTGCCGGGGATACGCCGGCAGGCGCGGGTCGACAAAGACGCGGTGGCGCGGGTATCCGCCCACCGGTTCGAACAGGAGATAGGAGCCGGTCTCGAAGTCGTTGTACATCCGATCGCGGAGATCGTTTTCGTTCGCGAAGGCGATCGCCGCCAGCGGAAGCTCGCGCGTGTCGAGGCCGATCCCCCCGGGAATGGGGGAGGCGGCGGCCAGACGGGGCGCGACGGTGAAGCCGACCAGGAGCGCGGCGGCGGCGATCGCGGGGACGGGCGCGCGCAGCGCCGGCCAGCGCGCGACCAGCCGCGCCCCGAAACGGCTGAGGGCGATGGCCAGCAGCGGGGCGCTCACCAACGCGAAGTCGGCGCCGAAACGGACGGCGTGGAAGGCGAGAGCGGCCAGGGGAAGCGCCGGGGCGAGCGCACGAAAGGAGATCCGTCGCGACGCCGGCTGGCCGACCGGATGCGGGGCCCGCGCTGACCGATACGCGGCCGCCGCCAGCAATGCGAACCCCAGGGCGTAGACGATGAGCGGCGCGTCCGAGATCCAGGTCGGCGCCCGAAACTCGTCGACCGGATGAAGCGCGGGAATCTCGAGGTGGAGCCGCAAGTAGTGGATGAGTCCGGCGCCGACGGGCGTCGCCAGCGTGGCGAGCGCCGCGACCGCCGCCAGCAGCGCCAGCCGCCGCGCCCCGCCGCCCCGATCGAGCGCCGCACCCAGCGCCGCCGCCCCGATCATGAACGGCGCGACGAACACGCCCGCGTGGAGGTTGGCCCACACGATGACCCCGAGGACGAACGCGACGCCCACCCGCGCGGCCGCCGCGACGCCACCCTCGACGACCAGATCGATCGCCGCCAGCGCCGCCACCTCGCCCGCGAACGAAAAGATGTGCGGCCGCTCGACGAAGCGGTCGCGCCCCACGAAGGCCGCCGCCGCCAGGGCCAGGACGGTCGCCACCGCGCCCGCGCCACGCCGGCGGCAAAGGAGGTAGGCGCCGGCAAACGTCCCCAGCAAGACCAGCGTCTTCGCTACCACCACGCCCGGGAAGCCTGCGCGCCCGTAGAGGGCGGCGGCGCCCACCTCGAACAGCCACGAGGTATCGAGGTCCGGGTAGTCCGGATAGGTGAAGGAAAACAGGTTCCGTCGGGGAAGCCCGTGGTGGAGCAGGATCTCTTGTCCCGCCTTGATGCGGAAGAAGAGGTCCGACTCCGCCATCGGGCGGAGCGCCAGCCCCGCCACCACGAGCAAGAGTGAGAGCACGAGCCAGAGCGTCGCGGGTGGCAGCCGGCGCGCGGCGAGCCGCATCACGGGCGCAGTCTACCGCGACGCGAGGATGTAGCGTTGACCGGCGCGCTCGATCGCCAGCGCGGGCTTTTGCCCCCGCGCCACCGCGCGCGCCAGCGCGGCCCGGCTGGCCGCGGTCTGCCCGCCGGGAACGCCGAGCAGATCGCCACGCGCGAGCCCGAGCGTCGCCAGCTCCCCAGGCACCAGCACCAGGAAGCGCTCGCGGCTTTGTGCCAGCGTCTGCATCTCGTCGAGGGAGAGCTCCGGGTATAGCTCCCCGAGGGCCGCCAACCTCAGCGCCGCAGTCTTCGACGCGGCGACCGGGACCTCCACGACTCGCGACCCGCGCGCCGGCGAGACCAGCCGGGGCGCGAAGCGGGCGACGGCTTTCTCGATCGCGCTGTCGATCGCTTCCATCGCGGCGTGCTTGTCGCCGTTGAGAGCGACCTCGGGCTCGTTGGGGGCGCCGGTGGCGACGGTCTCGACGGCGCCGATGACGTCCGCGGCACCGAGATGGCGGATCTCGATGCGCGCGTGGTAGTCGACGACCAGGTTCTTCCCCACGATGAACCCGGAGATCGGCGCGATGCCGCTGACCTGCCGGCCGCCCAGCGTCACGCCGATCGCGAACGTCAGCGCCAGCGCCGGATCCTCACCGAGCGCCCGCAAGGCCGCGGCGACCTGTGCGTCGCCCTCGCCGGTGGTCAGCTCCTCGGCGATCACGGCGCGACCGCCGGTGGCCGCGATCAGGCTGTCGCTGGCGCGGCGTTGCACACGACGTAGCTGAACCGGGCCGCCCCATCCGATCGAAAGCGGGAGACCGACGACGGTCACGATCCGGGGCGCCAGCGTCTCGGCGGCGGGCAACTCGTCGATGGTCGACGAGCAACCGCTCGCCCAGGCGACCGCCGCGACGACCGCGCGTGCACCCAACCTCTGCAATTTGAATCGCTTGAACCGCATCGACGCCCCTGGGCGCGCTCGAGCGCGACCGCGGGCGATCTAGAATACCACCGCCAGCGCGGCGTAGACCTCGGTGGTGTCGCCCACCTTGGTGACGTCGACGGGGGTGGCGCCCGCGACCTCGGGCGTGTAGAGCCCGATCGCCCGTCGAACGGCGAGTCGCAGCCGCAGCTCACTCGCCTCCCCCGCCCGCGTGAGCGGCAGCTCGACCCGCGCGCCCGTGTGCAGCGCCAATCGGCTACCCGAGCCCGTCGCGCGGCCCTCGCGCTCGACCCCCAGCCCCAGCTCCGCGGCCGCCGTCCGCAGGACCCGCATCCGATAGCGGTCGTCGCCCCGCGCCAGGCGGGCCGCCGGGCGCACCACCCCGAACGCATCCAGGGCCAGCCGGTCGACGGGGTTGTCGCTGACACCGCTGGCATCTACCTGAAATCGCCCGGAGGCCGAGGAAGCAAACGCGCCCAGGTCGAACCCGCCGAGACCATCGCCGAAGCCCCCCACCGCGAAGAACGCCGGGATCGCGTGGGTGCCGCCGGGAAATCCCGCCGCATCGAAGGTGGCGCCCATCCCCGCCGCCAGCGACAGGCGAGGTCGCACCACCGGCTCGAAGACGGGCGGTTCGAGGATCGTCTGCTCGACGAGCGGCAGCGGGGCACTCGGCGGCGCCGCGACCGCGGGGGCGGCCGCGGGCGGCGCGACATTCGGCGGTGCAGCGATCGGCGGCGCGACATTCGGCGATGTCGCGATCGGCGGCGCCTCGAACGGGGCGGCGGTCGGTGGCACGGGCGCGGCGGTCTCGCCGGGTTCTGCGGGCGTCGTCTGGGCCTCCGCCCGCGGCGGCGTGGCCAGGAGCGCCACCAGGAGCGCGAGCAACGGAGCCATTCTCTGGCGGGCGAGACGCCGGCACATGGCGTGACCTTTTAACATGCGCAGCCAGCTTCGAGATATGCTCCACGCCGTTCCAGAGGAAGGAGGCCGACATGTCCGAAACACCCGATTCCCCCGTCTCTCCCGCGCCAGAAAAAGGGGTCGCCGACATCCTGGCCGAAGCCTTTCAGCTCTATCGCACGCACGCCAAGCCACTGCTGGTCACCTGCGCCCTGCTGTTCGTCCCGGCGTCGATCATCAAGTCCCTCGCGCTGGCGGCGATCCTCGGGCCAACGGTGGCGCTGGCCTCCGCGGCCGACCCCACCGCGGTGCTCGCCGGGGGGCTCAGCGTCTATCTGTTCGGTCTGCTCGGAACGCTGGTGACGGCGTTTTTCCTCTACGGCATCATCGTGCCGCTCACGAACGGCGCGCTCACCATCTCGGTCGCCGATCGTGTACTGGGCGGCAACGCCGAGTGGCGCGAGGTCTGGATGCTGCTCTTCCGGCGTCTCGGCAAGCTCCTGTCGGCGGTCATCCCCGCGGCGCTCTTGGTGGCGCTCGGATTCGTCTTCTTCTTCATTCCCGGCCTGGTGTTGGGACTTCTCTTCGCCTTCGTCTCGCCGGTCGTGCTGATCGAGGGGATCGGCGGGCGGGCCGCGCTCGAGCGGAGCGTCGCGCTCGTCCGCTCCGATTGGCTGCGGGTGACCCTGCTCGTGCTGGTCTTCGGCGTCCTGCGCGGGGTCGCCCAGCTCCTGGCCAGCGCGCTCATCCCGTCGTCGGCGATCTTCGCGAGCTCGCTCTTCGGCGATCTCATCACCATGGTCCTCCTGCCGGTGCCGGTGCTGGGGATGGTGCTCCTCTACTTCGACGTCCGCCGCAAGCGCGACAGCTTCACCCCCGACAACCTGCGCGCCGACCTGGACGCCCTCAAAGGCGCCTGACTTTCTAATCAATTCAGACAGAATTCGTAGACGGGATCGCAACCGACCAGCGCGGGGGCAGTGAGCGCGTAGCTGGATTCGACGTCCATCCCGCGCAGGGTCATCCCGAAACCCACCGACGAGGTGAGATGGTGCGTGCACACGGTCTGCGCAGCTGCGCAGATGCCCAGCAAAACCTCCGCCACCTCGAATCCGCCTCCCGCCGACCGGAACATGGCGTCCGGCAGCGCCGTGCCGTCCAGCTCCACCTCCGTGTCTTTCAGGCGGACGATTCCCAGCAGCTGATCGAAATTGGGCAGCACCGGGAAGCGCAGGTTCTTGATCAGCGCGCCGCCGTCGGCGGCGATCGCGAGCGACAGGCTGGGCTCGCAGTCCATTCCCTGCGTGACCAGGATTGGGTGGTCGGCGATGACGGTGAAGCTGCCGACGCCGACCAGCGACGCCGCTTGGCCCTCGTCGAGCACGAGGGGTTGGACCAGCGGCTCGGCCACGCCGCCGGTCGGCAACAGCTGTAGCGTGCCGGCACCCGGGCCCTGGAAGGTGAGCGTGGTTTGGTTGACCGAGGCCAGCACGCGCCAGATCGACGCCCCGTCGGTGCCAAAGAACGACGTGCAGCCGATGCTCGACTGGGGCGTCAGCGACGCGGCGACATAAGTCCGGCTCCAGGTGGCGATGGGCGGCATCTGCTCGTGGGCCATGTCGGGCGAGTTGATTCCAGTCACCGTGGAGCCGTACGTCGTCGAGATGTTGCCCGAGAAGATCGCGATCGGGTGATCGGCGGTCACGTGGCTTCCGGTCAGATCCTCCTCCTCGGCGCCGCTGTAGATCTGAAACACGTCGCCGTCGTCGAGCGCTATCACATAGTCGTCGTCCGCGCTGATCTGGGGCGTGCCGCCGCTGACATCGGCCGTCACCTGCCCGAACGGCTGGAAGTGGACGGTGGTCCCCATCTGGGTGCCGACGATCATGACCCGTCCGGCGCCTCCACGGCTGCCCGGCGTGCCCGCCACGGCCGGGGTGGCCGCCTGCGGGTAGGTCACCGCGCGATAGTCGGTCCCGAGCGATTGCAGCGGAAGAATCATGGTGCCGCCCGAGCTGATCGCGCTCTGGGATGAATCGTCGCTCTCGATCTCGACGACGGTGACCGGTCGATCGCTGGAGACACGGAGCGCGGAGCGAGGCCTCTTGCCGACGGCCAGCACGGGGTTGATCGCCTGCAGCCGCCCCGACTGGCCCGTGGGCACCTGGAGGCTCGCTTCGCTGAACCATGGCGCAGAGGTGCCCGCCTCTCCCGAGAGCGGAACCTGGAGATCGACCGCCGCCGGATCACCGCCCGGATTAGTAACCAGGAAGCTGGTGACGGCGGCCTCGTCTGCCGAGACGTTGTCGGCCTCCAAGGTATAGAAGAGACAACCGACCAGGCTGTCGGTGTTGGTCTCCGCTACCTGGCAGACGCTGGAGGTGCAGCGGGCGAGGCTGCAGACCTGCCCCTTCGCCGCGCAGTCGTCGAGCAGCTCCGCGGCCTGGTCGCCCCGACAGGCGTAGACCGCCTGGCCGATGCAGCGCACGCCACCCGAGCAGGTCTGCGGCATGGCGGCCGCGTCGGTCCCGGGCGCCTCCGACGCCGAACAGGCAAGGGCGACCCCGATGAGAGAGCAGAGCACGACGGACCAGATGTGGGCTGAACGATCACGTCTGGTACGTTGCGCCACATGGCTGGCTGGAGGTTGCGCCACCCCCATTTCCGTCGTTGCGGCGCAGATCAGCTGGTATTGCTCGTTGCCCAACGTCGTCCTCGCGCAGTCCTCAGAGAATAGATCTCATTTCTCGACGAGCTTTTCATGAAAAAGAAGCATGACGAACCTTGCCAAGCGCGGTGCGCTAGGACTACGATTTTCGGGCGTTGGTTCGTGCGACGGTCGTCCTCGCTTTGGCCTACGGGCTCACCAACGGGATCCCCGCGCTAGCCGCGCCCCCGTCGGTTGGCGCTAAGCCGACCGAAAACCTTTTCGAGGATCGTGGAAAGGGCGACGACGACGACGCCAGCGAGGCGAAGCCCTCCGAGGCCGCGCCGAGCGAGGACGACGCCGCGCCGGACGCCGCCAGCACCGCCGGCGCCTCGAAGGGCGAGCCCGAGAGTGACGCGGCCGAAAGCGAGGAAGAGCCGGAGTCGGCCCTGCACGGGCTGGCTTGCCTGGAGGGCGATGCTACCGGCGGTCGCCGCAAAGGGGTCCAGCGCCGCGACTTCCTCAAGCGGCACCGCTTCGAATTCTCCGGCCTGGGCGGCTTCTACGCGGCCGACGCCCTGTCATCCACCTACAGCTACGGCGGCGCGCTGTCGTTCTATCCGTCGGAAGACTTCGGGCTCGAGGCGATGGTCACCCGCTCTCCGATGCAGTTCAGGCTGGAAGAGGCGTTCACGGCCTTCGACCAGCAGACGCATTTCCACGAGAGCATCGCCTGGCAGGCCATGCTCTCGCTGCTCTGGTCGCCGATCCACGCCAAGTTCAAGTTCAGCGAGACGCGCATCATTCACAGCGATCTCTTCGCGGTCGCGGGGGCCGGTCGTACCTTCGACCCCAGCGTGCTGGGCCTGACCTGGGAGGTCGGCACCGGTCTCAAGCTCTACTTCAACCGCTTCGTGGCGTTCCGGCTGGACCTGCGCGACTTCCTTCTACCGCAGGAGGTGCTCGGTCGCGGGCGCATCACCAACAACATCAACATCCTGGCGGGGTTCAGCCTATGGCTCGGTTGAGGTTGGCGGGTTTTTCGATCGCGGTGCTGCTGATGGGCGCCGCGCGGCTCGCCGTCGCGGATGAGGCGACCTCCGACGAAGACACGGCCGAAACGAGCACCTCGGATGGCCAAGGTGGAGACGCCTGCGTGGATGAGGACATCAAGGCCGATCTCTTCGCCAAGCGAAAGCAACGGACCAGCCGAGACCGCCTCTTTCAACAGACCAACCGCCACGAGCTGAGCCTGCAAGGCGGGTATTACTCGTCCGACCTCTTCGACGGCGTCTACTCCGGTCACCTGGGGGACATTCCCTACGTCGGCCACGTTCCCGTCCTGAGATCGACGCCGATCCCCGGGACGCTGGGAGTCGCTTACACCTATCACATGACCGAGGATCTCGGCGTCGAGGCCTCGGCGGCGATCACCAGCCTGACCTCGAACGGCGGACCCGAGCTGGAGCGGACCTTCGCGGTCCTGCAGGGACGGCCGCGCCGCGAGCTCTACTTCGACGCCGATCTGATCTGGGCTCCCGCGCACGCCAAGATGCGCCTCGGCGGATCGATCACCCACTTCGACCTCTACCTGGCGGCCGGGGCCGGCGTGGTCGACTCGGTGGTCTCGGAGGATCTGGCCGGCAACGGCGGCTTTGGGCTCAAGTTCTTCCTCGGCCACGCCTGGGCCATCCGCATGGACGTGCGCGACCGCATCTATCGCCAGCAGCTCCTGTCGCAGACGATGTTGGTCAACGACCTCACCACCACCATCGGCCTCAGCATCTATCTGCCCATTCGAGAGTGACCAGAGGGAGTGACCAACGTGGATAGAACGAAAACGCGACGACTGGTTTTCCCTTTGACGCTGCTCGGCCTGGCGCTGGCCGGGCCGCCGGCCCGCGCGGCCAAGAGCGAGCCCGCCGACGATGCGGCCCCCGATGCCGGGCGCGCGCCCGCTTCGAAATCGGGGGCGCCGTCTGCAGCGGGCAACGCGACGGCCGAACAGCAGACCGCCCCGCCCGTGCCTGCGCCCACCGTCGATCTCGCCAAGCTGCGCGCCGAGTACGACCGCCTGCGCGACGAGCTGTTCCGCTCGCGGGCCCGCGCCGAGCTGGTCGAGGAGGGGATCTACGCCTCCAAGCTGGCCGCGACGCTGCGCTGGAAGGGCGCCCCCGACTTCATCCTTCGTCGCGCGGAGATCCGGCTCGACGGGAACTCGATCTGGGACTCGGGCGAAAAGCCGCTGGTCGACGAGCTCATCAAGATCTCCGAGCGACCCACCAAGCCCGGCCCGCACACGCTCACGGTGCGGATCGAGGTGCGGCCCGGCAAGAAGGGTGAAAAAGAGCACGCCGATCTGGGCTACGAATCCGAACAGACGTTCGTCGTCAACGTTCCCGAAGACCTGCGCACCAACGTGAAGATCACCGGAGACGACGACGGCGATCTGCCCGGGTACGAGCCCGAGATCGAGATCGAGGTCGAATCGGAGAAATGATCGCGCTCCTCCTCGCCCTGCTCGTCCAGCAAGTGGACGCCGACGCGGCGCCGAAGATGGCGCCGAGCGGCGATCCCATGGCGCGCTATCTGGCCGATCTCGAGAAGGCCGGGGTGCTGGGCGCCGACAAACAACCCGCCACGCTCGATCACCTGCGCACCGAGCTGGCGGCCGCCGAGGACGACCTGGTCACCGGCAACGCCGAGATCGCCAGCGTCCGGCTCTATCGCATCGTCGAATCGTCGCGCTACGCGCAGTTCGAGTACGCGCCCGACTACGCCACCGCCGAGCTGACGCTGGCGCGGGCCTTGATTCGCGCGGGCGGCACCAAGTCGGCGGAGCGCTATCTCCTCCGCGTCCTCGGGCGCGGCACCAAGTCCCCGCTCTTCGCGCCGGCCTACCGGGCGATGGTCGATGTGGCGCTCGAGACCAAGGAAGAAGCCGAGATCCTCTCGGTCCTCGATCACTACGACGCCAAGCGCGAGGACGCCCTGCCCCACGACAGCGCCGCCGAGCACGCCTATCTGGCCGGGAAGGTGGCCTACGCGGCGGGAGACGGGGCGCGCGCCGAATCGCTCTTCTCTTCGGTCGATCGCCAGTCGCGCTTCTACGCCGCCGCCCTCTACTTCCGCGGCCTCATCCACGCCCGCAAGGGACACTTCGCGGCGGCGCGCCACGCGATGTGCGAGATCGTCGAACAGGTCGATCAGGATCGCTTCACCTTCTTCATCGACGGCCGCTACTTCGCGGTCAAGGACCTGGCCTACCTGGCGCTCGGCCAGATCGCGCACGAGCAAGGGAAATACGACGACGCGTACTACTTCTACTTCCGCGTCCCCGAGGACTCGGATCGCCTCCCCGACGCGCTCTTCGAGGCCTCCTGGTCGATGTTCCAGAAAGGCGAGTTCGAGGCGGCCAGCGCGTTCCTGGAGGAGTTCGACCGCACCTTCCCGAAGTCGCCGCTCGCGCCCGACGTGATGCTGCTGCACGCGATGATCGACCTCAAATCCTGCCGGTTCGATCAGGTGCGCGCCACGCTCGACACCTTCGTGAAGACCTACGCGCCGATCGAGGCCCAGGTGGCGACGCTGCTGAAGGATCCGGCCAAGCGCGGCGCGCTCTACCGGCGCCTGCTCAGCAAGGCGTCCATCGCGACGCCGCACGATCCCATCGCCGAGCTGCTCAAGGTCGACCCCCGCTTCTACAAGTTCACCGGCGACATCCGGGCGCTCGATCGCGAAACCGGGATGATCCCGAACGAGGTCGCGGTCTGGGACGAGCTGACCGCGCACCAAAAAGGCGCCACCGACAATACGGAGGCGACCGAAGCCGTGCGGCTGGTCCAGGACATCGAAGGCCTGCGCCCACTGGCGGCCGGCGATCCGGAGATGGAGGAACGCGTGGGCCAGCTGGCCGACGAGGCCCACCGGGCCGCGCGGCTCAGGAACGTCGCCCAGGGCCCGTTCGCCAAGGAGGCCGAGACGACGCTGGCGCTGGGGGTCGAGGCGCGCAAGCTGCGGGCGAACCTGGTCGCCGCGACCGGCGTGATCGCGACGGCCGCGCTGGCCGACCTCGACAAGCGCCTGCGCGAGCTGCTCCGCGAGGCGCGCCTCACCCACATCGACGCGGTCATCGGCAAGAAGAAGAAGCTCGAGATCGAGATCGAGAACCTGCGGGAGGGGCGCTACCCCGCCGAGATGTTCGCCACGCTTCAGCTCGAAGGCCTCATGGGCGACGACGAGGAGTACTGGCCCTTCGAAGGTGAGTACTGGTCCGATGAGTACGAAAATTTCAAATAGACCGCGCGGACCGCGCAGCTTGCTGGCCGTCAGCCCGATCTTGGCGATCGCGGGGCTGCTGGCGCTGCCGGCCGTCGCGCAGGCCGCGAAGTCCGGCTCGCGATCGCCGGCGGGGAAGACCCGCCCGGCGGACGCCAACCAGGACGATGCCGACGCCGACGAGCCCGAGAGCAAGCTGCCGCCCGTCTTGCGCCAGGCGCTCCTCGAGAAGGAGGCGGAGGTCACCGCCGCCAGGCGCGAGGCGATCAAGCTGATCGAGAGCTACCTGCACGACAGCCCCCATTCCAAAGAGCAGGCCGAGGCGATGTACAAGCTGGCCGAGCTCTACTGGGAAGAGTCGAAGGCGGTCTACCTCGAGAAGATGGGCCTCTACCAGGCGGCGGTGTCGGCCTGCCACAGCGACCGCGCCGAGTGCCCCAAGGTGCCGCGCCGCCCGCCCACCGTCGACCTCGAACAGGCGCAGGCGGTCTATCTGAAGCTCATCGACCAGTACCCGAAGTTCCGCAAGATCGACACGGTCATCTACCTCTATTCGTTCTCGCTGCGCGACCAGGGGAAGATCGGCGAATCGATCAAGTACTTCCAGATCATCCTCGATAGGTTCCCGCGCTCGCGTTACATCGCCGACGCCTGGATGGCCATCGCCGAGTTTCGGTTCTACGAGCAGCAGAACTACAAGAGCTCGCTCGAGGCCTACGAGAAGGTCCTGCAGCACCCGAAGTCCACGCTCTACGACCTGGCGCTGTTCAAGACCGCCTGGTGCTACTGGAAGCTGGGCGACACCAACAAGAGCGCGCAGCGGTTCAAGGACGTCCTCGACCTGGCCAAGAAGAAGGCCGGACGGACCGAGGATCAACAGAAGCGCGCCGAGGAGCTGCAGGGACAGGCGCTCGACTACCTGGTCGAGCTGTTCACGGAGGACGATACCAAGAGCGCCCACGACGCCTTCGAGTTCCTGGCCCAGATCGGCGGCAAGCAGTACTCGCGCAAGGTGCTCAAGCAGCTGGCCGACACGGTCTTCGACCAGACCCGCTACGAACGCGCCGTCGAGGCGTACCGGCTGCTCATCGAGCTCGACCCCAACAGCTCCGACGCCCCCGACTACGCCGGCAAGATCGTGGAGGGCTATCAGCTGATGGGCGACATCAAGACCGCCGTCGCCGAGATGCGCAAGCTGGCCGCCGCCTACGGTGGCCGCAGCGCCTGGGCCGCCGCCAACAAGGACCGGCCCAAGACCGTCGAGCACGCGCGCACGATGGCCGAGGATTTGATCCGCACGCTGGCCAAGACCATGCACGCCGAGGCGCAACAAACCGAGAAGACGACCAAGGTCGTCGACCGGGATCGCTACGCCCGCGCCGCCGAGGCCTACCAGTTCTACCTGGCCAACTTCCCCGAGGCGCCCGACGCCGCCGAGCTGCGCTACCTGCGCGCCGACATCCTCTACTTCAAGCTCGGCAAGTACGAAGACGCCGGGCGCGAATACCTGGCGGTCGGCAAGACCCAGCCGGTCGGCAAGTACCACAAGGACGCCCTCTTGCAGGCGATGGGCTCCTTCGAAAAGGTGCGCAAGCCGATCAGCACGAACGGTTCTGGCAGCGGCAAGCGCGAGATCACCGACAGCGATCGCCTGTTCGGCGAGGCGGCCGATCTCTACGCGACGCTCTTTCCGAAGGACAAGGAGATCGTCACCGTCATCTACAAGAACGGGCAGTTCTTCTTCGACTACGGCGACTACGACGAGGCGATCAAACGCTTTGGCCTCATCGTCGAGCGCTACCCCGACGATCCCAACGCGGGCGCGGCCGGCGATCGGATCCTGCAGGCGCTGGGCAAGGCCAAGGACTACGAGAACATCGAGAGCTGGGCGCGCCGTCTCAAGAAGACCAAGGCCTTCGCGCCCAAGGACGAGCAGGAGCGCCTCGACAAGCTGATCGTGGGCGCGGTGATGAAGTCGGGCGAAAAGTACGCGCAGAGCGGCCAGTACGACAAGGCGGCGGCCTTCTTCCTGCGGGTGCCCCACGAATATCCGCAGAACGGCAACGCGCCCAAGGCGCTCAACAACGCGGGCGCGGTCTTCGAAAAGGAGAAGAAGTCCGACGAGGCGGTCAGCGCCTATCGGGAGCTGGCCGACAAGTATCCCACCGCCAGCGAGGCGCCCGAGGCCCTCTTCACCGCCGCGCGGATCGAAGAGAACGTCGCCTACTACGACAAGGCCGCTGTCCTCTACGAGCAGCTGGCGCAAAAGTACCCGCAGAACGCGCACGCGGCCGACGCGCTCCGGAGCGCCGGCGTCCTCCGCCAAAGCCTCGGCCAGCACGATCGCGCCATCAAGCACTACGGCGAGTACGCCAAGCGCTACAAGGATCGCCCGGACGCCAAGGACGTCGCGTTCCAGGCCGCGGTCGTGCGCGAGGATCAGAAGGACTGGCGCGGCGCCGCGGCCAGCTTCGCCGCCTACGGCAAGGCCTACCCGGGCGATGCCAAGACCGTCGAAGCGCTGACCCGCGAGGCGGACGCCCAGCTCAAGGCGGGCAACGAAGCGGCCGCCAAGGAGACGGCCGCCAAGGCGCTGGCAGCCTACGGCAAGCACGGTCACGGCGGCAGCGGCGGAGAGGAGAGCGGCTATTACGCCGCCGAGGCCCGCTACATCCAGGGCGAGCTGCTCTACCTCGACTACGAGCGCATCAAGATCGCCGGCAAGCCCAAGCAGCTCGCCAAGGTCCTCGAGGAAAAGGCCAAGCGCCTCGAGGACGCGAAGCAGACCTACCTCGACGTGGTCACCTACCGCTCGCCCGAATGGGCGACGGCCGCGCTCTTGCGCATCGGCCAGGGCTACGAGGCCTACGCCAAGGCCATGCGCAGCGCGCCGGTGCCCAAGGACCTCAAGGAAGACGAAAAGCAGATGTACCGCGACGAGCTGGAGAAGGTCATCGTCGTCATCGAGGACAAGGCGATCGACGCCTACAAGTCGGGCTACGCGCGCGCGCTCCAGATCGGCGTCTACAACAAGCACACCCAGGCCATCCGGCAGGCGCTCTCGCGCCTCGCGGAGAACGAGTATCCCAAGGAGGCCGAGCTGCGTCTGTCGAGCCGCCCCGGCGAGCCGCGCGTCGCGCTCGATCGCATCGAGGAGGTGCGCCGTGATCAGTAGCGCCCGCGGGCTCGGCCTCGGCGTCGCGCTCGGCGTCGCGCTCGCGGCCGGGTGCGCGCATCCGCCCAAACCCGGCGCGGCGGCGCTCAACCCGATCGCGCCGGTGGCGCTGCCCAAGACCAGCCCGGAGGCGCAAGCGGCCTTCGACGAAGGCGTCCGCATCATGCGCACCGGGCGCAAGCACTACAAGGAGGCCCGCCAGCCGCTCTCGCGCGCCACCCAGCTCGATGGGCGCCTCTTCGAGGCCTGGCACGATCTGGGGGTCGTCGAGACGGCGCTGGGCAACTTCGACGCGGCGGTCGACGACTTCAAGCGGGCGCTCGACATCCAGCCCGGCGCCCGCCTGACGGTGCTGGCCTACGGCGAGAGCCTGCGCCGCGCCCACAACGCCAAGAAAGCGGGCGAGGTCTACGCCCGCTGGCTCAACTCCGACCCCAACGACTTCGACATGCGGGCGCGCTACAGCCAGGTGCTCCGCGAATCGGGGCCAGATTCCCTGGACGAGTCGCTCGAGCAGGCCAGATTGCTGGTGGCGGAGGGGGGCGAAAACGTCGCCCACACCGTAATTGCCTATAACGCCCTGGGCCTAACTTATTATAAAATGGGGAAGTTCGAACTTGCCGAGACCGCGCTGCACAAGGCAGCCGACCTCGACCCCAAGAGCGCTTTCGTCTGGAACAACCTGGGTCTCGTTGCTTTTGAGCGGGGCCACGACCAGGAGGCTTTCTTGGACTACCAGAAGGCGTCGGAACTCGATCCAAAGTACGTGCAGGCCCGTCTCAACAAGGCGGTTGTCTACCTCGACTGCGGCGACTACCGGAAGGCCCGCGTCGAGCTGGAAAAGGCGGTCGAGATCGACCCCAACGACGCCGAGGCCCAGGTTGCGCTGGGCGTGGCCGCGCGCGGCGACGGAAAAACCGACTTGGCGCGCAAGGCCTACGAGCGTGCGCTCGACATCGAGCCCGACTATCCGCCGGCGCTCTATGATCTCGGCGTCCTCTACATGGACTTCGACAAGGTGCCCGCCAAGGCCAAGGACTTCCTCACCCAGTACCTGCAGGCGGTCGACAAGAACGATCCCCGCCGCGCGGACGCGCAGGCGCGGCTCAAGGAGATGAAGTGATGCGGCGAATGGGGGTCGTCTGGGTGCGACGCTGGTGTCGGCTCGCGACGGCCGTCGCGGCGCTGGTGCTGGTCGCGGCAGCCGGCGGCCCGGCCTCCGCCAAGCCGGCCAAACGGCGCCCGGCCGTTCACAAGCCGGCCCAATCCCACACGCAGGAGCGAAGCGCGGCGTCGACCTCGACTTCGACCGACAGCCAAGGCGACACCGGAAGCGCCACCAGCGGCGACGGCGCCTCGGCCGCCGATGAGCGGCCAGCCGGCGAGGCCAAGGGCTCGGCGGCGGGCGGAAAGGTCAAAACCAAGACCTACACCTTCGGGGCCATGGACGTGGAAGGCAAGCTCAAGACCCCGCAACTCTTATACTTTTTGAACCGGGTCAAGCTCGAGCTGGACATGTCGGCTCCTGACAAGCGGTCTTTCATGAAGGAGCTAGGGCAAAGCGCCGATGACAAGAGCCTCTGACGCAGACGAATAGGGTGAACTCTTGGCAACCAGCACACTTTCTCATGCAGTCCCTCCCCCCCATCCCGGTCGAGCTCCGGCGCGGCGAAGAACAGGTCCGCTGCCGGTGACCACCCACGCGATGTTGCAGGTGGCGATGATCTGGCATGGCCAGATCATCGCGTACCGCCTGCTGCCGCGACGACGGAAGATCACCGTCGGCCCGTCCAAGCGCGCGACGTTCGTGACGCCGGCGCTCGAGGGGCGCAGCAAGTTCCTGCTCCTCCAGCCCCGGCGTGACGGCTACGTCCTCCACCTCGCCCCGGCGCTCAAAGGCGAGCTCAACATCGGCGGCGTTGCGACGCCCGTCGCGGAGGTGACCTCGAGCGAGGTCGATTTCGCCCGCGGCGACAAGGCCAAGCTGGTCTTCGCCGACGGCAGCGATCTCCGCGTCGAGATCCGCTGGGTCGATCCGCCCGAGGTCGTTCCGAGCCCCCGCTTCCGCGATCCGCACATGGTGCAGATCACCGTCGGTACCGCCATCGTCTTCGGCGTCATCGCGGCGATGTTGAACTTCATGTGGGAGAAGACGGAGCCCAAGCCGCCGCTGGCGCTCAACCCCGACCGCGTCGCGAAGATCGAGGCGCCGGCCGCGCTGGAATTCGAGAAGAAGGAGGTCATCAAGCGGGAGAAGGCGGAAGAAAAGTCGGAAGAGAAAGAGGGACAGACCAAGCGCGCCAAGGACAAGGCCGGCAAGCTCGGTCGCGCCGACGCCACCCAGAAGGACACCATCATCCCGAAGGGCAAGGAAGACATCCTCCGCGAGAAGGTGCAGCGGGTCGGGATCCTCAGCATCATCGGCCGCGACAAGGCGCCGGGCTCGGGGCTCTCCAAGCTGTTCGCGCAGAGCAACGACGTCGAGCAGGCGATGGCCGGCATGGCGGGCGCCAAGCTGGTGGCCGGCCGCGGCTCGGGCGGCCTGTCGAGCGCCGGGTCCGGCCCCGGCGGTGGCGGCGCAGGCTACGGACACATCTACGGGTCCGGCAACCTCGACACCGGCGGCCGCGGCAACCATGGCCACGGCCGCGGCCCCAAGCTGGCGGAGCGCGGCGAGCACGAGGTCTCGGTGGGCCTGGGAACGGGCGCCGGCGACAGCGGCGGCTCGCTGTCCAAGGAGCAGATCAACAAGGTGGTGCGGGCGCACCTGGCGGGCGTCAAGTACTGCTACGAAAAAGAGCTTCAACACAAGACGTCGCTCGCGGGCGGCGTCGACGTCTTCTGGGTGATTCAGCCCGACGGGACGGTCAGCAAGGCCAACGTCAAGCAGAGCACGATGGGCGACGCCGCCGTCGAGGGCTGCATCGTACGGCAGGTCAAGCAGTGGCAGTTCCCGAAGGCGCCCGGACAGACGATCGTGGGTCGTTATCCGTTCATCTTCAAAGGCGGGTCGTGATGCAAGAAAACCACGGTGGTGTCTTCTCCCGGTTGGTCCCGCTGGCGACGCTCGCGCTCGGATGCGTGAACGCGCCGCTCTACTTCGCCTCCCCGACGCCGATCCTGTCGGTCACGGGGGCGCCCGACGCCATGGGCAACCAGCCACGGATCGAAAACGGCCTGACGTTGCAGTTCCGGAATCCCAACAAGACCGAGCAGAAGGACCTCGACACGCAGTCGGCGGCGCTCGGGTTCGGCGTCCCCTGGATAGAGCGCGCGCACGTGCACATCGAGCTCACCTACGACGTCACCAACACCGACAGCAAGGACGGCACCTTCGGCATCGGCATCGACGGCGCGAACGAGTACACCAAGTACGACGAAAACATCGTGGCGATGGCCCTGGGGGCCGGGAACAACAACGCGCCCAATTACATCCCGCTGATTCCGGTGACGCCGCAGATCCTGGCCGCCGGCAAGACCGTCTCCGGGACCGTGCGCGAAGACGACTTCGAAGAAGCGGAGCTGGATCTGGACGCCATGGGGCGGTGGATGGCGCCCTTCAACGCCGTCCTCATCAACAACTCCCAGGTCAACCCGGTCGGGCTCGACATGGTGCCGCCCAACGTCGTCATCCCGGCGCTCATCGAGATCGACGTCAACTTCACCGCCAACGCGGCGATGTCGTGCAATTATGGTGTCCGCGTGCGAGACGACAACGACCAGCTGTTGCATGATTCGGCTGACACCTTGTTCTCGCCGACGCCCGCGCTCTTTCAGCCTCCCGCGATGATGGCGACCAACTAGGGGACATTGACACCACGACTTCGCAAGCTGGTGGCGGCATTGGCGACGTCCTGGCTGCTGAGCGCGCCGAGCTCGGTGAAGGCGCAGGTCACGGCCGAGCCGAGCGCCATCGTCTTCCCCGATCCGGCCAAGTTCGCGCGGGGGCTCTACACCGAAGGGGAAGTGGGCGCGGTCGCGTTCTTCGGTCCCGCGGGCCGCGACGTCGCCCCCGGGTTCGCGGTCGGGACGCGCGTCGGGTACGACCTCTTTCGCTGGCTGGCGGTGCAGGCGCACTTCCTGGGATCGACGCACTCGATCCGCGGCGACAGCCCGCAGGCCGGGCAGCTCTTGCAGACCTATCAGGCGATCGCCGAGGGGAAGCTGACGATCCGCTTCGGGCAGACCTCGCTCTTCGCCGAAGGGGGCGCCGGCCTCGAGCGGCTCTCGACCAACGTCCTCTACACGCTCATGCTCGAGCGCTACCGGATCGGCTTCACCGCGGGGGGCGGCGGCGGGTTCGACTACCACTCGCTCTCCCGGCACTTCTCGGTCGGCCTGCGCGGCGACTACTTCTGGATGCGCGAGATCTCCGGTAGCCAGGATCTGATGGTGACCACCTACCTGAGGTACACGTTTTGAGCTCGCGCGGGAGTGTGGGTGTCTGCCTGGTTCTCCTGGCCGCGGCGCTGGGTGCGGCGCTCGGCTGCGAGACCGTCGACCTGGGCGCGCCGCCGGCCGACGTCAACGTCTGCATGCCGGGCCCGCAGTGGTTCATCGATCAAGTCTGGCCGAACTTCCTGGGCGCCGATTACGGCGGCAAGCACTGCTACGATTCCACCTGCCACGGTCCGGGAAGCACGACGGCCATGACGCTGACGAACCCGATCGAGGCGGGGACCATCCCCTTCCCGACGGACTGGCAAAACAACTACACCCAGGCCTCGCAGCGGATGAACTGCTCCGATCCATCCGACAGCACCCTGCTCATCTTGCCGGAGGGGCGACAGGTCCACGGCGGCGGAATGCTGATCATGGATACCGGCCCGGAGGCGACGCTGGTCGAGCAGTGGGTGACGATGCCATGAGCCGAACGGCCTGCCGGGTGCTGACCTGCGCCTCCCTTCTGGTCGTCGTCCTGGCGTCGATCGAGGCGCGCGCCGACGACACGGCGCTGGTGCGCGTGGTCTCCGAGGAGGCGCAGATCCACACCGGCCCGGGCTTTGGGTTCCGGGTGGTCTACCGCGCCCACATGGGCGAGGTGCTCCCCGCCATCGGCCGCGCCAGCCACGACCACTGGTTCCGCGTCGAGCTCCCCGACGGGACCTACGGCTGGATCCTGGGCGACGAGGTTTTCCCGCTCGACGTCGACCTGGCCGCCGCCCACCAGGGGCCCTCGGTCTGGAAGCGGATGGGCAACGCGATCTTCTCCCCCTCGCCTCTCCTGGAAGAAAACCTGGGCTTCACCTTCTCCGCCGGGCTCCTGGGGGGAGACGGCATGTTCCTGTTCCGCCCCGCCTGGCTGCTGGCCCCCCACGTCTCGCTGGAGGGGATGGTGGGCGAGACGGTCGGGAACCAGGTCGACGTCATCTACACGGGTGGCGGCTTCAACGCCTTCCTGTTCGCCGCCTCGCCGGTGACGCCGTTCGTGGGCGCCGCGGTCGGCGGCGCCTTCGGCCGCAAGAAGGCCGATCAATTTGCCACCGTCCAAGCCGGGCGCTACTCGATGGTCAACGTCGGCGGGGGGCTGATCGTGGCGCTCAAGAAACGCCTCACGCTGCGGGGCGACGTTCGCCACTACGTCATCTTCGACGCCAACCACACCCAACGAATCCAGGAGTACTCCGGTGCGCTCGCCGTTTATTTCTAAGCTGGTCCTGGTTTTCGCCGTCGCCCTCTCCGCGTGCGGCGGGTGCGCGGCGTCCAAGTGGACGGTCAAGCCACACCAGCGAGAGCTGCTCGCCGATCGGATCATGCAGCTCGACGCCGACGGGCAGGAGCGCGCGGCCGAGGAGCACATCCTGTCGAACCGCGAGGGGGCCGTCGGCGGGACGGGGACCTCGGGCGGAGGCTGCGGTTGCAACTGAGGCACCGCACGCCGCTGATCGCGGCGGGTCTGACCGTCGCCGTCGCCGCCATTGTCGCCGCGCCCGCGCGCGCCGAGAACCCGACCGAGGTCTCGTCGCGCCTCACGTTGTTCCGGGAGCCCTCCTCGCAGAACAAGGGAATCACCGTCCTTCACCCGCAGGTGGATGCGAACGCGCCGATCGCCGGCGGTCTGGGCATCGCCGCCGGGTGGGAAGCGGACGCGGTCAGCGGCGCGACGCCGGCGGTCTCCGGCCCGCACACCGGCGTCGACGCGATCACCAGCGCCACCCAGTTTCACGACAACCGC
>JADGRB010000458.1 GCA_017881315.1 Pseudomonadota bacterium
CCCCTCGGGCGACGCGCCGCTGCCCCCCTCGACGCCCTAACCACGAACCAGCGCGGGCGCATCAAAACTTGCGCCGCAATTTGCGCCAGCGGGTGTAGACTGTTCCACGAAAACGGCCTTTTGGGATTCTCCGGGGGGGGGAACTCGACTTGGGGGACAGGAACCGGTGAGAAAATGAATTTGTCTGTACACGCTTCGGTTCATCGCAGTAAACATCTCTGCCTCCCCTTCGAGACCGACGACGAGAAGCAAGCCGCCGTCGTATCGTTTCTACACGAGGGTCTGTCGCACGGGAGCCGCTGTCTGTTCGTGGGTACCCCCGCCGAGTTCGAAGATCTCGGGCGGAGATTGGAAGTCGAGGGCATCTGCACGGTTCGCGCCCAGGCGCGTGGCGCGTTCCTCGTTCTCAGCCAGGAAGAGGCGTACCTTCACGAAGGAGTCTTCGACCCGGAGCGGATGTTGGACCGGATCTCCAAGCTCATCGAGGGTGCCCTCGCCGACGGTTTTACCGGCCTGCGCGCCACCGGCGAGCTCATGCACCTCCCCAGCGCCGAAGAGTGGCGGAAGATAGTCTGGTACGAGGCGCAGGTGAACGAACATTTCGCCCGCCTGCCCTTTGCGGGCCTCTGCCGGTACCCACGCTCCGTCGTCCCGCCGGAACGGGTGCGGGACGTCCTGCGAACTCACCCGGTCGCGATCGTCCGCGGCGAAGCCTGTGAAAACCCGTTCTACGAGCGGAGCGAGCTGGCGCTCTCCGACGACAGCCAGGCACATCTCGATTGGCAGCTGCACCAGCTCCGGGCCGGCAACCGAACCCAGCGTCACCTCGAGGGCACGACCGTCTCTGCCGTAACCGCGGCCGTGGAGCTGGCGACCGAGCTCGAAGAGCTGCGCGCGACGCTCCGTCGGTCCCGCCTCGACTGACCCGCCTCCGACATCGTCGGAGTTGCGATCGGGCCCAAGCCGGGATATGGCCTTGTTTGCATGCATATCCTGGTCAACACCGGCGGCGGGGACGCCCCGGGCTTAAACGCGGTCATCCGGGCCGTCACCCTGTCGGGGCTCCGCCGCGGCTGGAAGGTCACCGGCATCCGCCGCGGCTACCACGGCCTGCTCGAGCCACCCTCCGAGGGGCTCATCGAGCTGACCCGCGACAAGGTCCGCGGCATCGCGCACCTGGGCGGAACGATCCTGGGGACGGTCAACAAGGGACATCCCTTCGAGTTCATCACCGAGGTCGACGGTAAGAAGACCACCATCGACGTGTCGGCGGAGATCATGCGTCGGTTCCGCGAGATCGGCGCGGACGCCATGATCGCGATCGGCGGCGACGGGGCGTTCCGGATCGCCACGCGGTTCACCGCCATGGGCATGCCGATCGTCGGCGTGCCGAAGACGATAGACAATGACCTCTCCTGTACCCAGGCCACCTTCGGCTTCGACACCGCCGTCACGGTGGCGACCGAGGCCATCGATCGGCTGCACAGCACCGCCGAGTCGCACGAGCGGATCATGGTCGTCGAGGTGATGGGGCGCTACGCGGGGTGGATCGCGATGCACGCGGGCGTCGCCGGCAACGCGCACGTGATCCTGTTCCCCGAGATTCCCTACGACATCGACAGCGTCGTCGATCGCATCAAGAAGCGCTACGCCTCGGGACGACGCTACTGCATCGTCGTGGTGGCGGAGGGTGCCATGCCGAGGGACGGCGACATCAGCACCATCGGCACCGAGCTCGGGCGCGAGGTCCGGCTGGGCGGGCTGGCCGAAAAGATCGGGCACTACCTGGGCGAGCGCACCGGCTTCGAGAGCCGCTCGCTGGTCCTGGGACACCTGCAGAGGGGGGGGAGCCCCACCCACCGCGATCGTCTCCTGGCGCTCCGCTTTGGGGCGGCGGCGGTGCGGATGGTCGAGCAGGGAAAGTTCGGCCACATCGTCGCCTACCAACCGCCGCACATGGTGCCGGTGCTCATGGAAGAGGCCATCGCGGTCATGAAGACGGTGCCGCTCGATTCGGACACCGTGCAAACGGCGCGTGATCTCGGTATTTGCCTGGGCGATTGAGGTAACGGCTGCCACACCCGGCGCCGCCGCGCGTCTATTCACAAATGCAGGGGCTGGGGTATCATGCCCCGCTACGCCCACACCATGAGCCCGCCGCAGGAGCAGGATCCGGCTCTCTCGCGCCTCGACCCTTTGCCGGGACGGGTCGTGGCCGGCAATTTCCGGATTGACCAGCTCATCGGCAGCGGCGCCATGGGGAACGTCTACAAGGCGGAGCAGCTCTCGCTGTCCAAGGCGGTCGCGATCAAGGTGCTGCACCCGCACCTCATGGGTGACGCCAAGCTGGTCGGACGTTTCAAGCGCGAGGCCAAGAGCGCGTCGCTGCTGAACCACCCGAACTCGATCCAGATCATCGACTCGGGCGAGGATCGGGACGGGACGCTCTACATCGCGATGGAGCTGCTGACCGGGCGCGATCTGGCGCAAGCGATCCGCGATGACTTCCCGTTGCCGCTGCCGCGGGTGGTCCGGATCATGTCCCAGGTTCTGTCGGCGCTCGAGGAGGCGCACGCGCAGGGGGTCATCCACCGCGATCTCAAGCCGAGCAACATCATGCTGGTCGAGCGCCGGGGCGAAAGAGATTTCGTGAAGGTCTGTGACTTCGGGATCGCCAAGGCGACGCTCGGCGACGGCGACGACCGGGCCGCCATGCTGACCATCCAGGGGCTGGTCTGCGGCACGCCGGAGTACATGGCCCCCGAGCAGGCGCGCGCCGAACCGCTCGACGGGCGGGCCGATCTCTACGCCGCCGCGGTGATCCTCTACCAGCTGGTCACCGGCGATATCCCGTTTCGCGCCGACTCGCCGATGGCGATCGTGAGCCGGCACCTGGTCGAGGCGCCCGTACCGCCCAGCCGCCGCCGGCCCGATCTGCGCCTGCCCAAGATCATCGACGACATCGTGCTGCGTGGTCTCGAGAAGGAGCGCGACATGCGCTACCCGAATGCTGTCGCATTCCGGGAGGTCCTGGAGGGCGTCCTCGGTGCGACCAGCGGACCGGCCACGCCGCTGCCGCCCAACCTCCGGGCCTCGATGCCGACGGCGCGAGAGCTCTCGGGCCACGATCTGGCGCCCCTCGGGAGCCAGGCGCCGCTCGGCACCGGCATGCTCCCCACCCAAACGGCGGCCGAGCGCTTCGGAACCACCGCGAACCTGACCGGGCGGCCACGGCAGACCCGCTCGGCCGTCACCGCCGGGATCGTCATCCTGCTGGCGATGTCGGCCGCGGGCATGATCTATACGCTCCGGCTCCGCCGCGAGATGCAGCGCGCCAGCGTCGTCGCGGCCGCCGCCAACAACGCCGCCGTGGCTCGAATGGCCACCGCGACGGCCGCGGCGACGGCCACTGCAACCGTCGCACCTGCGACACCACCGATCGCGACAGCGTCGCCGCT
>JADGRB010000196.1 GCA_017881315.1 Pseudomonadota bacterium
CTGTCGGCGTGTCAGAGAACTGCACCTTCACCCAGACAGCGTCTTACTCCAAGCAGTAGACGCGCCTACGCTGGCCCGCGATCGCGCGTGCTAGCCTCGCGCGATGCCAAGCGTCCGTGATCTTCCGGAGGCGCCGCCGATCGACCCAGCGCTGGGCGATCGGCTGGCCGCCGCCCTGGCCGCCAAGCGCGCGACGCCCGGCGGTTACCTGCCGCGCACGCACCACCTCGACGGGGACGCGCCGAAGTACACCAACCGGCTGATCCTCGAATCGAGCCCGTATCTCCTGCAGCACGCGCACAACCCGGTCGACTGGCGGCCCTGGGGCGACGAGGTGTTCGAGGAGGCGCGCCGCCTCGGGCGGCCGGTGTTCCTGTCGATCGGCTACGCCACCTGCCACTGGTGCCACGTGATGGAGGCGGAGTCCTTCGAAGACGAAGAGATCGCCGCCTTCATGAACAGCCACTACCTCTGCATCAAGGTGGACCGCGAGGAGCGGCCCGACATCGACGCGGTCTACATGAGCGCGGTGCAGGCGCTCACCGGGTCGGGCGGCTGGCCGATGAGCGTCTGGCTGACGCCGGCGCGCGAGCCGTTCTTCGGCGGCACCTACTTCCCCCCGCGCGAGGGCGCGCGCGGCGCGCGGCACGGTTTCCTGGAGCTGCTCGACAACATTCATCAGACCTACCTGGGTGACCGAGCGCGCGTCGGACAGGCCGCCGAGTCGCTGGTCCGCGCCGTGCGCGCGCAGATGGAACCCGACGCGGCGGGCGCTCCCGCAACCGGCGGCGGGGCGACTGGCGACGCGAACGCCACGCCGGCATTCGACCCGGCCGTGCTCGGTCAGACCGTCGCGGTCTTCAAGCGCATCTTCGACGACGTCGACGGCGGCGTCCGCCGCGCGCCCAAGTTTCCGTCCAATCTGCCGGTTCGCCTGCTCCTGCGCGATCACCACCGGACTGGCGACGCCGAGACGTTGCGAATGGCGACCCTGACCCTGGAAAAGATGGCGGCCGGCGGCATCTACGATCAGCTCGGCGGCGGCTTTCACCGCTACTCGACCGACGCGCGCTGGCTGGTGCCGCACTTCGAGAAGATGCTCTACGACAACGCGCTCCTGACCGTCGCCTACGCCGAGGCGTACCAGGTGACCGGCCGCGCTGACTTCGCGCGGGTGGCGCGCGAGACGCTCGACTATCTCCTCGCCGAGATGACCGCGCCGGCGGGCGGATTCTATTCGGCGACCGACGCCGATTCCCTGGGGCCCGGCGGCGAATCCAAGGAGGGAGAGTTCTTCGTCTGGTCGAAGGCGGAGATCGAAAGGATCCTCGGCGCGGGCGCCGGCGCGCAGACGGATCGGTTCCTGGAACACTACGGCGTCACGACCGCCGGGAACTTCGAGGGTGCCAACATCCTCCACGTCGCCCGCCCCGACGAGGAAACCTGGGCCGCCCTCGCCGACGCGCGCGCGGCGCTCTACGCGGTGCGGGCGCGCCGGTCGCCACCCTTGCGCGACGAAAAGATCCTGGCGGCCTGGAACGGCCTGGCGATCTCCGCGTTTGCGGTGGCCGGCCGGATCCTCGGCGAGTCGCGCTACCTCGACGCCGCGGCGCGCGCGGCCGACTTCGCCCTCGGGGAGATGCGACCCGGCGGCCGGCTGGTCCGGAGCTGGAAGGACGGCCGGGCCGGTGTCGCGGGGTTCCTCGACGATCAGGCCTTCCTGACCGCCGGCCTCATCGATCTCTACGAGGCGACCTTCGATCGCCGCTGGCTCCAGGCGGCCCTGGATCTGGCGGCCGAAACCGAGCGCCGCTTCGCCGATCCCGCCGGCGGCTGGTTCATGACCGGCGACGATCACGAGCGCCTCATCGCGCGCGAAAAACCGATGCACGACGGCGCCGAGCCTTCCGGCACGTCCGTCGCGTTGCTGAGCGTCCTCCGCCTGCAAACATTCACCGACGACGATCGCTGGCGCGCCATCGCCGATCGCGCCTTTGCCGGCCTATCGGGCGCGCTCCGAGAAAATCCCCTCCCGCTCACCGAAACCCTCCTGGCGGTCGACTACGCGGCCGACAAAGCGCGAGAGATCGCGGTGGTCTGGCCTGCTGGGTCGACGGCCGCCGCGGCCCAGCCGCTGCTCGACATCCTCCGCCGCACCTTCGTCCCCAACCGCGCGATCGCCGCCGCCTCCGAAACCGACGTCGCCGAGCTCGGTCGCCTGGTCCCGTTCATCGCCGACAAGATCGCGATCGACGGCCGTGCCACCGCCTACGTCTGCGTCCACGGCCGCTGCGATCTGCCGGTGCATGAGCCGCGGGCATTCGCCGCATTGCTTACCCGCCCGCCCGGGTAGAACCCCGGTATCGTCGGAAGCTGCACGACGACCTGCAAGTTCAACATCAACTGAGACCGCGACTAGAACCCGTAGGGCGACGGCCGCCGCACTGGAAAGAGCGTCGCGGCGATGGTGGCCGCCGGAACGCCGAAGCGGAGCGCCAGAGCGCGCAGGACGACCACGCTCATCCGCCCGCCCGGAGGCGACAGCACCGCCTGCTCGAAGTCTCCGTCTGTCTGGCGCGCGCTGCCCCGCGCCCGTCCCCTGCGCGCCGCGAGCGCCCGCCGCATCAGCGTGTGGTAGCCGTCGATCCAGGCCATCCAAGGCTCGGGGTCGGCCCCGGCCGCCACCGCCACGCAGGCCGCCGTGCGCCGGGTGAGCTCCGCCGGCCCCAGGGTGTCGAGCTCGCGCAGACAACCTGGAAACTCGGCCGCCAGCGCCCGCAGCTCATCGCGGGTCGCCGGCGCGCCGTCCGCGTCGCGCCGGGCCCGCAGGGCCGTCAACCTCTGGTATTTGGCCGCCAGAGCCTGCAGACCTTCGACGGAAGGGATATTCGAAACCGGAACCACGCCTGAGTTTCCCCGGCCGGTTACAATGCGCAAGCCCGCGATGCATGCCGCCCGCCTCGCCACCGTCGGTCTCTGCGCGGCTGCGCTGTTCGCGGAGCGCGCATGGGCGGGCGACGTTCCCCCCGGGCTGGCTCTCCGCACGGCGGAGGACGGGATCGTCCTCTTCCCCGAGGGGAGCCTGCAGGTCGACGGCGCGTTCTTTCCGCGACAGACCCCGAAGAGCGGCGTCTTCTTGCGCCGCGCGCGCGTCGGCGTGGGCGGCTGGCTGGGCCCGTCGTTTTACTTCGACCTCTCCGGCGACTTCGCGCCGGCGCCGGCGCCCGGGGCAGACATCGCGCCGAGCGCGCTTCCGGCCGCCGACGCGTACCTGGCTTTTGCCCCCGACGGCGATCGCCTGATCGTGCAGGCCGGCCAGTTCGACGCCCCCTTCACGCTGGAGAACCGCACCTCGGACGCCGCGACCGATTTCATCGAGCGAGCGATGGCCGCGCGCACCTTGGGCGTGCCGCGAAACAAAGAGGTCGGCGTGATGCTGCACGGGCTCGTCGCCGGCGACCGTCTTTATTATTCGGGTGGCCTGTTCAACGGCGAGGGCCCCGGATTTCGCAACCTCGACAATCAGGCGGACGCGATCGGTCGGGTGGTGTTCTCGCCACTCGCGGCCAGCGCGGGCGCGGACACCTGGCGTCGGTTTTCGATCGGGGGCTCGGCCTGGCGCGGCGATCACGTCAACGGCCAGGAGGTCCCCGTGCAAGCCACCCCCGGCGGCGTGGTCTTTCTGGAACCGCACTGGTCGAGCGGCCCGACCGCGCTGGCGCTGGCGCTGCGCGAGCAAGGGACGGTCGAGGCGTTCGGCGGCGAGCTGAACCTGCCGATCGGACCGCGCTTCGGCTTGCGCGGCGAGGTGGTCTGGAAGCGACAACAGCTCGCGGAGGCCAACGCCGGGTCGCTGCCCGGCGGGCCGCTGGCGCCGCTCGGCGACGCGGTTCTTCACGGCCTCGCCGGCTACGGCGAGGTCTGGTTCTGGCTCTTCGGCGACGACCACCAGCTGCCGGCGCCCGGACGCGAGCTGCCCCGGCGCCTCGGGCGAGCCGAGGCCCCACCGCTCGGCGACGGCCTCATGCTCGCGCTCCGCTTCGAGGGGCTGAAAGAGGATCTGGACAGCGACAACCCGTCGCTGGGCGATCCCGGCACCGCCACCACGCGCGTGCTCTCCGGCACCGCCGGCGTGACCTACTGGCGGGGTCGATTCGTGCGTCTCACTGCCAACTACCAGGTCAACGCCTGGAGCGGCAGCTCGCAGACGATCCGCTCGCTGGCCGCCGGTGGAACATTCGAGCAGGAGGTTCTGCTGCGCTTCGCGGCGTCAATGTGACACGCCTGTCACACGGCTGGCTCCGCCCGGTCCGTTCGGATATAAAGCGGCGGCCATGAGGCTCCTGCCGCACGACGCGTCCTTCTTCACCCAGTTCGAGCATCAAGGGCAAAAAACGGTCGAGGGGTGCCGGGCCTTCCTCGAGATGGTCGAAAAGCCCACCAACCTCGAGTCGCAGGCCGAGCGGGTCAAGCAGATCGAGCACGAGTGCGACGAGATCACCCACGCCGTCGTCGAGGGGCTGCACCGCACCTTCATCACCCCGATCGACCGCAACGACATCCACCGCCTCATCACCAAGATGGACGACATCATGGACATGGTGGAGGCCGCCGCGGATCGCCTGGCGCTCTACGATCTCCCCAAGATGACCTCCGAGGTGGCCGACCTGGCGCGCTGCCTGGTGTCGAGCGCCGAGCACGTCCTGAGCGCGGTCTCCGGCATCCGCAACATCGGGAAGCCGGACGGGATCCTCCAGCACTGCATCGAGATCAACCGGCTCGAGAACGTGGCCGACTCGATCCTGCGCGGGGCCCTGGTGCGCCTCTTCCGGGAGGAAAAAGATCCGATCGCGATCATCAAGTGGAAAGAGATCTACGAGACGCTGGAGTCGGCGACCGATCGTTGCGAGGACGTCGCCAACATCATCGAGGGCGTAGTCCTCGAGAATAGCTGACGGCCCCCATGGTCATGATCGTCGCGATCGTCGTGATCGCGCTCTCCTTCGACTACATCAACGGCTTTCACGACGCCGCCAACTCGATCGCCACCATTGTCTCGACGCGCGTCCTGACACCGCGCGCCGCGGTGGTGTGGGCCGGCTTCTTCAACTTCATCGCCTTCGTGGTCTTTCCGCTGCACGTCGCGCACACCATCGGCAAGGGGATCATCGATCCCAAGATCATCGACGACGCGGTCCTGCTGAGCGCGCTGGGCGGCGCCATCACCTGGAACCTCATCACCTGGTGGTACGGCCTGCCCTCGAGCTCGTCGCACGCGCTGGTGGGTGGCCTGCTGGGCGCTGGCATCAGCAAGGGCGGGTTCGCGGTGGTGCAGCAGAGCGGCGTCGCCAAGACGGCGCTCTTCATCGTCGTCTCGCCGGTGCTGGGCATGATCTTGGGCGGCGGGATGATGGTCCTGGTCGCCTGGGTGTTCCGCCGCAAGCACCCGGGACGCATCGACCGCTGGTTCAAACGACTGCAGCTGGTCTCGTCGGCGATGTTCAGCCTCGGACACGGCGCCAACGACGCGCAGAAGACCATGGGCATCATCCTGGCGATGCTGATCGCCAAGGGTCGGCTCGGCGCGCACGCCGAGCTGCCGATCTGGGTGATTCTCTGCTGTCAGGCCGCGATGGGCCTGGGCACGCTCACCGGGGGGTGGCGCATCGTGCGGACGATGGGGATGCGGCTCACCAAGCTGAAGCCCTCCGGCGGCTTCTGCGCCGAGACCGGCGCCGCCGGCATGCTGTTCCTGGCCAGCGCGCTCGGCATTCCCGTCTCGACCACCCACACCATCACCGGTGGCATCGTCGGCGTCGGCTGGGTGAACAATCCGGCCGGGGTGCGCTGGGGCGTCGCGCTGCGGATCGTCTGGGCCTGGCTCTTCACCATCCAGTCGGCCGCGATCGTGGCCGCGGTGCTGTACTTCGGCCTGCGCGCGCTCGGGATCTAGCCCGATCCAGGGCCCGCTAGGAGCGTACGACGCGCAGCGGGGGCGGCGCCGGCAGCTCGGCCGCGGCGGGCTCCTCGGATTCCTTGATTCCGTCGACGGCGAAGCGGAGCTTGCGGCGGAAGAGCGCCTCGAAGAGATCGCCCTTGCGGCGCGCGGCCCACAGCTCCAGCTCCGGATCACCATCGGCGTCGACGCGGACCTCCACGGTGCGCGACGAGACGGAGCAACGCACCGCGCGGACCAGCCGGGCGTGCGTTCGATCGAGCGCGTCGGCGATGCGCAGGACCGCCGCCAGCACCCGCACCCGATGGCAGTCGGTCTTCGACAACGACTTCATGACGCCGCGCCCGCGCCGCGGCTCGGCCTTGCGGTGGTGGCGCGCCGTGAGCGCGATGATCTCCACCTCCGAACGGGAGAACCCCGTCATGGCGTGGCTCTCGATGAGGTACGCGCTGTGCCGGTGGTGGCGGTGCGGCGAGATGTAGAACCCGATGTCGTGCAGCAGGGCCGCGTATTCCAGCAGCTCCGCATCGCTCTCCGCCAGCTTGTGGAGCCGCCGCGTCTGGCTGAAGATCGACAGCGCCAGCCGCGCCACGTGCGATCCGTGGTCCTCGCGAAACTGACAGCGGCGCGCCAGCTCCATCACGCTGCGCCGCCGCAGGTCGGGAAACTCCTCGACCAGCAAGATGCCGGGCCGGTTCGAGGCGACGTAGTCGGCGACGATCCCTTCGCGCAGCGCGGTCTCGCAGAGCGTCGCCTCTTCCGCGCCGCACAGCTCGAGCGCTGTCCGAAACACCACGGCACCCGCGTAGATCGTGTCGGTGCGCCGCGCGTCGAGCCCGGGGAGGCGCCCCCGCCCCGCGACGGTCATCGTCCCGAGCCGCTGCTCGAGCGCGGACAGATCGCCGAGCGCGATCGTCGATTTACCCCCGCCCCCGTCGGCGCGCAGCAGCCCCGCCAGCGCCGAGGCCGTGCCCGACGTGAAGGCGACGTCGTCGAAGCCCATCGCGCGCACCCGCGAGATGACCGGATCGAGCATGGTGCGAACCCGTTCGGCCAGGTGCGCCCGCTCGCGCGGGCTGGGCGGGTCCGAGCAGGGACAGCTCTCGGCCAGGCGGATGACCCCCAGCTTGAGCGAGGCCGTGAAGTACAGCTCCTGCGCGTCGGCCAGCACGATCTCCAGGGATCCGCCGCCCAGATCGAAGAGCGCCACCCGTCGCTTGCCGAGATCCAGCGATCCCCGCGCGCCCAGATAGATGAGGCGCGCCTCCTCGTCGCCGCGGATGACGCGGATGTCGATGCCGGCCTCGTCGCGCGCCGCGCGCACGAACTCGCCGCCGTTCTGCGCCTCGCGCACGGCGCTGGTCGCCACCGCCACCAGCGCGTCGACCTTGTGCCGGTCGGCGATGCGCCGCAGGGCGCGCAGCGCGTCCAGCCCGCGGCGAAACACCTCCGGCGCAATCACCCCCTTGTGCAGGGTCGAGTCGCCGAGCCGCACCATCTCCTTGGCGCGGTCGAGCACCCGAATACGCCCCCCCGTCTCCACCTCGGCCACGATGAGGTGGAAGGAATTCGACCCGACGTCGAGGGCAGCGATACGCATCCCCCTTTACGGTAAACCCTCCCGCGGTCGACCGCGAGCAACATCTGCGTTTCGGATCGCTACACGCCCCGGTAACCCCGGGTGCCCCGTAACGCGCGGTCAGGCCGAGTCGCGGACTTTTTCCAGGCGCTTGCGCTCGTTGTGGTCGAGGAAGCGCTTGCGCAGGCGCAGCGCGGCCGGGGTCACCTCGCACAGCTCGTCGGGGTTGATGAACTCGAGGGCCGCCTCCAGCGAGAACAGCCGCGGCGGCGTCAGGAACAGCTTCTCGTCGGCCGCGGTGGTGCGGATGTTGGTGAGCTTCTTGGCCTTGGAGGGGTTCACGATGAGATCGTTGTCGCGCGAGTGCAGGCCGATGATCTGCCCGCCGTAGACCTTGATCCCCGGCCCCAGGAACAGCTGCCCGCGCTCCTGCAGGTAGAAGAGGCCATAGGTGTTGGTCTCGCCATCGTCCTGCGAGATGAGCACGCCGTTGGCCCGCGAGCGCAGGGGCCCCGCGTAGGGGCCATAGTTCTTGAAGTTGTGGTGCATGAGGCCGGTGCCCCGCGTGTCGGTCAGGAACTGCGAGCGGTAGCCGATGAGGCCGCGCGCCGGGCAGAGGTATTCGAGGCGCATGCGTCCGTCGCCGGCCGGCCCCATCTCCTGCATGCGACCGCCGCGCCGACCGAACTCCTCGATGACCGCGCCCGAGTAGGCCTCGTCGAGGTCGATCACCACCTCCTCGTACGGCTCCAGCTTCTCGCCGCCCTCGCCGGTCTTGAAGATCACCTGCGGCTGCGACACCATCAGCTCGTAGCCCTCGCGCCGCATGGTCTCGATGAGGACCGACAGGTGCAGCTCGCCGCGCCCGAGCACGTCGAAGGTGTCGGGCGACTCGGTCTCCTCGACCCGCAGCGCGACGTTCGACTTCACTTCCTTGAACAACCGATCGCGCAGATTGCGCGAGGTGACGAACTTCCCCTCCTTGCCGGCGAAGGGGCCGTTGTTCGACATGAACTGCATCTTCACCGTCGGCTCTTCGATCTCGAGCAGCGGCAGGATGGTCGGGCGCGCGATCTCGGTGATGGTCTCGCCGACGGTCAGGTCGGCCATGCCGGTCACGGCGCAGATGTCGCCCGCGGCGGCCTCGGCCAGCTCGAACCGCTTGAGCGACTGGTAGCCCAGCAGCTTGGCGACGCGAAACTCTTCACGCGTCCCGTTGCGGTGCGCGCACAGGACGCGCTCGCCCGGCTTGATGCGGCCCGAGTCGATCCGCCCGATGGCGACGTAGCCGAGATAGTCGTCGTAGTCGAGGGTGGTCACCTGCATGCAGAGGGGCGCATCGATGACGCCGGTCGGCGGCGGAACGTATTTCACGACCAGGTCCAGGAGCGGACCCAGATCGGTGTGCTCGTCGGTGAGATTGTTGACCGCCCAGCCTTCGCGCCCGGACGCGTAGACGATCGGGAAATCCAGCTGCGCGTCGGTGGCGCCCAGCGCGCAAAACAGATCGAAGGTGGCGTCGACGGTGCCTTCCGGGTCGCATCCGACGCGGTCGACCTTGTTGACCACCAGGATCGGCCG
>JADGRB010000459.1 GCA_017881315.1 Pseudomonadota bacterium
TTGGCGCGGGCGTGCGGGTCGGGCAGGCCGGCGTAGGCCTCGACCGCGGCCACGGCGTCGCCGGTCTTGAGCGCGAGATCGCCGCGCGCGATCGCCGCGGCGGTTCGGGAGGTGGCGTCCAGGCAATCGGGAGCCTTCGCGGCCGCGGCATAAGCCGCGCGCGCGTCGGCATCGTCGCCGATCTCGAAGAAGACGTCGCCGAGGCGCTTCTGCCAGTCGCAGTCGCGCACCGGGGATCCGGCCGGTCGGATCGCCAACGGTCGCCCGCTGACGCCGACTCCGCGCGCGTAGGAGAACGTCCAGGGCAGCTCGGCCCGCGCGATGACCGAGGCGAATTCCGGGCGACGGGACGCAAACACCAGCGCCTCGCCGTCCCGGTAGACCAGCGCCCACCGCTCGGGGGCGAACAGCGCCGCGCGTGGGTTGAGATCGGGGTAGCTGACCAGCGCCGTGGTGACGCCAAAGCGGTCGAGAAAGCTTTGCCATTCGTCCCCCGACAGATCGTCGCGGCGCAGGGTCGCGTGGAACGCTTCCGGATAGCCGTTGATGCGCGGGTCTTGGAAGACCCGGTGGTCCGGCCAGCCCTGCCAGCCGAGGTACGATCCGACCTCGAGATCGTTGTACATCCGCCCGCGCAGCCCGTTGTCGTCGACGAAATGGATCGCGGCCTCGGGAACCAGCCCGGGCTCGAGACCGAGCTCGGCGAAGCGCTCGCCACGCCTCACGGCGGCCAGGCGCGGAACCAGCGTCAACCCCGCCAGCGCTGCGACGATCGCGACCGTCGCGTAGGGACCGCGTGGTAGGCGGCGGGCCGCGCGCGTGCCGAGCTCGGTGAGCGCGACGGCGATGAGGGGGCCGGCCAGCAGAGCGAACTCGGCGACGAAGCGGATCCGGCGCGCGCCAAGCAGGCCCAGCACCAGCACCGGAAGCGTCCAACGCAGGCGCCGATTCGGAAGCGCGACGGCGAGGACGACGCCGGCGACCAGGAAGAAGAACGGCCCGTCGAGCGGCCAGCTCGCCGCGCGGTATTCCTGCAACGGCCGCAGCCAGGGCATCCGCCAATGGTTGGCGATGTAGGTCAGCGCGCCCGCGCCGGACGGCGTGGCGAAGATGAGGGGAACCAGCGCCAGCGCCAGCAGCACGGCCCGGCGAGCTTCAACCCGCCGGTGATCGAAGGCCGCGCCCGTCGCGTAGAGCGCGAGCACCACCGGCGCCAGGAAGAAGCAGGAGTTCGCGTTCGCCCAGACGAGGCCCAGCGGGAGCAGCGCCATGAGCGCGCGCGGCCGGCCGGCCTCGGCGCGCTCGAGCGCGAGCAGGAGATAGGCCAGACCGACGAAGGTGACCAGGTGTGGCCGCTCGACGAAGCGGGGCTCCGCCGCCCAAGCCGCCAGCGCCAGCGCCGCCGCGGCCGCCGCCGGGTGCGCATGCCGGCGCCGCGCGACGCGGTAGAGGAGCGCGAACGTCGCCAGCACGAGCGCCGTCTTGAGCAGCACCGTCGCCGCGATCCCACCGGCGCGGTAGGCCAGCGCGACGATGATCTGGAAGACCCAGCCGAGGTTGATGTCGCGGGCGTCCGGGAAGGTGAACGAGAGAAGATTCGTGCGCGGCACCGCGTGGTGCGAAAGGATGATCTCGCCCAGCCGGAGGTTGAAGAAGAGATCGGTCTCGTCCATCGGTACCAGGCAGCGCCCGGCGACGAAGAGCAGGAGGGCGCCGAGCGCGGCGATCTCGGTGGCGCGGGCGCTCCGAGGAGAGGCCCCGTCGCTCAGGGCTGCACCTGGTAGATCCGCGCGGCCGGCGAGGCGTAGCGCGGTGAGAACAGCGCCGGGTGCGCATCGGCCCAGGCGCGCTCGACGGGGAACCCGTCCTGGTCGGCGGCGATGTTGCGCTTGACGATCGGATCCAGGGCGGCGACGAACAGGACGTCCGCATGCGCGGCTCGCAGGTTGCGCAACCAGATCTCGAACTCCGCGCCCTCCCGGTAGGGGGCCGGCTCCGGCGTGGTCGGCAGGCCCATCGCGGGCGCCTGCGACCGTCCGAAGTCGTGGAGTCGATCGGCCGGTCGGCCGGCCACGTTGACGTAAGCGACGCGGTTGCCGAGATCTCGCCCCGACAGCGGGAATGCCAGGTTGGTCCCGGTGTAGGCCACCCGCGCGTCGTGCACGTTGGCCCCGAACCAGGACCAGGCACGGTCGATGTCATCGCCGATCGCGTAGCCGGGATCGCGCGCGCGGTAGTGGCCGAGGCCGACGGCGAGCGCGACCGCGGCGGCGACGGCGAGCCCGAGCGTGCCGGCGGTGGTGACCGGCCGCCGGGCGGGCGCCGGAATCCGACGCCAAGCGAGCGCGAGGACCGCGCCCAGCAGGCCCGCGGGGATCAGCGCCAACCGGTCCAGCGTGGGAAGCCCGAGCAGCTCGCTGCCGATCGCGACCGCCAGGGCGCCCCAGCCGAGCCAGCCGGGCGGGCGGCAAACGGCGCGCCCGACGGCCACCGCCGCTACACCGAAAGCGGCGAACAGGAACCGACTCTCCTGATAAGGCACCGCGACCCAGAAGAGCGCGCAGACCGCCGCCCAGAGCGCGAGCTCGATCGGCGGGCGGGCGCGCAGGAGACCGAGCGCGGCGGCGACGGAAAAGCCGATGCCCCCGGCGGCCAGCATCAGACCCAGCGCACCGAGATCGGCTACCGGAAGGTGGTAGTCCCAGGCGTGCATCGCGGCTCGGCCGTAGAGGCCCGGGAGGCCGAAGGCGCTCACCGGGTAGAACGGGTTGCCGGTAACGATCGCGTTGCGCGCGTACCAGAATCCACCTGTGCCGAGCCCGATCGCGCCGGCCGCGACGAGGTGGCGCGGGCGCGGGCGTGGCCGCTGCCGCGCGGCGGCGCTCGCGGCGAGAACGGCGAACGGAGCGACCAGCACCGCGCCGACGTACTTGGTGCCGAGCGCCAGGCCGAGTGCCGCGGCGCAAGCGAGCCCATCGCGGGTGGAGGGCGATCTCGACAATCGGACCACAAACGGCAGCGACGCCAGCAGCAGCGCCGCCATCGCCAGGTCGGTCATCGCCGTCGGCCCCTGTTGCCAGATCTCCGGCACCAGCAGGAAGGCGAGACCGGCGCCGAGCGCCGCCGCCCGTCGCCCGCCGGTCTCCCGCACCGTCGCGGCGATGGCCAGCACCGCCAGCGCCGCGAACGGGAGCTGACCCGCGCCGGCCAGGTAGTCCGATCGAAGCGGCGCCATCAGAAACAGAAACCAGAGCTCGACGTTCGACGGCGCATAGGCGGGCGCCGGATCGCCGAACACGGCCGGCACGATCTCCAGCCGGCGCTCGTGCAGCCAGGTGACCGGCGCGTGCAGGTGGTACGAGAGGGCGTCATACAGGAAGACCGTCTTGTGAAGGCCGGCCCAAAGGCGCAAGCCCAGGGCGGCCACCATCGCACAGGCCAGCGCGACGTCGGCGG
>JADGRB010000197.1 GCA_017881315.1 Pseudomonadota bacterium
CCGCGGAGAGCGCTTCCACCTGCTCCGCGGCCGAAGCGAAGCGTTCCTCGGGCGAGCGGTGGCAAGCCCGGGCGAACCAGGCGTCGATCGCAGTCCCCAGATCGGGATGTCGCTCGGAGGGTCGCCGCAGCGGCTCGTGCAGGAGCTGCCCCAGAATGTTCATCACGTCGCCCCGGTAGTAGCTCTCTCCGCTCAAAAGACGATAGGCCACCAGCCCCAGCGCGTACCGATCGATCGCTGGCGTGATGCGGGCGGAGGACGACACCTGCTCGGGCGCCATGTACTGGGGAGTTCCCAAGATCTGACCAGATCCCGTCGCGCCCGAACCGTCCGTCCCATCCTCCGTCATCTTGACGATGCCGAAATCCAGGACCTTGACGATCCGGGTCCCGTCCTCCCGATTGGTGAGGAACAGATTCTCGGGCTTGAGATCTCGGTGAACGATGCCAAGCCGATGGGCCTTGTCGATCGCGACCGCGACCTGTCTCAGCCAGTCCACCACCGTGCCGGGCGCGGGTCGTTCGGCGGCTGCTTCACGCTCGAGATCGCGCCCCTCGAGAAGCTCCATCACCAGGAACGGAGCCCCACCCAGCTCGGGCGCGACGTCCGCGTCGATCACCCTCACCACATGTTCGCTCTTGATGCGTGCCGAGGCCCGCGCCTCCCGCTTGAAGCGGCCCAGCGCCTCGGCCGACGCGCCCACGCCCGAAAGCAACACCTTGAGCGCGAGATGCTCGCCGGTGCGCGCGTGCTCGACCTCGTAGACCGCGCCCATCCCCCCCTGCGCGATCAGACGGACCGGCACGTACCGGGAGGCGATGATGGCGGGGAGACTGGGCGGGGAATTCATTCTGACAAACGCCCGCAGACTAGCATGTCGCCTCCGCCGGGCGCGCAGGCCTCGAACCACCGGGATCGCGTCGCGCGAGCATGTTGCTCCTCTAACCGCCGAAAGCGCCCGATGTTCCCGGGACGGCGGCGCGATCATTTGGCGCTGGTTCCTCGCCGACCGACGCTTCGGTCCTCGCGAACGTCCAGGCCGCGGGATACGGGAACTAGGCGCGCCTCGGCGGCGGCGTGATACCCGGCCGCTGCGCGCACAGAGCGCCCGGTCGCCGCAGACCTTTGGCGGACACACATGCGCTGGCAACGCGAAGTTCTGGTCTACGGCTCGTTGGGGCAGCCCGGCTCGTTCAACGCGCCCGCCGACGTGAGCGTCTGAGCGCTATCGCCGCCAGCAATAGCCACAACGGCCCCGTCGACGTTCCGTTCATCGCCACGGTGCACGAGCAACCGCCCGAATTACCGCCGCCGCTGGAAGTGCTGCCGCCGCTGCCCGTACTGCCGGCGCTGCCCGTGCTGCCGCCGCTGCCCGTGCTGCCGCCGCTGCCCGTGCTGCCACCGGTGCCCGTGCGGCCGCCGGTGCCCATGCTGCCGCCGGTGCCCGTGCTGCCGCCGGTGCCCACGCTGCCGCCACTGCCCGAGCTGCCGCCCCGTCCACTCATCCCCCCGGAGCCACTCCCTGCCATTCCCCCGGTGCCGATCGAACCAGCCGCGCCGCCGCCCGTCGACCCACCCGCGCCGCCGCCGATCGAGCCACCTGAACCACCCCTGCCGGTCGAACCGCCGCTGCCGGTCAAACCGCCGGCGCCGGTCGAACCGCCGGCGCCAGTCGAGCCGCCCGTGCCGGTCGATCCTGGCGGCGACAACAGGTACATGACCGCGCTGCCTGCGATCACGCTCGCCGAGAGGCCGCTCGTCATGCCGGTGACGTCCGTGCGCTGCCAGACGTCCCGTACCGCCGGCGTTCCCGTCACGCCGAGCTGAGAGAACGTCACCGAGACGGTCGCGGTGGCGGTCCCCAGATTGAAGAGGGCCACCGCCTTGCCGCCACCCGTCAGATCACGCGACCAGACCTGGGTGTTGTTCGACGAGGAGAGGCGCTTCGAGTGCGTGCCGCTCGAGTCCTGGTTGATCGCCAGCACCTCGGGGTTGGTGAGCAGCGCCGTCGTCCAGGTGTCCCCGCTCAGCTTGGTCGGATTGCCGCCGAGAATCAGCGGCGACGGCATGATCCCCCACAGCGACATCACCGCCACCTGATTGGCGTGGTTGAGGGCGCTCATGAAGTTCGTCCGGTTCCCCGCCCCGACCGGAGACCGCGGCCCAACGTACCCGAGCGGCAGCATGTCGCAGTCCGGCCAGTGCCCGGGCGTCAGCGTCGTCTGCGCCTGCCAGTTGCCGGCGGCGGTGAACACGTCGGTCAAGTTGCTGAGGCCGTTCGTGTCCCAGAAGTCGTTGACCGTGCGCCACTGGTTCGCGTTCGCGATGAGGTCGGCGACATTCGCCGTCTGCATGGGGCCGGGCGACAGGCTGAGCACGATCGATCGCCCGGACTTGTCGATGGAGGCGCGGATCGCGTCCACCTCTGTCTGGTGATAATTCGTTCCGGAGATCATGTCGTCCACCTTCACGAAGTCGAGTCCCCAGCCGGCGTACTGGGTGAAGATCGAGTCGTACCAGGCCTGGCCCGCGGCCGTGTTGCCACGGACGCCATAGTTGTGAGAGTCCCAGGGGCAGGTGTCGCTGCTGTTACCCGCATCCGTGGCCTTGTAGGTCGAGTTCGCGATGGGCGAGTTGGCGGTGAAGGCCTTGCGCGGAATCCCACGCATGATGTGGATGCCGAAGAGGAGTCCCATGGCGTGGACCTGGTCGGCGACGGACTTCAGCCCCACACCGCCGGCCGACGACGGCCACTTGCTCGGTGACGGGAGCCACCGTCCGTTGCTGTCGATGTTGTCCTCGGAGTCGAACCAGAGGAAGTCGATCACGGCCGTGTTCCAGCCGTAGGGCTGAAGCTGCGACTTGAGCGCCGTCGCCGCCGCCAGGAACTCGCTCTCGTTGACGCTCGAGCCGTAGGAATCGTAGCTGTTCCAGCCCATGGCCGGCGTGAGAGAGGAGGTGTTCGAGGCCGCGATGGTGTACGTGGCGGTCGCCGAGCCGGACCCGTTGCTCGCGGTGACCACAACTGGGTATGAGCCGGCCGCCGGCGTGGTGCCGCTGATCGTCCCGCTACTGGAGGCGAGGGTGAGGCCCGACGGAAGCCCGGTCGCGGTGAACGAAAGAGGCGCCTGCCCCGTTGCGGGAATCGTAAACAAGAACGGCGTCGCCGGCCGCGCCGCATAAAGCAACGGTCCGTGCAACTCGGGTTTCGCCGGCGCCGCCGTCATCGAAATGGTCTGGGCGCTCGCGACGCCGCCCAGGACGGGACCGAGGCCCATCCAGAGGGCGCCGAACAGGAAGGTGACGGACGATGCGGTGCGCATAGGGGGACTCCTCAACGATTGCTGCTCCACTGATACTGTCGTTTCCGCGTCCGGCCCGAGCGGTCAAGATGTTCGGAGTCGGGTCTGTTTGTGACTGGGCACCTGGATTCGTCGCTTCGGTTGCCGTCGAGGACGTCGCGACTGCTCACGCACGAAGCTTCGCCCGCGCGCCCAAGCATGGGGAAGCTCGAGCCACTACGTGCGCCGACCGGACAAAAGCCCGGTTCTCATATCTGGCCCTCGTGTTATCGAAGGAAGTTCTGTGCGGCCCACACGTCGCCCGAAGACGTCGTGAAAAACCCGCAGGCCACTCTGTGGACCGATGGGTCCGTCATGTTGATGTAGTGGCCGTGCTGCTCATAGCAGGTGCCGGTACATGAACTGGTAGGAGGCGGCCCTTCGTCCCACATCTGTTGCATGCACAGCGAAATGACCTGGGTGTTGGAGGCATAGCCGGGGCATTCATTCTGCGAGCCACTGGGCGTGCAGATCTTGTCGATGGCTCCCGCATGAGCGGAGTTCTTGCCGGCGTCATACGCGGCCATCTGATTCGCACACGCTTCCCCATCGGTCGCGCGTGTCAGGGCGGGCAGACACGCGCATTGGGTGAGGAATTGATTGATGCGGTTGACGCAGTCTTGGTAGATGTCGCCGGTGCTCGGCGGCGCCGCGAGCTTGCAAGCGATGTCTTGAAGGCAGCCGGTCATCCCGCCGCTGCCGCCGCTGCCGCCGTTGCCGCCGCTGCCGCTGCTGCCGCCGCTCCCGCCGTTGCCGCGGCCGCCGTTGCCACCAGGACCCGGCGCCCCACCGCTTCCGCGGATACCCGCGGTGCCGCCGGTCCCGCCGGTACCCACCACGCGACCGCCCGTTCCCGCCCCCGCCCCGCCGGTGCCGCCGCCCATGCCGCCTGCTGCTGGCGCGCCACCGGTTCCCGCACTGGCCCCGCCATTTCCAGACCCCACGGCGCCACCGCTATTTGGCGGTGAGCCCCCGGAGCCGGGGCCTCCTGGCCCCCCCACCGAGGTGCCACAACCAACCGCGGCGGCGAGCGCAAGGCCAAGCACCCAAGACCTCTCGGCATGCATCGTCTGTAGGTTGCCACATCTCGGCTGTGAGGCTCACAGGTCGGATCTCACGGGCGCAGGAGGCTAAGGCGCCTCCGTCCCCCGACGGCTTCGGTAAGATCATTAGTTTTGTGGAGGCGCCGGGAGTCGAACTCGGCATATAGAAAACCAGAAAACATCAAGGGGTCCGCCGGTTTGCGCTAGGAAGTGGCTAAAGGAATATCGGCTCGTTCGCCGACGTAGCCGGGCCGCACCGTCTGACTCTCCCCCGTCAAGCGGGCCCAAGAAGCGGACCGAACCGATCCGTGTCGCCCGACCTACGCAAGCGTTGCGGGAGCTCTCCCGGAGTTCGTGATAGCGGCGCAGAGAATGCCGGGTTCCACCCAGCTAACGTTGGAATTAACGTAGGCATGGGCTCTGCATGCAATTGCTGTGATGCTCATTCCGAACAAGACCGTCGCCGAGATCGTCCTCGAACATCCCTCCTGCGCATCGGTCTTCCATAAGTACCGGATCGACTTCTGTTGCGGCGGGGACGTGACAGTGGACCCGGCATGCGCGGTCCGTGGCGTCGACGCTGTCGTCCGTCGTGGCTCGGAGGATCGCTCGCGACATGACCTCCGTCATGGCCTGGCGTCGCCCCCGGCGGTTAGCTGAGGGTTGCCGTGGCTAGAGTCTCGGGAGACCACGCCATGCCGCCCCGCCATCGGTTGATCGTGCCAGCGCTGAAATGCTGTTCGCTGATCGCGCTCGTTTCGTGCGCTGGGATTCGACCCACAAGCTCAGGCGGCGACGCGAACGGCAGCGGAGGCGGCGGCGCGGCGAGCGGTTTGAGGGGGAGCGGCGGCCTGTCTGGCACGGGCGCCGGCGGCTCGGGCGGATCGGAGCTCGCCGGCGCGGACGCGCGCCCGCAACGCTGCGACGACGCCGGCACCTGCGCATGCATGAACGTGGCGTCGCTCGGCAAAGTGGCCCACTACGGCGGCAACACCGATTCGACGGACGCCTTCCAACAGTACCTCAACACCAAGAGCAACGCGCGAACGACGCTGCTGACGGACCGGGTAACGATCACCCCTGATCTTCTGGCCAACTACGACGTCGTCATCCTCCAGGCGTTGGAGGATAGCGAATACATCGGATTTTGGAGCTACAGCCAGGACGAGATCAATGCGCTCGCTGCGTGGGTGCGGGCGGGCAACGGGCTCATCGTGCTCACCGGCTACGGTGCCGTCGGGGACGAGGTGAATCCAGACAACCAGCTGTTGGCCTTCGCCGGCATCTCCTACGGCAAGACCGACACGTTCGACTCTTGCCCCGACAACTTCTGCTACTGCACTGACTCCTCCATCCCGTTCACCGGCTGGAGCGCAGGCGGCTTCTTGGGCGCGCACATGGTCGCGCCCAACGGCGGCCTCGGCGCGGTGGGAGTCTTCCACGGCCGGCCCATCACCTGCGCCGACACGGCGGACGGCGCGTGTGAGGTGGCCGCCAGCGATCCGCAGGCCGGCATCGTCGGCGTAGGCAAGAAGATGGGCAAGGGGCGCGTGTTCGTGTGGGCCGACGAGTGGGTTACCTACACCAGCCAGTGGGGCGCCACCAACACCCACGGCGCGGACTGCAACGGCCACACGGCGGGCGAGATCTACGACGTGCCGCAGTTCTGGTACAACGTCATCCGCTGGGTGTTGCCCGACGCGAGCTGCTTTCGCATCGCCGATCCGATCATCATCGTCGATTGATGACGGCGAACGCCCGATTTGAGCAGGAGGGCGGCTGTAACGATCCTCTGCAGGCCGCCGACCTCGGGTAGCTCTACGATCTTGCCCATGGCGGGAGGGCACACCTCCCTCGGCTCCGGCGCATCCTTGCTCAGAGACAGATGCGTCCGTGACCTGTGGTAGTAGGCGAAATAGGATTTCAGAATCCCCGCGAGCTTGAGAACGGTAGAAATCGCCTAAATCCGGTTCATCGTGGCGACAGAATGGCGACAAGAACCAATCGCGACTTCCGCCACTCGGCAAGCTTCTACAGAACGGGCATCTCGTCGCGCGTGACGACGTAGCTGCTGGTGTAGACGGACTGCAGATGAGAAACGGAGTTCGACGGCGACTCGTAGTACGGCGCCGTCCAGACGTTGAAGAACACCCAGCGGGTCCCGGTCGCCATCAGCTGCGTGGGATCCGGGATGGGACCGCACTCGTGCAGCGCGATCGGCATGCTCGATCCGAAGACTGCGACGCACTTCTTGTAGAGCGCGTTCTGGGGATCGTAATTCCCATCGCCGGCATAGGTATCAGCGCCGCCGATGTCGACCACGTTCTTGCCGGGATAGAAGGACGCGTCGGGGCTGCCGTCATAAGGAAGAAGCCAGATCATGTTGCGTAGCCCCTTCGTGACTGTCAGGTAGTTGAAGGCGTAGTTGTAGACACGCACGTACTGCGCTCCGCCCTCCATCGACCACCAGAACCAGGTTCCGCCGGCCTCGTGAAACAGGCGCATGATCGCGACGCCGTCGGCGTCCTGCACCGTCTGAACCATCCGCGCGACGTTGTCGAGGCGTGTCTTGAACGTCTGGTTGTAGGTGCTTCCTTCCGTGAGAAGCGTGTTGATGTTGGTCTTGGTCATCGCGCTCTGATATCCGTCGCCGTTCACGATCCCCATGTGGTACCCGAACATGCAGAGGCCGTTGCTCTTCGAATGGGCCAGGCATTGGGTCGGCGCCATGCTGTTGTTCACGTCGAACGCCCGGATTGCTGGATACTTGCCGGTGTTGGCGTAGATGTAGCTCATCCCCTGGTCGTCGTTGTTTTCCTCTTGGCCGGCGAGGACGTGATTGCCGTACATCTGGTAGAGGTAGCAGAGGGCGGCGCGAGTCTTGGCCGTGGCGTTGGGCGTGACCGGGTCGACGCTGCAGCCGCCAGTGCCGCCACTACCACCTGTGCCGCCGCCGGTCGCGTGGCCGCCGGCGCCAGCAAGAGCGCCGCCTGTGCCGCCGCCGGTCGCATGACCACCGGCCCCGCCGAGAGTGCCACCAGCGCCGGTGCGACCGGCCTGGCCGCCGCCCGCGCCCGCTAAGCCACCCGTAGTTCCACCCTTTCCGGTCTGGCCACCGCCCGCGCCTGCGACGCCGCCGGTTGATCCGCCGTGCCCGGCCTGTCCCTGGCCGCCCCCGCTCCCGACCGCTCCTCCAGAACCGGTGCCGGCATCTCCACCGGTGCTCCGTCCCGCGCCGCCGCCCGACCCGCTTCCTGCGATGCCGCCGGCTCCGTCTGCGGAACCGCCGGTCCCGCTCGAACCTCCGGTTGGCGACCCCGAGCTGCCGCCGGTGGTCGTCCCACCCGCGCCGCTCGAAGGTCCCGCGTCGTCGGTGCCGGTCGGTTCAGCGCAGGAACCGACGACCAACCCGAGAATGATACAAGGCACGAGGGCGCTCTTCATGACTGTGCGTGGAAGAGGGCATTCGCCTTTGCATTCCTTCCTTCATTTTGTTTCTTGTGTGCCTTTCGCTCGCGTCGTCGCGGAAAATGCGTCGCTGAGCGAAGCCGAGAGCCGCCTGAACGACCTTGTTATTCCGCGATGACGCCGGTGGGGCCGACCCGCGAGAGGCTGATCGCGCAGTCGTCGATCGCCACCACCGCCGTCGATGGGGTCAGATTCTCGCCGACGTCGACCACGTCCCACTCGACCCAGGGCGTCGGTGCCATCGGTTGCCCTGACACGTCGACGACCGACCGTCCGTCCAACCAGATCGTGAGCCGCCCCGAGTCGTCCTGCGCGTTTCGATAGAAGGCCTCGATTTGGAACCAGACGCCGACCGGAACCACCGGAGTCGGCGTGACGAGCGGGACGTCCGCGCCGGATTGGTGATCGTAGAGCAACAACGTCAACGAACCGTCGGCTGCGTTCGTGAGCTCGAGGTCGTAGAACTCGTTTTCTGTGTTGGAGTTGTTGGCGTCGGTGCGCAGGCGGAACTTGAACAGGATCCAGAAGGTCCCCACGGTGATGGTCCGAGGCAGGTAGTACCAGGCGCTGTAGTAGGCCTCGGCGGGGAGCCCTTCTTTCCGCGTGAGACCGGTGTTCTCTTGCGTGCCGTCCGATCCGGCGTCGATGGTCAGCTCGGCGGCGTACCGGCCGTGGTGAGCGTAGGTGCTCGACACCACGATCGTGTCGGCGGGATCGGGATAGGCGTTGGCGGCCCCGCCGACGTTCGTCCACTCATCGAAGGTGCCGTCCTCGAACAGCGCGGTCCACAGCACGTTCGATCCGAGGTCCATCCGTGGTCCGCATCCGGCGGCCAAGAGCCCGAAGAGGACGGCCGCCGCGATCGCGGCGCGCCCGCGCGCGATCAAAGCAGCCCCCACGAGACACCGGCCGTCGCGCCGAGGTTCCACGGCGCCGCGCGCCCGAGATCGCCGGCCGGCAGCGCGAAGAGCTCCGGTGCGTCCGGAAACCACGCAGCGTGGATCAGGAAGAACGGCGACCATTTCCGTCGCGTCGCGAGCAGCAACCCGGCCGCCGCGCGGGGACCAACGGCGTAGGAGACCTGCGACTGCGCGACCGCCAGCGTGGTCGCGCGATCGGCGAGAAGCTCGATCGCCGCACCGAACTCGACGAAGACGCGCGTGCGCCCGGTCGGGCGGTTGGCAGCGCGCACATTCACGTCGGCGGTCGCTCGCCATTGGCGGAACCCGACACCAC
>JADGRB010000460.1 GCA_017881315.1 Pseudomonadota bacterium
CGGCCATCGCTTCGTCGAGTCGATCGCGTCGCGCGGGCAGGCCGGCGAGCTCGAGATCACCGTCCTCGGCGAGGAGGGCCGCCCGGCCTACGACCGGGTCAACCTGTCGAAGTTCTTCGAGGGCGGCGATGCCGGAAAGCTGGCGCTGGCGTCCCCCGAGAAATATGCGGCGGCGGGCGTCCGGCTCGTCCTCGGCGATCCGGTCGCGTCCATCGACCGGGTGAGCAAGCGGATTCAGACCCGCGCCGGTCTCGCGCTCGACTACGACCAGCTGGTTCTGGCGACGGGCTCCTCACCCTTCGTGCCGCCCGTCGAAGGGCGAGACGCGCCCGGCTGCTTCGTCTACCGGACCATCGACGATCTGGAGGCGATCGCGGCGGCCGCGGCTTCCCCCACCGCCAACGTCGGCGCCGTCATCGGGGGTGGTCTGCTGGGCTTGGAGGCGGCCAACGCCCTGCGCAACCTGGGGCTCGAAACCCACGTCGTCGAGATCTCGCCGCGCCTGATGCCGGTGCAGATCGACGAGATGGGCGGCGCGATCCTGCGCCGCCGCATCGAGGCGCTCGGCGTCGCGGTGCACCTGGGGGTCTCGGCCCGGCGCATCCTCCTCGAGGATGACGGTCGCGTCGCCGGCATCCAGCTCAGCGACGGGGGCGAGCTGCGCGCGTCGCTGGTGGTCTTCTCGGCCGGCATCCGGCCGCGGGACGAGATCGCCCGCGCCTGCGGCCTCGTCCTCGGCCCGCGCGGCGGCATCGAGATCGACGCCCGCTGCCGCACCTCCGATCCCGACATCTTCGCGATCGGCGAGTGCGCCGCCTGGGACGGGCGCACCTACGGCCTGGTCGCGCCCGGTTACAAGATGGCGGACGTCGCGGCCGCCGCTCTCAGCGGCGCCGACGGCGGGCAACTCGGGCACTTCGACATGAGCACCAAGCTCAAGCTGCTCGGCGTCGACGTCGCCAGCTTCGGCGACGCGTTCGCGCTCGAGGCCGGCGCGCACACGCTCTGCCTCGTCGACAACGTCGCCGGCGTCTACAAGCAGCTGGTCGTTTCGGCCGACAAGGAGCGCCTGCTGGGCGGCATCCTGGTCGGCGACGCCTCGGCCTACGGCCAGCTCGCCGCCATGGTGCAGAGCAAGGCCGCGCTCCCCATGAAGGTGGAGGCGCTGATCGCCCCGCCCGGGGACGGAGCGCCGGTGGGCTTCGGCGTGGACGCGCTGCCGATGGCGGCCACCATCTGCAGCTGCAACAACGTCGACAAGGAGACGATCTGCCAGGCCATCGCCGGCGGCGCCCACGCGGTCGCGTCGCTGAAAGGTTGCACGCGGGCCGGTACCAGCTGCGGCTCCTGCGTTTCGCTGTTGGGCGACATCCTCAAGTGCGAGCTCCAGAAGGCGGGGGTCGCGGTCAACCACCACCTCTGCGAGCACTTCCCCGCCACCCGGCAGGATCTCTACCAGCTGGTCAGGCTTCACCGGATCAAGACCTTCGACGCGTTGATCGAGCGCCACGGGCGCGGGCGCGGCTGCGAGATCTGCAAGCCGGCGGTGGCCTCGATCCTGGCGTCGGCCTGGAACGAGCCAATCCTGGCCAAGAAGCACCTGCCGCTGCAAGACACCAACGACCGGTTCCTCGCCAACATCCAGCGCGACGGCACCTATTCGGTCATCCCGCGGGTGGCCGCCGGAGAGATCACGCCCGAGCAGCTCATCGAGATCGGGCGCATCGCCAAGTCCTACGGCCTGTACACCAAGATCACCGGGGCCCAGCGGATCGATCTGCTCGGCGCGCGGGTCGAACAGCTGCCGCTCATCTGGCGCGAGCTGGTCGACGCTGGGTTCGAATCCGGGCACGCCTACGGCAAGGCGCTGCGCACGGTGAAGTCCTGCGTGGGCGACACCTGGTGCCGCTACGGCGTGCAGGATTCCGTCGGCCTGGCCGTCCGGATCGAGAACCGCTACAAGGGGCTGCGCAGCCCGCACAAGCTCAAGTCGGCCGTGTCCGGCTGCGCGCGCGAGTGCGCCGAGGCCCAGGGGAAGGACTTCGGCATCATCGCCACCGAAAAGGGGTGGAACCTCTACCTGGGGGGCAACGGCGGGATGAAGCCGCAGCACGCCCAGCTGTTCGCGACCGATCTCGACGAAGAGACGCTGGTCCGGACCATCGATCGATTCCTGATGTTCTACATCCGGACCGCGGATCGCCTGCAGCGCACGGCGACCTGGCTCAACAACCTCGAGGGCGGAATCGCCTACCTGCGCGAGGTGATCGTCGACGACAAGCTGGGCATCGCCGCCGAGCTGGAGGCGGAGATGGCCAGCATCGTCGGCAGCTACCGCTGCGAATGGAAGGACGCGCTCGAGGATCCCGACAAGCTGGCCCGCTTCCGGCCCTTCGTGAACAGCCCCGCGCCCGATCCCAGCGTGGTCTTCGTCCCCGAACGCGGGCAGCCGCGTCCGGCTCACCCGCAGGAAAAGCGCGAGCTGCTCGACCGGCTGGTGGCGGTCGAGCGCGAGGGCGGGCGGGAGAAGTCTGCGGCATGAGCGTGGCGATCCAGATCGCGTCGCCCCCGGGCCCCACCCCCGCCGGTCTCGAGTGGCTGGAGGTCTGCGCGCTCGCGGACATTCCGCCGGGCTGTGGCGTCGCGGCGTTGCTGCGCGGCCGGCAGATCGCGCTGGTGCGTCCGGGCGAGGGGGACACGCTGTTCGCGCTGTCGAACTACGATCCGTTCAGCGAGGCGTTCGTGATCGCGCGCGGGATCGTGGGAGACGCCGCGGGCCGGCCGAAGATCGCCTCGCCGATCTACAAGCAGAGCTTCGATCTCGCGACCGGCGCCTGCCTCGACGATGCGTCGATCCGGCTCCCCGTTTATCCGGTGCGCGTCCGAGGCGGTCGCGTCGAGGTGGAAATTGCCGGCTGACACAACCAGAGGGAGACGAGACATGGAAGCTGCCGCAGGACGGAAGGGACCGCGCTGGATCGAGGACTGGAACCCCGAGGACCCGGCGTTTTGGGATGGGACCGGCAAGCGCATCGCGCGGCGGAATTTGATCTGGTCGATCGTCGCCGAGAATCTGGGCTTCTCGATCTGGCTGATCTGGAGCGTGGTGGCGACCCGCCTGCCCAAGGTCGGGTTTCACTACACGACCGAACAGCTGTTCTCGCTGGTCGCGCTGCCGGGGCTGGTCGGCGCGCTGATGCGATTCCCCTACACGTTCGCGGTCCCGCGCTTCGGCGGCCGCAACTGGACCATCGTGAGCGCGCTCCTGCTCTTCATCCCGACGACGTCGCTGGCGCTGCTGGTCACGCACCCGTCGACGCCGTTTCCTTTGATGGCGCTGGCGGCGGCCACCGCCGGTCTCGGCGGGGGGAACTTCGCCTCCAGCATGGCGAACATCTCGTTCTTCTATCCCGACCGCGCCAAGGGATTCGCGCTCGGGCTCAACGC
>JADGRB010000198.1 GCA_017881315.1 Pseudomonadota bacterium
GCCGCCGGTCCCGGTCGTGCCCGCGCTGCCGGTCGTGCCGCCGGTCCCGGTCGTGCCCGCGCCGCCGGTCGTGCCGCCGGTCCCGGTCGTGCCCGCGCTGCCGGTCCCGGTCGTGCCCGCGCTGCCGGTCGTGCCCGCAGTGCCGGTCGAACCGCCTCGCCCGCCGGCGCCACCGCCTTTACCTCCGCTGCCTCCGGTCCCCCCCGTGCCGCCCGAAGATCCGCCGCAAGATTGGAAAAACGGCGTCGCCAGCATCAGCGCCAGCGCGGCCCCTGCCGAATACAGGAATGTGGTCTTCATCGGGTTCGCAAGGATACAACGAGCGGCAGGCGCTCCAGACTCGCCGCGATGGAAGTCGAGCTGACCGGCGGGGTCAGTCGCGCGTCCGGAACCAGCCGGCGATGCTCCAGCGATCGCGCGTCGCGATCCGCGCCTCGTGCGAGGTGTCGTCGCTCATGAACAGGACCAGCGTCCCGCCGTCGGGCGCCTGGGTGAGCTTGGCGGCCTGCTGCGCGTCGTAGATCACCAGCTCCCCGCCCGCGTCGGCCGGCCAATCGCCGTTGAGATAGAGCACCGCCGAGACGACCCGCGCGTTGGAGCTCCGGTGTCGATCGACGTGCGTCCCATAGCGGGCGCCCACCGGGTAGTGGGCGTATTGCGCCTCGAAGCTTTCGAGGCCCAGGAAGAGATCCCGGTTGAGGGCGATCCGCAGACCGTCCATCCAATGCAGGAAGGAATCGCCCGCGGGCATGCTGTCGTCGAGCCAGCAAACGGAGCTGCCGCGGGTGACGCCCTCGGTGCGCGCCCCTTCGCCGCGGCCGATCCGCGCGCTCGAAAACGCGTCGGCGGCAAACAGCGTCTCAGCTTCCGCCCGCAACTTCTGCCAGCCCGGCTCCGGCATGGCCGCCGGCAACGACGCGTATCCGCGCTCGGTCAAGGCGACGGTCGTCGACCGCCAGTCGCTTTTATTCACCGCGCACCCCCCACCCCGCCACCCCGCATGCGCTAGCTCGCCGGTGCCGCTCGAAACGCGATCGCCATCCGGTTCCAGGCGTTGATGGCGGCCACCGCCAGCGTCAGCTCGACCAGATCCTTGTCGCCAAATTCCTTTTGAGTTTCTTCGTAGAGCGCGTCGGACACGTGGTCCGGTCCCAGCCGCGTCACCGACTCGGCCCAGCCGAGCGCGGCGCGCTCGCGCGCGGTGAAGAACGGCGCCTCGCGCCAGACCACCAGCGCGTCCAACCTATCGTCGGTCTCCCCTGCGGTCCGCAGCCCCTTGGCATGCATGTGAACGCAGTAGGCGCAGGCGTTGATCTGCGAGACGCGGAGATAGACCAGCTCGACGAGCTTGGGATCGAGCCCCGATTCGCGCACGTGCGCCTGCACGCCGGCCAGCGCGCGATAGACGTCGGGGGCGACCTCTTTGTAACGAAGGCGGGCGCTCATGGTGGGCCAAGCCTACCCCCCAATTGGGCGCCGCGCCCAGCGCGCCCGCCCACCGCGCTCGCGAGCCGTCGCCCGCGATAGCCGCCGGTTCAACGCTGGTGGCCAAGGCGGACGTCGATGCCCGGGTGCCGCGCCACCAGCGCCCGCAGATTCGACAGGCTGATCGCGTTTTGCGGGCGGTCGCCCGAAAACAATCCCGGCTCGACACCGTGGTCCCAGCCCCAGCGGGTGTGGCAGGTGTCGCCGGTCAACAGCACCGGCCCCTTGGGCGTGCGCACCAGGTAGGCCGTGCTGCCGCCGGTGTGGCCGGGAACCAGGATCGCGAAGATGGTGCCGTCGCCCAGAATATCCACCACCCCGGCGAAGCGTCCGCTGGGATCGGCCTCGAAACGCCATTCCTGGATGTCGTCCTGACCCTCCAGTTGGTTGTCGATCGTCCCGCGCGAGAACAGGTACAAGAATTCCCGGTCCCTGGTCTCGCGCGGTCCCGAATAGATCGGCGTGCCCCGCGGCACGTCGCGCATGCCGCTCACATGATCCAGGTGCAGGTGCGTGAGCAGCACGCCGGCCAGCGGCGGCTCGCGTCCGAGCAGCGCCGCCGTGTCGGTCCCGAGCCTCATCTTCTCGACGTGCATCGCCTTGCGGACCACCCAGCCGACACCCGCGCGGCTGGGATCTTCGACCAGCTGGCGGGTGACACCGGTGTCGACCAGGAACGTGCCGCGCGTCGGGTGGCGCAACACGTGGACGAAGATCTGGATCGGCTCGTCGCCGTCGGTCAGGTGCGCCGCCTTGGCCGCCGGCGCGTCCAGGTTGATGAGCCCGGCGCGGGTGACCGCCCAGTCGGCGCCCACCACCGTCTCGACCTCGACGGGACCCGGCCGATCGATGAGCGCCTCCATCGCGGCCGCGGAGCTGGCGACGCCGATCGCCGCCGGCCGGGCGGCATGGGTGCTGGCTGTGCAGCCGGCGGCCAGGGCCAGGACGGCGGCAACGATTGAAGCGAGGGTGAGACGAGAAAACGAAACCGTTCGCGCGATGTGAGTGCTGAGCATGTCGAAGACCTCCATGGCCCCAAACTGACCCATGTCGCTTCGCATGGCGATTGGCTAAATTTTCATGTCACTATCCATATATGGATATCTCCTGGGAGGACTGGCGGCTGTTCTTGGCGGTGGCGGAGGCCGGCAGCCTGAGCGGCGCCGCGCGCGCGTTGCGGCTCGGGCAACCGACGCTGAGTCGCCGCATCGGCCTCCTCGAAGAACGCCTGGACGGTCCCCTCTTCGTTCGCCGCCCCGACGGCGTCACGCCGACGGCGCTGGCCGAGCGTCTGGTGCCGGTCGCGCGCCGGATGGCCGAGTGGGCCAGCGACGCCGAGCGGGTGGTGGCCGGCCGCGAGCGCGCCCCCGAAGGCCGCGTCCGCATTGCCGCGCCCCCCGGGGTGGCCTTCGACTTCCTGGCGCCGCTGGCCGCCGTGCTGCGCAAGCGCGTGCCCGGCGTGCGGCTCGAGGTGCTGGCCGACGTGGAATACGTCAGCCTCGCACGCGGCGAGGCCGATCTGGCGCTGCGCTCGCGGGCGCCGACCGAGCACGACCTGGTCGGCCTCGCCGCGATCCCGCTGCACGCGGCGGCACTTGCCTCACGCGACTACGCGCGCAAGCTGCCCCGCCGCTATGGTCTCGCCGATCTCGACTGGATCGCCTGGGCGCCCCCCTTCGAGCATGCGCCGCCCAACCCACAGCTCCGCGCGGCGCTGGGCGAGGGCTTCCGCCCGGTCTTCACGTCCAACGACTACCTGGTGCAGCTCTCCGCGATGGCGGCGGGCGTCGGCGCCATGATGCTGGGCCGGCCCTTCCACCGCCTGTCTCGCGCCCGCGAGTTCGTCGAGCTGGCGGTCGACCTCGGCCCGGCCGGCAGGGCGACCTTCCACCTGATCGTCGCCAAACGGATGGTCGACGTGCCGCGAATCCGGGCGGTGGTCGACGTGCTGCTGGGCGAGCTGATTCGGTAGAACCGGAAATTTGGTGGAGGCGTCGCCCGAGCCTCCAGGAACCAGGCTCATCTAGAACTGCGCCTCAGCCGGAAGCTGGGCCGCCGCGTTTTGCGAGAGACTTTCCGCGATGTCCGCGCTTTCCTTGGGCGACGCCAGGCCACGCTAGAGCTGTGGAAACATTGGCGAAACTCAGCCGCGACATTCTTATGACTCCCCTCGTTATTCATTGTACGCGCCGCTCACCCGTGGATACATTCCCGCACAAGTCGGGAACCAAACGACGTATGCCACACAACCAAGGGGAAATGACAATGAAGACGAAATCGAACTCGGGACTCAAGGTGACCACCGCGATCAAGGCCGGCGCATTTGGCGTCCCCAACCACTCCCGTTCCGGTCTGAGAGTGAAAGCGGGCGTCAAGGCTGGGGTCGGCCTGGTGCCAAACCACAGCGGGCGTCTCCTCACAGTCGGCTGAGGGACCGTGATCGCGATCTAGCCGCGATCTGCCAGCCACTTCTCGACATCGGCCTGCTTCGCCTTCGACGCCGCTTTCGCGTACGCACTCCTCGCCTGCTCGGCGAGGATGCGCGCGCGGGTGCGGTCGCGGTTCGACTCCCAAAGCGCCCGTGCAAGTGCAAAGGCGGTTTCCGCCCGCCTGGAAGGCTCCTTCTCCTGGGCCGCGCGAATCCTGAACGCCTGTTCGAGCGGCGCGAGAGCGCTGGCCGAGTTTCCCTCCGCGAGCTGGCTGAGACCAATCCCCGTCAACGCGTAGGCCACGTTCAAGTTGTCGGGGCCGAGCTCGCGCTCCCAGACGGCGCGCGCTCGTTGGAACAACTGGAGCGCCTCCTGATGGCGGCCGAGCGCGTTCAAGATCTCTCCGCGGTTGTTGAAATTGGCCGCCAAGTCCGGATGGTCGGCGCCGAGTGCCTTTTCCTCCAGCGCGATCGCCCGATCGGTGTGCATCAGCGCTTCTTGATTGAGGCCGAGCTCTTTCAAGGCAAACCCCAAGTTTCCCTCGGAGATGCCGACATCAGGGTGATCGGGGCCAAGAGCCTTTTCCTTGAGCGCGAGGCCTTCCTTCATATCCCGTAGCGCCGCGTCCTTCCGGCCCCGCACGTAGGAGACGCAGCCCATGTCATTAAGCAGCCAGGCCTGTAAGAGCTCATGTCCGCCCATCCGTTCCAGAACTGTTCGGGCCGCGGTGGCCCACCGATCGGCGTCGTCGAAGTGCCCTTCCTGGAAGCCGACGATGTAAACCAGCCTCTCCGCAGCCTCAGCGCGAAGCTCGTCGTGTCGCGAAGCATCCGCGCGCCAGTAAGCCTCGACCACCGATTTCTCGGCGGCGGCGGGATCGCCGGCGAGGGTCATCATATTCCCTTGAACTTGGAGGGACTCCGCCAAGAGTGGTTGATAGCCGAGCGCACGGGCAGCGGCTACGAGCCCCGGCGCATCTTTCAGCGATTCCTTCCAGCGGCCCGCGTCGAAACGCGCTTTGACGTCGGCCACCCGAATGCGCAAATCGTCCACCTTGGCGCGCGTCGCCGGATCCTCCGGGGGCTTGACGACCGCGCGTAGCAGCGGAACGTTCGCGCAGCGATCGAAGGTCCCAAGCGCGTTGGTGGCACCGACCGCGTTCTCGACGACCTCGCCGGTCGCCTGACTGAAGACGTCGGTCAACGCTCGCAAGCCGTCTCGTCGTTCCTGCAGACAAGACATGCGCAGGTCGAGCACCTCCGCCGACTGCTCGCCGCGGACCTGGGTCGCCTGGCAGGTCTCCTTGTACATGTCGGCCCAGCGTTGCGCATAGGTCGTCAAAGCCTGACTGACCGTCGCGAAGACGTCGGGCGCGTAGCTCTTGCCGGTCGCCAAAAAGGCGTTACGGATCTGCGCATGGCGGGGCGCCTCGGCCGCACCCGGCGCCGTCAGGTCCCAGACGCCCGCGAGCTTCTCGGGGCCGGCCAGACAGAGCTTGCGGTTCTCGGTCAGCAGCGGGCGCGCGACGACCGCAGCGGCGACCGTCAGCGCCACCGCGCCGCACGTGATCGCCCACCTGCGCCGCTTGGCGGTCGGGTTCTTCCCGAGCGCATCGATGAGGGCCTCCATCGACGGCCATCGTTCGGCGGAGGCTGGGCGCAGGCCGCGCAGCAGGATCTTCCGCAGCCACAACGGAACATGCGCGTTCGCGGGCGCGTTGCGGACGTCGCCACGGATGACGTTGGTCGCGAGCGCGTTGATCCCGTCGCCCGCGAACGGCCGCTCCTCATAGAGCGCGTCGTAGAGCGAGACGCAGAAGCTGAACTGGTCGGTGCGCGCGTCGGTCGCCAGGCCGCGAAACTGCTCGGGCGCCATGTACGTCGGCGTCCCCATCATCGCGCCGGTGCGCGTGAGGTGCATGTCGAACGCGCCGGACACCGACCTCGACCCCGATCCTTTCATCGACTCCGGCCCCAGCCCTTCGAAGGGCAGCACCAGCGTCTCCCGTTCGCTGTCCTGCAGCGCGCCGGGGATGGTGAGAGGAATGGGCTCGGACGGGGTCCGGGGCGGCAGCTTGTCGCTGGCCTGGCGCGCCAGCCCGAAGTCCATGACGCGGACCTGGTTGTCGCTTCCGACCATCACGTTGTCGGGCTTGAAGTCGCGGTGCACGAGCCCCTTGTCGTGCGCCGCCGCCAGCCCGCGCCCCGCCGCCACGAACACCTTCAGGATCTCCTGCCAGGTCCGCCGCTGCGATTCGAGCCAGTAGGTGAGGGTGTGGCCCTCGACGAACTCCATCGCGATGAAGACCTTGTCCTCGAAGGTCCCCACGTCGTAGACCACGACCACGTTCGGGTGCGACAGGCGCGCGATCGCCTGCGCCTCGCGCAGCGTCCGCTGGCGCCCCTCGGTCAGCGTCACGCCGTTGCCCGGCTTGATGCGCAGGAGCTTGACCGCGACCTTGCGATCCAGCTCCGGATCGTAGGCGCCGTACACCTCCCCCATGCCGCCGCGACCGACCAGACCGATGACCACGAAGCGCCCGATCATGGCGCCGCGTCCAAAGGTGGCGGGAATGGAATCCGGAACGGGGCGCCCGGAGGCCATCTACGCGCCTCCTCGCCCGGCGGCCCGCGGGCATGGCTCCGCCAACCGCGACGACGACCGGATCGCGCGAACCGGCGCAAGCAGCGACTCAACTTCTACAAACATCGACCCCCTCGGACGGAGGCATTATAGGCCAACTTCCGGAAAGCGAGCCATTGTCGACCAGAACCAAACGGCTCAGGCCTGCAGCGGAATCAGGCCGCAACCGCCCAGTTGCCCTTGGAATCCCTCCGCAGCGTCAGACGGATGGGCGTGGCGCCCTCTTCGATCGATTCGAACTGAACGGGATCGAAACGGTCGGCCTCGCGATCGTGGATGAGCACCAGCGCTCGGAGAAGTCGGTCCGCCGACGGGCCTATTGGTTCCCGACCGGTCTCCCATCTGGACACCGAGGGACCCTTCACCCCGAGAGCCTTCGCCAACCGAGCGCCTGTGTACTCGAGATGCTTCCGCAGAAAGGTCACCTCCGGAGCCGCCAGGCGAGCCGGCTTTCGTACCACCGCGGCGGCAACTCCGCGCATGAGCGGACCGAGCCTCTCGATCGAGACTCCCCGGCGACCACATCGGACGCACTGGGTGATCTCCACGCCCTCGAGAGTTACCCCCCAATCGCCCACCAGCGGCAGGCGGTGATTCTCTCGGCCCCGCCGGACCGGTCCGGCGCATTCAGAGCAGATCTCGTCGTTTTCCCGCTTGTGGAGCTTGATCATCTCGTTCTCCAAACCGTTACAACCACCGTCCAACTCTCCGAGCGGAACGACACCACCACGTAGTGTCGGCCTTGACGCACTCGATAGCGCCACGACCCGCCGCGAAACTCTGCTGGTTCGACGACGCCCCCTCGCAGAACCCGGAAGATGTCCTGAATTGTGATTCGGTCGGTCTGCATCTCGACCCACGCATGCGAGCTGACATCCACCCTTCCCGTCTCCAGAATCGCCCGCAAGAGGGCCTTCGCGTCCGCCGGTTTCAGTGGCTCTCGGAGCCGTGTATTCATAATGATTTGTCTTGTGGTTTTGTGCAAGCAGGCTAATTCTTCGGGAGAGGTTTCCGTGCACCGGACCTTCGCCTGCCCAGGGTTCTCGGCCATCTGGACCCCACTGTTTCCGGCACGGCGCCCCAGCGTCCCGGGGCCCGAACAAACCGGAGGACCTCGACGTCCCGGAAGCTGGTGTCAGAATGAAGGCGTGCGGCAGGGCTCGGCGGCCAGACTCCCCTCTTCTCTCGACATCCGGGCGATCCGGTTCGAGGATGTGCCGGAGATCTTGCGACTCATTCACCGGGCGGTGGAGCGCGGATGCCGGCATCACTACGATGCGGCCCAGCGCGCCGCCGTGTACGTGAGCTACGCGCAGAACCTGTTCATCGAGTCGCTGGGGCCGCTCGAGACCGTCGCCGCCGAAGAGGCGGGGCGTTTGATCGGCGTCGCCCAGCTCGATCCGCCAAGCGCGCGCCTGCGGGCCCTGTTCGTCGACGGAGCCTCGCAGCAGCGCGGCGTGGGCAGCGCCCTGCTGGCGGAGGTCGAGGCGCGCGCGCGGCGGCGGGGAGCGACCCGGCTGCACGGCGCGATGTCGCTCAACGCGATCCCGTTCTACGCGCGCGCCGGCTTTCGCGCCTGCCCGGGCGCGGAGCGATTGATCGCCGCCGGCGTCTCGGTGCCGGTGCTCCGGATGGAAAAGGCGCTGCGACCGTAGGACTGCGCCTTCGGGCTGCCACACGTGCTGATTCGGTCCGCGATACCGGAGGATGTGTTCGGGGTGGCGGTGGTGCACGTGCGCGCGTGGCAGGTTGGCTATCGGGGGTTGATGCCGGACGCGTATCTCGACGGGCTGCGGCCGGAGGATCGGGCGACGAGGTACACCTTCGGCGACGCGAGACCGGAGCGCCCGGCGACGATCGTCGCCGTCGATGACGACGAAGAGATCTGCGGCTTCGCGACCACCGGACCGGCGCGCGACGCCGACGCCGACGGCGCGGGCGAGCTGATGGCGCTCAACGTCGACCCGGAGGTTTGGGGCCACGGCGTCGGACGCTTGCTCATCGCCGAGGCGCGCGAGCGGCTCCGGGCCGGCGGCCACGCGGACGCGATCTTGTGGACGATGGAGGGGAACGACCGCGCGGAGCGTTTCTATCGGGCGGACGGCTGGACGCCCGACGGCACGCGACGCACCGAAGAGATCTGGGGAATCTCGGTGAACGAGCGCCGCTACCGGCACGCGTTGCCATGAAGCCTACGGAGACTTGCTGTAAGTCGCGGTTTCCGTGTACGTGCAGGTCGTGCCGACGCCGCTGGTGCTGACGGTCTTGGTCCCGCTCGAGCTCTCGGTTGCGGTCGTCCCGCTGGACGCGACCGTGAACGTGTACATCGAGATCGTGAGGTCCGTGCCCATCTTGCCGCAGGTCTGATTGGGCAACGCCGTCGCGACCTTGCCCGACACGTTCGCCAGGAGGTCACACCCGCTGGCGGCCGAGTCCGCTGGCTGCATCAGATCGGACGTGGTCCCCGCCTGCCAGACGACGTTCGGCGCCCAAATGATGGCGGCGATGGCGGCGGCCAGCC
>JADGRB010000461.1 GCA_017881315.1 Pseudomonadota bacterium
CGAAAAGCGCCACCGCCGCTCCGCGGTAGGTGACCCCGGTTTCGAGGTCGGTCGCAACCCTGAGCTTCCGAAAATTGCGTGACACTCCCGCCGTCGAATCGACAGTTAGTGCCAGAAACCGCGTTCTCGCCCCGGCAAGCTGGGAGACTGGACCTACAGCCGCGCCTCGGGCTGGGACTCGGCGACACGCTCGAAGTGCCGGCTCGGAATCAATGGGACGGGTGACGGTCTCCGTCGGAGTGCTGAACTGCCGGAAATTCTGAGCACAAGCGGATCGTCGCCGGCAGTTAGAGGCATGCGTTCAATTGGACCTGTACTGATGCTGTGCGCCTGCATCGTCACCACGACCGCTCTCGACGGTTGCGCGCCCGGCACGACCGGGACTTCAACGGGGAGCGGCGGCAGCACGTCGGCATCGGGGGGCAGCACTCAGACCGGAGGCACGGTCGGAAGTGGCGGCGTAACGGGTGGTGGTGGCAGGATCGGCAGCGGAGGGTCGACGGCGTCGGGCGGCTCGCCGGGAACTGCAGGCACGATTGGGACGGGCGGCACGACGGCCAGCGGCGGCGTCACCGGCTCAGGCGGCGTCACCGGACGTGGCGGCACGATGGGCTCCGGCGGGACGACTGGTACGGGTGGCGCAACGGGGTCTGCGGGAACGATCGGCTCGGGCGGCACGACGGGCGCTGGCGGGGCGAGCGGCTCGCGGGGAGGTTCCGGCGGGAACGGCGGCTCGGGCGGCAGCTCCGCAACGGGTGGGACGGCGGGTTCGGGCCCGACCGGACCTTGCGACATCTACCAATCCGGCAACACCCCCTGCGGGGCGGCCCACAGCACGGTTCGCGCGCTCTACGCCGCGTACACGGGTCCGCTCTATCAGGTCCAGCGCGCATCCGACAAGTCGACCAAGGACATCCTGGTCGGCTCCGGAGGCTACGCCGACAGCTCCGTTCAGGACTCGTTCTGCTCCGGCACGAGCTGCACGATCCCGATCATCTATGACCAGTCGCCGAACGGTAACCACCTTCGAGTGACCTGGTACGCGTACTGGTTGCAGAGCGGCGGCAATCCGGCGACGGCGAACGCCGCCAAGATCAACGTCGGCGGGCATAGCGTCTATGGAATCAAATCCGGTACGAACGTCGCCTATCGAACAGGCGTCGCGCTGTCGGGGACAGCCGCCATCAACAAGGGCTCGTCGACCGTCACGTTCTCGAGCCCGCAGACGCTCCCCGCGAACACGCCGCTCCTCTTTGCCGCGAACAGCAAGGATTGTGTGGCGAACTCCTGGCCCAACAACTGTAACTTCAAGGTCTACCCCACCGCTGCGGCGATAAGCGCCGCGACCACGGTGACGCTCACGACGAGCTACACGGGCACCAGCAGCTCGTCGACGGTCGTCTGGAACCAAAGCACCAAGGGCATCGCGACCGGCGACCAGGCGGAGGCTATGTACTCGGTGTTCGACGGAAAGACGTACAGCAGTTGGTGCTGCTTCGACTACGGGAACTCGGAGATGCCCGGAGTCGACGAGGGCAATGCCACGATGGAGGCCATCTACTGGGGAGCCGACACGCAGTTCGGGCAGTCCGGGGGTGGCAGCGGCCCCTGGGTCGCGGCGGACCTGGAAAACGGGATGTATGAAGGCTACGAAAACGGATCGTCGATGGTCGCCAGCAACACCTCCGTGACCGGGTTCGCCTACGTCACGGCCATGCTGAAGGGCCTCTCGGCCAAGGACTGCCCGTCGGGTCTCACGACGTCGGGCTGCTTCGCGCTCAAGGCGGGCAACGCAGCGTCGGGCAAGCTGGCATTCAAGTTCAGCGCGACCACCATGAACTACGGCGCGCGTCCCCCGGGATACAGCCCTCAGAAGAAGGAAGGCGCCATCATTCTAGGCACCGGCGGCGATGGCTCGAACACGGGCGTCGGAATCTGGTTCGAGGGGGCCATGACGATGGGCGCGCCGTCCGACGCGACCGACGACGCCGTGCAGGCGAACATCGTCGCCGCGGGGTACGGGCACTGATGATCCTGCCCTGACTCGGGGCGCCGCCCCGACTCGGGGCGCCAGCACGGAACGGTGGCCGCGACTGGCCCCGCTGAATATCGCAGCACGACCCGGACGGAAACGATCTCCCGTCGCTTCGCGGAGCTCGAGACCGCGCTCGGTCGCCCGCGTTCGGTTAAATTGTTAACAAATCGGCCTTGGTCGCGACAGTTGCTAGGACCAATGTCCCCAAAATACTACTTCAAGGCCGTGGTTCTGCTGGCAATTATGGGCGCGGGATGCTCCTCCGGCCAGAGTGGCGGTTCGGGCGGGACGACTGGCACCGGGGGGACGACTGCCTCGGGCGGGACGACTGGCACCGGTGGGACGACTGCCTCGGGCGGGACGACTGGCACCGGGGGCGCCGCCGGACAGACGGTGACGGGCCAGGGCGGTTCGGCTACCGGAGGGGCCGGCGGCAAGGCCGGCAATTCGGGCACCGGGGGCCAAGCAACCGGTGGGGCCTCGGGGTCAGGCGGCCAAGTGGGGACGGGGACGGGCGGTCAAGCCGGCTCGGGGGCGGGAGGACGCCAGCAGACGGGCGGGACGACCGGGGCCGCTGGGGCAGGTGGCGCGGGCGGCCAGTCCGGGCGCGGTGGCGCGGGCGGTTCGGTGGCGGCCGGCGGCAAGGGGGGAGGCGGGACGACAGGCGCCGCAGGCGCTGGGGGGGGCGGTGGCTCGCCGGCCGTGGCCGCGACTCCACCCATGGGCTGGAATTCGTGGAACACCTTTGGCTGCAGCCCCAGCGAGTCCCTGGTCAAGGGAGTCGCTGACACGTTCGTTTCGAGCGGCATGGCGGCGGTCGGATACCAGTACGTCAACATCGACGACTGCTGGATGAGCGGGCGCGACAGCAGCGGAAACCTTCAGTGGGACACCAGCAAGTTCCCGAGCGGCATCCCCGCCTTGGCCACCTATGTTCACGGCAAGGGGTTGAAGCTGGGGATTTACGAGACCCCTTACTCCACCACCTGTGCGGGCAAGACCGGCGGGGCAAACCACCAAACCCAGGACGCCAACTCGTTCGCCTCGTGGGGCGTCGACTACCTGAAGTACGACGATTGCCAGGGCCCATTGACCGCTTTCGCGACGATGCACGACGCCCTGGTCGCGACCGGCAGACCGATCTTTTACAGCATCAACCCGGTCTACGGCGCGGGCTCCTGCGTTCCGCCGACGTGTTCGGTCGACGAGCTGAAGGTCTGCAACATGTGGCGGATCGGCTTTGACATCAACGCGAGCTGGTCATCATTCACTGGCCTCATCGACATCGACAAACCCCTGGCCCAGTACGCGGGTCCCGGCCATTGGAACGACCCCGACATGTTGGAGGTCGGCAGAGGGATGTCGGCTGACGAGGACCGGTCGCACTTCGGCATGTGGGCGAT
>JADGRB010000199.1 GCA_017881315.1 Pseudomonadota bacterium
TATTTGCGCGCCACGCGCTGGACGTCGCCGGTGGTCACGGCCAGATACCGCGTCGCCCCCTCGACGAAGCGGTGCCAGTCCCCTTCGATGTACTGGGCCTGGCCGAGCTCCTGCGCGATGCCGTCGACGGTCTGCAGACCGAACACGAATCCGGCGGCCAGCTGGTTCTTGGCCTTATCGAGCTCGTCGCGTGTGATCGGCTGGTCGCGCACCCGCGCGATCTCCTCGGAGAGCGCGGCCTCGACGCGGCCGCCGTCCCGATTGGGCAGGTAGGCGGCGTAGACGATGAAGAGACCGGGATCTTCCAGCGCCTCGGTGACGCCGCCGGCGGCGATCGCCAGGTGATCATGGCGGACCAGGCGCTGGTGCAGGCGCGACGACTCGCCGCCGGAGAGCACCGACGCCAGCACCTCCAGCGCGGGAAGGTCGGGATCGGCCGCCCGCGGAATGTGGTAGCCGCCGACCACCACCGGGATCTGCACCTCGATCCGCAGCGTCGCGGATCGCGTCGCGGTCTGCGGCGGCTCGACCGGATAGGCGCGCGGTCGGTCGACGCCCGGCGAACGCGAGATCGGCCCGAAGTGCTGGTCGACCAGCTTGCGCAGGACCGCCTCGTCGAGATCGCCGACCACCATCAGCGTGGCGTTGTTCGGTTGATAGTAGGTGTCGTAGAACCGCTGGCAGTCGGCCGGCGTCACCTTGTCGAGATCTTCGATGGTGCCGATCGCGGTCCAGTTGTAGGGGTGCTGCGTGTAGGCGAGCGCGCGAAAACGCTCGATCGCCTTGCCGACCGGATCGTTGTCGACGCGCAGGCGCTTCTCCTCCTCGACCACCTTTCGTTCCGAGTTGATGGTCGCGGGGAGGAGCTTCAGCTGCCGCATCCGTTCGGCCTCCAGCTGCAGCGCGAAGCCGACGTACGAGGGGGGCACGGTGTCGTGGTAGGCGGTGAGATCCTCGGTGGTGTACGCGTTGACCTGGCCGCCCACCTCCTTGAGCAGGCGCGCGTGCTCCTCGGGCGGGACGTGCGTCGAGCCCTTGAACATCATGTGCTCGAACATGTGCGCGACGCCGCGGATGCCGACGTGCTCGTCCTTCGATCCGACGTGATAGAAAACCTGCACCGTCGCGATCGGCGCCTTGTGGTCGGCGAGGAACAGGACCTGCAGGCCGTTCGGCAGCGTCCAGCTCTTGATGTCCAGCTTGGGCGCCGCGACCGAGGCGGCGGTGGCCGGGGCCGCCTTGGCCGGCTTGGCGGCGCCCGACGGCCGCGGATGTCCGACGAGCGCGAGGGCGACCAGCGCGGCCAAGGATCGAAGACGGCTCACGGCGCGCGGGACTATGCCACACTGGCCACGCGATGTCGGTCGTGATCGAAACCGTCGAGAGCCACGCGCTCGGCGGCAACCCGCTCGGCGATCCGACCTCGCGGCAGATCGCGATCTGGCTGCCGCCGTCGTACGCTCAGGCGCCGGCGCGCCGCTATCCGGTCATCTACTGGCTGGCCGGTTACGGCGGCACCGGCCCGATGCTGTTTTCGGGCAGCCCGTGGCAGCCGGGCCTGGGGGCGCGCCTCGATCGCCTGGTCGCCAGCGGCCGCATGGGCGAGGCGATCGTCGTCGCGCCCGATTGCTTTTCGCGCTGGGGCGGCGCGCAGTACCTGGACTCGCCCGCGGTTGGTCTCTACGAGACACATCTGCTGCGCGAAGTGTTGCCGGCGGTCGATGCGCGCCTGCGGACGGTCGCGGCCCGCGACGGGCGCGCCATCGGTGGCAAGTCGTCGGGCGGGTTCGGCGCGCTCGTGCTGGCGATGCGGAACCCCGAGCTCTTCGCGGCCGTCGCGAGCCACGCCGGCGACATGTACTTCGAGCTGTCGGTGCTTCCCGATCTGGCGATCGCGGCGCGCACGCTGCGCCGCCGGGGCGGGCTCGATGGGTTCGTCCCCCACTTCGAGGCCCAGGAACGCAAGAGCGGCGACGACTTCACGACCATGATGGTGCTGGCGTTGGCCGGCGCGTACTCGCCCGATCCAGACCGCCCCCACGGCGTGGCGCTGCCGTTCGACGTCGAGACGGGCGAGATCGACTGGGCCGTCTGGCGCCGCTGGAAGGCCTGGGACCCGGTCGAGATGGCGGCAGAGCGCGCCGAGGCGCTGCGCGCGATGAAGCTGATCTTCGTCGACGCGGGGACGCGCGACGAGCACAACCTGGATCTGGGTGCGCGGATCTTCGTGCGGCGGCTGCGCGCCCTGGGCGTCGCCTGCGAGCACGAGGAGTTCGACGACGGCCACCGCGGGACGGCGTACCGCTACGAGATCTCCCTGCCCAAGCTGGCGGCGGCGATCGGCGCCGGGCCCGCGCGCTGAGGAGGCGATGCGTCCCGGCGAACGGCTCGCGCTTCACTTCATCGACCTCGACGACCAGGGGGCCGGCGTCACGGCGCCCCCCCGCATCCACGTGGCGGGCGCGCTCCCGGGGGAGCGGGTCGCGGCGACGGTGGCACATGTCTCGAGCCACACCGCCGAAGCCTGGGCCGATCTCGAAACGATCGAGTCCGCGTCTCCCGATCGCCGCTCGCCCGCTTGCCCCGCCTTCGGCGCCTGCGGCGGCTGCGTCCTCCAGCATCTGGCTTACGCCGCGCAGCTCGACTGGAAACGGAACCGGATCGTTCGTGCGCTCGCCGCGCAGGCGACCCTGGCGGCGTCGGACCTGCCGCGCTCTGGCCTGGTGGTCTCGGCCTGCGTCGCTTCGCCGCGCCCCCTCGGCTATCGCAACAAATCGAAGCTGGTCGCCGGGCGCGTCGCGGCAAGGTTGGTCCTCGGCGCCTACGCGCCGCGCTCGCACGAGGTCGTCGATCTGGCCGGCTGCCGGATCGCCGAGCCGCCGCTCGATGAAGCGGCGTCCGCGTTGCGCGCCATCTTCGACGAGGCCGGCGTCGAACCCTACGACGAGCGCACCGCAACCGGGGAGCTGCGCTATGTCGTCCTGCGCGCCAACGCCGACGGCCAGGTGCTCGCCGTCTGGGTGGTCGCGCAGCCACTGCCGGGCGGCGAGGCTCTGGCGCGGGCGTTCTGCGCCGCCCGCCCAGAGGTCCTGGGCGTCGTCGAGCACCAGAACCGCGCTCCCGGAAACAACATCTTCTCCGTGGCCGACGCCGGCAGCGAACGGCTCCTCGCCGGCACCGATTTCTTCGAGGACCGGATCGACGTCGGGGGACGCGCGCTGCGTCTCCGCTTGTCGCCGAGCGCATTCTTTCAAGCCAACCGCGAGGTCGCCGCGCTCGCGTATGCCGCCATCGCGCAGGGGCTGGCCGTCCGCTCCGGAGAGCGCCTGGTCGACGCCTACTCGGGCATCGGGGCCATCGCCCTCACCCTCGCGCGCGAGGCCGGCGAGGTCATCGGCATCGAATCACACGCCGGCGCCGTGGCCGACGCCACCGCCTCCGCCGCGCGGAACGGCATCGCCAACGCCCGCTTCATCGCGGGCGACGCGGCCCAGGCGCTCGCCGCGATCGACAGAGCCGATGTCGTGGTCTTGAACCCGCCGCGCAAGGGCTGTGCGACGGCCGTGCTGGCCGAGGTCGTCCGCCTCGCCCCGCGCGCGATCGCCTATCTCTCCTGCGATCCCGAAACGCTGGCGCGCGATCTGGGCTGGTTTGCGGCGCGCGGCTACCCGGCCCGCACCATCACGCCTTTCGACATGCTCCCCCACACGCCCCACGTCGAGGCGCTGGCCTTGCTGGCCCGCACCGCCAACCAAACGCCTCAGCTCGTGTAGTGGCGGCGCGTCCACTCGGCCATCGCGATGCCGGCGGCGACGGCCACCGGGAACGAGTGGTTGATGCCGTACATCGGGATCCCCACCACCAGATCGGCCGCGGCGACGATGTCGTCGGTGACGCCGGTCGTCTCGCTGCCGAACAGCATGACGCAGTCGTCCGGCAGATCGGCGTGCCAGAGGTCGACCTTGGCGACGTCCTTCTCGAAGACGATCAGCTTGCGGCCGGCGGCGCGCACGTGCGCGATCAGATCGGCCTCGGTCGGCAGCGCGACGATGTTCTCGTAGCGATCCATCCCCATCGCCGCCCGCTCGTAGAAGGGCTCGGTGCCGACCAGCAGGATCTCGCGCACCAAGAAGGAATGCGCGACCCGGATGATGGCGCCCACGTTGAACGGGTTCCGCGCGCGCAAGATCGCGATGCTGAGCGGCCGGCGCAACTTTTCCAGGCTGGCGCGGATCTCGTCGAGGGGCATCTCGAACGACGGAATCTTCATCGCGGGATCGCGATCGCGGTGACGGCGGCGGGCGGCGGGGGCGGCGCGGCTCCGCCCGCCAAGGTGACCCGAAACGGAACCGGCATGAACACCAGCACGAACACCGCGACCATCAGCCAGAAGAGCGCGCGGCGGCTCCGCGGCAGCGGTGCCGCGTCCACCGACGGATGGTTCACGTCGCCCGAGGCCCGCCGCACGATCCGGATCAGCAGATACCAGACCAGCCAGGGCAGCGCGGCGAAGAGGGCGATGGAGACCAGCTCCTCGTCCAGCCGCCCGTTGCCCTCGATCCGGACCAGGTGCAACACCCACAGGAAGACCGCGATCGCGCCCAGCGGCAACAATCGGTGCAGGCGCTCCGCGAAGCGGTTGTACCCGTTGCCGAAGTAGGCCGTGGCGATGTGACCGCCATCGAGCTGGCCGATCGGGATGAGGTTGATCATGGTGACCAGCAGGCCGGCCCAGCCGGCCCAGGCCGTCGGGTGCAGGAAGACGTCGTGGTGCCCGTCGGGAAGCCAGGCGCCCTTGGACGCGTGCTTGAGGATCGCATACAGGATCGAGTTCCCCTCCTGCAGGCCCCCGCCGACCAGCGGGCCGACCTTCGAATGCGCCAGGCCGTACAGGATCACCGGCACCGCGACGACGAGCCCGGCCAGCGGACCCGCCGCGCCGATGTCGATCAGCTTCTTGCGATCGGCGGTGACGTTGCGCATGCCGATCACGGCGCCCATGGTCCCGAGGCCGAAGTTGGGCGGCAGCGGGATGAAATAGGGCAACGACGCGTCGACCCCGTGCAGACGCGCGACCAGGTAGTGCCCGAGCTCGTGCGACAGGAGAATGAGCATGAGCGGCAGCGAATAGGAGAGCCCGTCCTTGATGGGAAGGATCGCTTCCCATCCGGAGCCACCGCCGAGCTGCCCGTGGACGTACAGGGATCCGGCCGCGGTGGTGGTGAGGAACGTCGCCAGGAAGAGGCCGACGTGGAGGAGCAGGCGGGGTCGCCGCGGCGGCGCCGGTGTATCGCTCATCCCTCGCCGCTCCCCTCGCTGGCGACTTTGGCGCGCGGCGCTTCGCCGTCGGGCGCCGCGCCCGTGCCCTGGAGGGCCGCACGGAAGGCACGGCGGCGCGGAAACTCCGCGTCGTCGATGGCGGCGCCCAGGCGGGTGAGCAGCGCGCGCGCCTCCTCGGAGACCGCGGTCGGCGTCTCGACCGCGACGCGCACGTGCGCATCGCCGCGCCCGCCCGCGCGCGGGAATCCCTTGCCGCGCAGGCGGAACACCGCGCCCGATTGCGTTCCGGCCGGGACCCGCATGCGCAGGTGCCCGTCCAGCACCGGCACGTCGATCTCGGCGCCCAGCGTCGCCTCGACGAAGGTCAGCGGCAGGTCGACCAGCAGCACCTCGCCGTCGCGGGTCGCCTCCCGGCCGTAGAACGGATGGGGCCGCACCCTCACGATCACGTGCAGGTCGCCGGCGGGACCGCCGCGGCGCCCGGGCGCCCCCTCGCGCGGCAACCGCTGCGTCGATCCGCCGATCGAGCCGGGCGGAATGCGCACCACGTAGCGCCGCTCCTTGTCGACCAGGCCCGCGCCCTCGCAGACGCCGCAGCGAACGCGGGGCACCTGGCCGGTTCCGCCGCACCCCATGCACTCGCGCCGGCTGGTGAGAAAGCCCGCCTTCTTCCGGATCACCCCATCGCCGCCGCAGCGGGTGCAGGTGGTGAGGCCCGCGGCCGCCCCCTCGGCGCCGGTGCCGAGGCAGCCCTTGCAGTCCTCCGGACGCTCGAAGACGATCGTCTTCTCACAGCCGAGGGCGGCCTCCTCGAAGTCGACCTCCAGCGTGTAGCGCATGTCGCGCCCGGCGGTCGAGCGCCGCCGCGCCAGCCCGAACAGATCGCCGAAGAGGGCATCGAAGAATTCCGTCGCGGAGGTGAGATCGGCGCCGCCCAGCGGCCCGTCGATCGAGCCGAAGCGATCGTAGTGGGCGCGCTTGTCCTGGTCGGAGAGCACCGAGTAGGCAATCGCCAGCTCTTTGAATCGGTCCTCGGCGGCGGCGTCGCCCGGGTTTCGGTCGGGGTGCCACCTGAGCGCGAGGCGCCGGTACGACGCCTTGATCTCGACGTCGCTCGACCCGCGGTCGACCCCGAGGGTCTGGTAGTAGTCGCGAGCCAGGCGCCTAACCCTCTGACGGCTTCGTCGTCTTGGTCGGCTTGGCCGTGTTGGCCGGCGCGGGCCCCGTCGACACCGAAACCATCGCTGGGCGCAGCAGGCGCTCACCGACACGGTAGCCCTTCTGCAGCTCGGTCGCGACCGAGCCCGCGGGGACGTTGGCGCTCTCGACCTTCGAGATCGCCTCGTGCACCCGAGGATCGAACGGCTGCCCCGCCGCCTCGAACGGCCGGACCTCATAACGCTCCAGCTTCTGCTGGAACAGGCGCAGGACCAGGTTGACGCCCTTGACCACCGCGGCGCCGTCGACGACGCCGTTGCCGCCGGCCTGCGACTGCGCGCCGATGGCCCGCTCGAGGTTGTCCGCCACCTCGAGCACGTCCTTGAGGACGCTCTCGCGGGCCTGCGCGACGGCGTCGCTCTGTTCCTTGCGCGCGCGCTTCTTCCAGTTCTCGAACTCGGCCGCGATGCGCAGCATCCGGTCCTTCATCTCGTCCCGCTCTGCTTGGAGGGCGGCGATCCGGTCCTCGGGAGTGGCGGGCGCCGCGGGTCCGGCGGCATCAACGTTCGGAGCTTCTTTTCCATTCACGTTCGGGTCTTGGCTCATCGTCTGCTCTCTCTTCATCTCTTGCTTCGTCTCTTCAGGACTGGGGCTTGCCCAGCGCCTCGCCGATCATCTCGGCCGTGAAATCGACCAGCGGGATGACGCGCGAGTAGTTCATTCGCGCCGGCCCGATCACGCCGATGGTCCCGAGCGGTCGCCCGTCCGCGACGTACGGCGCCGCCACCACCGAGACGTCGGTGAGATCGGCCAGGTTCGCCTCGGCGCCGATGAAGACGCAGATCCCGGGCGCGCTCAGCGTCCGTTCCAGCAGGCGCACCAGCAGGTCCTTCTCTTCGAGCGTGCGCAGCAAGACCTTGGCGCGTTCCAGATCGGCCTTCCCGGCCAAGAGATTCGACTGCCCGTCGACAAGAACCTCGGGTTCCAGGTCGATGGGGACCGCGGCGCGCGCCAGCTGCAGCGCTCGCGCCATCAGCTCGTCGTGCACGGACCGTTCGCTGGCGATCTCCTCCAGCAGCTTCGCGCGGATCTGATCCAGCGTCAGCCCGGCCACCAGGCCGTTCAAGAAGTTGTTGATCCGATCGAGCTCGCTCGGCGTGAGCGGAAAATCGATGGGCACCAGCTTGTTCTGGATCTGCCCGCTGGCCGCCGCGATGACCGCCAGCAGCTGCCCGTCGCGCAGCTGGACGAATTCCAGGTGCTGAACCACGTCGCTCTCGGGGCGGGGCGCCTGCACCACCACCGTCAAATGGCTGAGCTCGCGCAGCATGCGCGAGGTCCGTTGCATCACCTCAGGCACGTCCCCGCTGGCCGGCGCCAGCCGCTCGCGAATATCGTCCTTCTCGCCCGCGGTGAGATTGCGGACCCGCAGCAGCATGTCGACGTAGTAGCGCAGCCCGCGCTCGGTCGGCAGCCGCCCGCCCGAGGTGTGCGCGTGCCGGAGCAAGCCGATCTCTTCCAGATCCCCCATCACGGTGCGCACGGTCGCAGCGGACACATCGAGGCCGTAGCGCCGGGTGACCGTATGCGACCCCACTGCCTCGCCGGTGGCGAGATACTCGGACACCACGGCGTGCAGGATTTTCTTGGCTCTGCCGCCAATATCCACCCTTCTCATTTACCTCAAGGAAGCCGGATCGGCCAAGCGGGTGCCTCGGGGCTCGGCAAACGGCTCTATAGTCGACGGTCATGATCTACCTCGACAACGCCGCTTCGACGCGCCCGGACGATGAGGTCCTGGCGGCGATGGCGGAGTCGGCGCGCGTGCACTACGCGAATCCGGCTGCGGCGCACGCGCCCGGCGCAGCCGCGGCGCGTGCGCTCCGGGCGGCGCGGGCCGAGGTGGCGGCGGCGCTCGATGTCGAGGCCGAGGAGATCGTCTTCACCAGCGGCGGGACCGAGGCCGACGCGCTCGGGGTGCTGGGCGCGGCGCGCGCCGCCCGAGGCCGGCATCTGGTCGTCGGCGCGCTGGAGCACCCGGCGGTCATGCGCGCCGTCGAAGCGCTGGGGGCTGACGGGTACTCCGTCGACGTGATCGCCCCGGCGCCGAACGGCGTCTTGCGCGCCGAGGAGGTCGCCGCCGCCGTACGCCCCGACACGGCGCTGGTCGCCGTCATGCTGGTCCAGAACGAGCTCGGAACGTTGCAGCCGGTGGCGGAGATCGGGCGACGGCTCGGCGCCGGACCGCGGCGCCCGCATCTGCACGTCGACGCCGTCCAGGGCTTTGGATGGCTGCGCCTGCGTCCCCGAACGCTCGGCGCCGACACCTTGGCGCTCTCGGCGCACAAGCTGCACGGCCCGCGCGGCGCCGGCGCGCTCTGGGTCAGGCCGGGCGCCCGCGTCGAACCGCTCTGGGTCGGGGGCGGTCAGGAGCGCGGCCTGCGCGGGGGAACCGAGAACCTCCCGGCGCTGGTAGGTTTCGCCCGCGCCGTCGCGCTCGCCCGCCGCGCGCTCGACGGCGGCGCCGACGCGCGGGTCGCCGACCTGCGCGATCGCCTGGAGGTCGCCGCGGTCGCCGCCGTGGCCCCGATCGTCCCCGGCGTCCGCCCGACCGTCCGCGACGCCC
>JADGRB010000200.1 GCA_017881315.1 Pseudomonadota bacterium
GAAAGGCCTGTACTCCCTGATGATCCTCTTTCCGGAGTGGCAAGGGGCGATGCTCATGCTGGGAGGCACGGGCACACTCGCGCGGAGTTCGGTGGTGAGGATAGGCCGGATAAAGGCCATCCGACCACCCGATAATCACCGATCTATCAACTGCGCGCCAGCCTACCCCAGCCTTCCCCCCCTCTACCGGGAAGGTCCTGGAGCGAGGCGCACGGCCGCCACGCTAGGTCCTACTCGGTCCTGAACCAGGCGCAGCGCCGGTTCACGCATCCGCAATAGATCGGCTCGTTGAACTCGTACTCCTCGCAGGTTCCCTCCTGGCCCTCGATGGAGGGGGGACCGCAGTCGTTGCCGCAGCCCCCGATGACGCATTCGCCGTCGTAGGTACAAGAGCCGCCGGCGTGGCCGAGCATCCCGGCGGGCCTGCGCTTGGCTTTTGGGTCGTAGCCAGTCTCTTCGGCGCAGCGGCCTTCGTAGGGGAGCGGCTTGCAGGCCGGGTCGTCCGGGGCGCAGCGCGGGCCGGGGCGCGGGATCAGCTCCACCTCCAGGTAGACGGTGGCGTCGGGGGCGACGCGGTCGGCGGCGGCCATCAGCTTGCGCGCCAGCTCGTCGGGCCGGAGGGTGCCGGTTCCTATCGCCAACATCAGGCCGGGCGCTCGCCCGGGCGTCAAACAATTCACGTTGACGACCTTCGCTTTGCCAACGTCGGAGTGCGGCTCGTAGACAGCGATCAGCAGGTCGCCGAGCTCGAACGGTTTCGGCTCGCGTGCACCCGCGCGCGACAGAAGATAGGTCCCGGCGTCGGGGCAGACCTGGTAGCGCGCACCCGTCGCGCCGACGCCTGCGACCGTGGTGGCGTCGGTGGGGGCGAGCGCGGGGGTCTTGACGTACGGGCGCACCGGCGGGCAGGGGCGCGGCGACCGGCGCGCGTGCGCGCAGGTCAGCGCCAGAATCGTCGCCGCGAGCGTCGCGAAACGCCGGAGATCCGACCGCACCCCTACATCATTGCATAGCGCTCGCTGGACCCCCCGTCATCCACACCACAATGAGAGGGTATCGCTCGTGCGGCGGCCGCTCTGAAGGCGATCCGGCACTTGAAGTCGCGGCTGGTCTTCTGCCACGACGACGGATCGAGGTGGACATTGACCACGATGCGCACGGGCATCGCGCGGCAGGAGAAGAGGGCGGGTCTACGACGGACCGGCTGGCACGTGCTCCGGCATTCGTTCTGCTCGCATCTTGCCGGGCGCGGCGTCGCCGCCGTCGTGATCAAGAAACTGGCGGGTCACTCGTCGATCGCTGTGACCAACCGCTACATGCATGAGAGTGAAGGGGACCTGCGGAGAAGCGATCAGCCGGCTGGGTGGCGACAGGCTGGCGACAACCGCGTAAGTTGTATCCTAAGTAGTCGAATAAATTTGGGTGAGTGACGGGGATTGAACCCGCAACCCTCGGTGCCACAGACCGATGCTCTACCAATTGAGCTACACCCACCAGGTGTGTCGATATTAAGTTTTTCGTTCTCAGTCGCCGCACTTTGCGGCCGCGCGCCCGGCAGGAGTCGAACCTGCGACCCTCGGCTTAGAAGGCCGATGCTCTATCCAGTTGAGCTACGGGCGCATGCTTATGCCCAGGGAGTTTACCCGTCAAGCGCGATCCATTCGAGTCTCGGTCGCGGCCGTCACTCGACCTCCTGCAGCTCGCGCGCCGAAAGCCCCAGCAGGTACAGGATCGCGTCCAGCCCCGCGCCCGAGATGCTGGTATCCGCGTGCTCGCGCAGCTTGGCCTTGGCGTGGAAGGCGATCCCCAGGCCGGCGCGCTCCAGCATGAGGGCGTCGTTGGCGCCGTCGCCGACGGCGATCACCTGATCCAGCAGCACGCCCTCGGCCTGCGCGATGGTCTCGAGCAGCTCGGCCTTGCGCTGCGCGTTTACGATCGGTCCGATCACGCGCCCCGTGAGCTTGCCGCCCTGAACCTCGAGGTTGTTCGAATAGGCGTAGTCCATGTCCAGCCGGCGCTTGAGCGCCTCGGCCGCGCGCGAGAAGCCGCCGCTGATGACCGCGATCTTGTAGCCGAGGCGCTTGAGGACGCGCACCATCGTCTCGGCGCCCTCGGTGAGCGGCAGGTCGGCGGCGATGCGGTCCAGCACCTTGACGTCGAGGCCCTTGAGCAGCGCGACCCGCTGGCGCAACGATTCGTCGTAGTCCATCTCGCCCTGCATCGCGCGCTCGGTGATGCGGGCGACCTCGGGCCCGACGCCGTGGGCGCGCGCCAGCTCGTCGATGACCTCGATCCGGATCAACGTCGAGTCCATGTCCAGGACCACCAGGCGCTTCGAGCGGCGGTAGAGGCTCTCGGGCTGCAGCGAGACGTCGAAGCCGGTGCTGGTCGCCACCGCCAGCAGCGTCCGCTTGAGCACCTCGCTGTCGCGATCCCCCGGCAAGAGCGCGTGGATCTCCACCGACGCCAGCGTGTTCTCCGAGAGCCGCCCGATCTTTTCGATGTTGGCGCCTTCGGTGGCCAGCGCGGTCGCGATCGCGTGCAGGTGCGGCGCGCCCAGCGTCGGGCCGATGGCGGTGATGACGAAGCGGCGCCCCTCGGCGACGGGTGGCGCCTCGGTCGCGGCGGTATCGGCGGGCACCGGTTTGAAGTTCAGCTCCATGCCCAGCTCCTTGGCGGCGAACAGGAGCTCCTTGAGGACGTCGCGCGTCTCGGGGACGCCGACCACCAAGCACAGCGTGAGCTGTCCCTGCACGACCACCTGCTCGATGTCGTACAGCGTGGCCCCCTGCTGCGCGAGGATGCCGGTCAGGGTGGCCGTCACGCCGGTGCGATCCGGGCCGGTGACGGTGATGAGGACGCGATCGGCGGAAATCAAGGCGGCGCGAGTGTAGCAGGATATAATCCGCCGACGATGGCGGACAAGGTCGACAAGAAGGCAGCGACCGCCGACCGCTCCGACAAGGCCGACCGGGCCGATCGGGTCGAGAAGACGGACGCTGAGTGGCGGGCGACGCTCACCCCCGAGCAATACGAGGTCCTGCGGCAGAAGGGGACCGAGCGGGCGTTTTCGGGTCCGCTCTGGAACGCGCACGAGGACGCGGCCTACCTCTGCGCCGGCTGCGGGGCGGAGCTCTTCTCGTCGGACGCCAAGTTCGATTCGGGGACCGGCTGGCCCAGCTTCACGGCGCCGGCCGCCGCCGGTGCGGTCGCGACCGAGACCGACGCCTCGCACGGCATGATGCGGACCGAGGTCTGCTGCCGGCGCTGCGGCGGGCACCTCGGCCACCTGTTCGACGACGGTCCGGCGCCGACGGGGCAACGTTACTGCATCAACTCCGCCTCGTTGCGCGCGGCCAAACCCAAGTAGCGCCGCCGACGGCTTCGCCCGTCGGGCAGCACAGGCGGCGGGTCGCCGCATCCGGAAGTGTGCTCGCGCGGTGCGATCGCCCCTGGCCCAGCGGCAATCCCGGTCTATATTCCCGACGCATGAGCCACGAGGGGTACCACGAAGAGGTCGCGCTGCTGCCGGAGCCGACCAAGGATCTCCATCGCGCGCTGCTGTCGCTGATGGAGGAGCTGGAGGCGATCGACTGGTACCAGCAGCGCGCCGACGCCTCCAAGGACGAGGCGCTCAAGGCGGTGATGCTTCACAACCGCAACGAAGAGGTGGAGCACGCGATGATGACGCTCGAGTGGATCCGGCGGCGCGACGCCAAGTTCGACGAGACGGCGCGGACCTACCTGTTCACCGACGGTCCCATCACGGAGATCGAGGACGCCGCGAAAGCGGCTGGCGGCGCGCCGGCGCCCGGCGGTCCATCGACCAAGAAGACCGCGGCAGAGGCCGCCTCGCTCGCCATCGGCAGCCTGAGGATCACCCCATGACACACGATCTGCTCAAGCGAAACCTGGCGCCCATCACGGCGGACGCGTTCGCCGCCGTCGACGCGGAGGCGGCGCGCGTCCTCAAGCTGAACCTCGCGGGCCGGCGCATCGTCGACTTTCGCGGCCCGCACGGCTGGGATCTGGCGGCCGTCAACACCGGTCGCCTCGATCTGCTCACCGCCGGAACCGACCCGGACGTGCAGGTCGGCATCCGGCGCGTGCAGCAGCTCATCGAGGTGCGCGTGCCGATCCGCCTCGCGCAGTCGGAGCTAGACTCGGTGCCACGCGGCGCGCCCGATCCCGATCTCGACGCGGTGGTGCTGGCCGCCGAGAAGGCCGCCCACGCCGAGGACGCGGCCATCTTCAACGGCTTCGGGCCGGCCCACATCGAGGGGATCATTCCGGCCAGCCCGCACGCGGCGCACAAGCTGCCGGCCGACGTGCGGCAGCTGCCGGGCGCGATCCTCGCCGCCCGCGAGACCCTGCGGCAGGCGGGGATCAGCGGTCCGTACGCGCTGGTGCTGGCGGCGCCCATCTACGCGCAGCTGCTGGCCGCCGCCGAGGATGGCTATCCGCTGGCCAAGCGGATCACCCAGCAGGTCATCGACGGGCCGCTGGTGCGCGCGCCGGCGATCGACGGCGGCGTCTTGCTCTCGGTGCGCGGCGGCGACTACGAGCTCCACGTCGGGCAGGACTGGTCGGTGGGCTACCTCGGCCACGATCGCCAGACCGTCGAGCTCTTCCTCACCGAGTCGTTCACCTTCCGGGTGCTGGAGCCGGCGGCGGCGGTGCCGCTGTCGCGCTGAGCGCGTCGCGCAGCGAGCGCGGAATTCGCGACACCTTTCCCGCGGCGTCGATGCAGGCGTGCAAGGTGTGCCCGTCCACCAGCAGCGCCCCGTCGGGCAGGCGCCGGATCTCGTACTCGAAACGTGCCGACGCGCCGCCGAGCTTGGCGATCGCGGCGAAGAGCGCCATCTCGTCGTCGTAGCGGGCCGACTGGCGGTAGCGAACGCACGCCTCGACCACCGGTAGCTTGTGGCCGCTCGCCTCCGAGAATGCGCGGTAGGTCGCGCCCGCCTGGCGCAGGAATTCGGTGCGCGCGATCTCGAAGTAGCGCAGGTAGTTCCCGTAATAGACCATTCCCATCTGGTCGGTGTCGCCGTAGATGACGCGCACCCGGGCGACCTCCCGCAGTGAAGCCGGATTCGACATGCGGGCAGCGTAACCGCGCGGGCAGACTTTCGTATCGTCTTTAGGCCCTCAAGACAGTCGGCGTGAGCAGCCCGCGATTTTCGCCGCGCCGGCCGCGCGGGCTCGCTTCCTTGCGGCTTTCTTTTTTTCCCCTTCGGCACCGAGCCTGCGAATAGGATTCCCCCCCATGGCCCTCCCCCCGGCTCCCGTGATTGCTGGCGATCCGAGCGCCCAGCCAATTCCAGCGGCTCCGCCCACCTCCGTGGACGACGCGCCCACCTACAAGAATCCGTTCCTCTGGGTTCCCTCGAGCTACCTGGCGATGGGGCTCATCTACGTCACCGTCGGCAGCGTCGCCAACATCATGTTCAAGAACATGGGGATGGAGAACGACAAGGCCGCCTTCTGGTCCAGCATCCTCGGGTTTCCGTACACCTTCAAATTCGTGTGGGCGCCCTTGCTCGAGCTTTACAGGACCAAGAAGTTCTTCGTCGTCCTGATGCAGTTCGCGCTGGCCGTCGCGATCGCCGGGATCGCGCTGTCGCTCAAGCTCCCCGGGACGAGCTGGTTCGGGCCCGTGCTGATCCTGGTCGCCGTGACCGCGGTGCTGGGAGCCACGCAGGACATCGGCACCGACGGCGTTTACGTGACGACGTTGACCCCCAAGGACCAGGCCAAGTACCTGGGCTTCCAGAGCATGTGCTGGAACGCCGGCTTCTTGCTGGCCCAGGGGCCGTTCGTCACCGTGAGCGGCGTGTTGCACGAGCGCACCGGAAGCTGGGCGACCTCCTGGATGGCGATCATGATGGCCATCGCGGGGCTCATGTTCCTGGCCGGCATCTATCACGGACGCGTGCTGCCGCCGGGCGCCAAGGCCCAGGACGCCCCCAAGGGTTTCGGCGAGGCGATGAAGATCTTCGGCCACGCGTTCACCACCTTCTTCGACAAGAAGGGGATCTGGCCGATGCTTGCCTTCGCCTTCTTCTATCGGTTCGGCTATGGCCTGCTCGACAAGATGGGGCCGCTCTTCATGATCGACAGCCGAGCCAACCAGGGTCTTGGCCTCACGAACCAGACCTTCGGCTACATCTACGGCACCTTCGGCAGCGCGGCCTTCATCGTCGGCTCGCTGGTGGGCGGCTGGATCGTCTCGCGCCTCAGCCTCAAGAAGACGCTGCTCTTCCTCTGTCTCTGCCTGAACGTCCCCAACGTGACCTTCTTGGTCCTCAGCCAGACCCTGCCGACCAGCACCGCGCTCATCACGGTCATCGTGACCGTCGAGAAGCTGGGCTGGGGGATCGGCGCCGTCGGTCACATGATCTATATGATGCAGCAGATCGCCCCCGGCCCGTACAGGACCGCCCACTACACCTTCGCGACGGCGCTCATGGGCGCTTGCATGATGATCACCGGCGCCGTGAGCGGCTACCTCCAGAAGGCCGTCGGCTATCAGTGGTTCTTCGTGATCGTGTTGATCGCGGCGGCGCCCTCGATCCTGGCCACGATCTTCGCGCCGTTCTACCAGCCGGACGTCACCAAGCGCGAGACGGCCAAGGCCTAATAGTCGCGTGAAGCATCGACGGGCTTCGCCCGGCGATGCTCGTCGCGGGGGATCTAAAGGACCCTCTCGGGTCCTTTTTTCAATAGCGCAGCGTCCCGCTGATCACCAGGCGGGCCTGGCCACCAATCAGGACTCGGTCACCCAGCACCCGGTCGCGGGCCAGCGCGCAGGAAAGCTCGCCGCCGCGGCGGCTGACCTGGCGTGCCCGCAGCGCCGTCTTGTCGAGTCGCGCGGCCCAGTAGGGGGTCAGGATGCAATGGGCGGACCCGGTGACCGGATCCTCGGGGATGCCGTGCGCGGGTGCGAAATAGCGCGAGACGAAGTCGACCGGCCGCGACTCGTCGCCGCCGGGCGCCGTGATGCACAGGCTCGTGCCCGTCTGCGCCACCGCCGCCAGATCGGGGATGGCGCGGCGGACCGTGCCCGCGTCGGCGAGCACGGCCAGCAGCGTCCCCACGGGCGCGCGCAAGACCTCGGCCGGCGTCGCGTCCAGCATCCGCGCCACCCGGGCCGTGGTTTCGGCGTCGACGGGCACCGGCGCCAAGGCGGGAAAATCGAGCACGAATTCTCCGGCATCGGCGCGCCGGACGGCGAGCAGCCCGCTGCGCGTCCGGAACGTGACCTCGGTGCGCGCCGGATCGATCTCGGTCATGAGGACGAACGCCGCCGCCAGCGTCGCATGCCCACACAGATCGACCTCCACCGTGGGCGTGAACCAACGCAAGCCGAACGCGTTCCCATCGCGCAGCACGAAGGCGGTCTCGGACAGGTTGTTCTCCGCGGCGATCTCCTGCATCAGCGCGTCGGGGATCGGCGCCTCGAGCGGACAGACCGCCGCGGGGTTCCCGGCGAAGGGTCGGTCGGCGAACGCGTCCACCTGGTAAATCGGCAGGGTCGGCATTGGCCCAGCCTACCAAAAACGTAACGGGCGCGGCTCCTGGGAGCCACGCCCGCTTCCCCCGAAATCTATATTGGCGGTGGGCCAGGCCTGGGTGGGGAAACCAAGCCCGCTCGGTTCGGGTCCGCGCTAGCGCCAGACGGTGACCGGGTTGTTCCAACCGGCGCAGGCCTTGAAGCCGTCCGCCTGGTGCGGATAGTCGGCCGCCGTGCACGAGGGTTTGCACTGCGCGTACTGGCTGCCGAAGACGTCCACGTAGGGTGGGCTCACCTGATTCGATCCCAGCCGTCCCGCCGGCGGCTTGACCTTGATCTGCGGTCCCGCGCAGTAATACATCGGGTTCGTGGTGGGGTCGGTTCCGTGCGCGCCCATCGTGAAGACGTTGCCGAAGAAGGTGGCTTCCTGGTTGGGGTAGTCGGGATCCTGGCCCCAGCCGGCGGCGGGGTTCGGCGAAACGATCCAGAGCGGAACGTGAATGCCGGCCGTGTTTATGCTGGCGAGCAGGCAAGACGAGATGTTCTCCTGGCAGGTCTGATCGCAGGCGCCGTTTTGCCACGCCGGCGCCAGGCCGAGCGCGCCCGGGAACGTGTAGTTGGTGCCGTTCTGATCCTGCTTGACGATGGAGGTTCCGGTGGGGAGAGCGCAGTGGACGAGATAGGCGATCTCCGTCCGTCCCGGCGCCGTCGACATCAGACCGTTGACGCTCTTGAGCCCGTTGGAGGTGCTGAGCCCGTTGGAGGTACTGAGCCCGTTGGAGGTGCTGAGCCCGTTGGAGGTGCTGAGCCCGTTGACGGAAACTAGCCCATTCGTCGTGACGAGGTCGGACACCGCTTCGGTGACGCCCACATCGCCCTCCATTTCACCGCAACCTACGAGAAGCAGGGCGAAAGAGGATGCGAGGCTCAGTGACACCAAGTTCGAACGCCAGCGGGGGGTCTGAGTTTCCATCACATCCTGACATCTGCAATAGGTATGCTAGGACACTAAATATTGTCTTGTCATAACTTTCGCCAGGTTGGCGGAGCGCAGACGAGCCAGGCTTCCGGAATTGTTGACCAAGAAGCGTCGCCGGCGTTGCTCTGCGGTCAACATAGAGACGGGCAAGCTCTGCCGTTTCCGGGGCGAAAACGGGTTGGGGTTTTGCCGCGGCATGTGTACGATACCGCCTACGTTCAGCTACCGTAGCGGACGCATCTCGCCCAAGTTCAGCCTCCCACTCTCCAAAGTTTGGGCCCCGTCCCCCAGCGCGGTCCAAGTTTGAAGCTCAGAAAATGGGGTTCTCGCTCGTCCCCTAATCCCCCCATAAAGGAGTTCCATATGTTCGGACGCCAAGCTTTCTCGCAGGCGGCTCTCGCTGCGATTGTCGGTGCCTCGCTTTTGGTCGCCAGCTGCGCCAAACCGAGCACTGCCGGGCCGACCTGCAACGGCAGCCAGACGTCGTGCAGCCAGGGTTGTACGAACCTCGCGACCGACACGCAGAACTGCGGAAGCTGCGGCAAGACCTGTCAGACGGGCCAGAGCTG
>JADGRB010000201.1 GCA_017881315.1 Pseudomonadota bacterium
TGATGACGTAGGCGCCGCGCGCGCGCCAGGCGTCGAGCGCGCCCAGCGCGACCGCGAGGGCCTTGGCCGCCGGCTGATGGCCGATCGGCGCCAGGGGTCGCGCCGAGGCCAGCTCGCGCAGCAGCAGCGCCTCGCGCGCCTCGCGGTCGAGCGCTTCGTAGTCGGCGCAGACGCCGCCCACCCGCAGGAGCTCGGCGACGGCGGTCGCGTGGGCGCGCGACTCCTCGCGCAGATCGAGCGCCACCAGGTCGAGACCGAACACCTCGGCGCGGAGCTGCAACGGCCGCACCCCCAGCGCCGCCGCGCCCGAGAGCCCCACCTTGCGCAGGCCGCCCGCGATCGTCTTGAGATCGGCCTGCAGCTCGCGCGCATCTCCGTAAGTCGGTCCCGACGAGGTCTCCGAGAGCCCGCGCAGCTTCTCGCGCACGCCGAGACAGAGGCACCGGAACGGCTCGCTGCGGAACGCCTCGGGAATCTCGACGCCCATCAACAGATCGTCGATCTCGAGGCGCAGCGTCTTCGGCAAGCGCACGCGTTGTTCGGAGACCGAGAGATCGCGTCCCAGGGTATCCAGCTCGTCGGCGTAGAGGCGAACCACCTCGCGGCGCGCGAAATCCTGGGCCCAGCGGGTGACGGCGGGCAGCACGTTCGGGTTGCCGTCGCGATCGCCGCCGATCCAGCTCCGGAACACCACCGGCGGCGGCAACGCCGGCCGCTGGCCGTAGTGGGCTTCGACAGCGCGCTCCAATCCCTCGACCAGCTTCGGGATCACCGACCACAAGACGATCGGCAGGTACTGCAGGCCGCCGCGCACCTCGTCCTCGACGGTGGGGCGCAAGCTGTGCAGCTCCGACGTGCCCCACAGCAGCGCCACCCGGGCCCGGACCTCGCCCGGTGCCTGCCGATCGAGCGCCGCGGAGATCTCGGTGAGGTGGTGGCGCACGGTTTGTCGGCGCGTCTCGGTCGGGTGGGCGGTGAAGGTCAGGTGAAGGCGCAGCGACGAGAGCAGCCCGACCAGGTCGTCGTATCTCCATCCCTCACTCTTGAGCGTCCCCACCAGCCCCAAGATCGATTCGCGGCGCGGCGCCTCGGCGCTGCTGGCGGTGTTGCGGGCGGCGTTCACTCGCACGCGGTGGCGCTCCTCGGCCGTGTTGGCGAGGTGCAGGTAGACGGAAAAAGCGCGCAGCAGCCCCTCGGCGTCGTCGACCGACAGCGACGCCACGAGGTCGTGCAGACGGGCGGCCGCCGATGCGCCACCGCGACGGGCCGCCTTGGTCAGGGCGCGGATCGCTTCTTCGTGCGCGTAGAGGCCCTCACCCGACAGCGTCCGGATCGCTTCGCCCAGCGCCCGCCCGAGTCTGTTCACCTCACCGCGCAGGATCGCGAACCATTCCTCCGAGGTTCGCGCGGCCGGCTCGCTCATGGATCTGACATCTCATGCCGCGGGCTCCAAAACCAGCGTGTCATTGTTAATGGTGTGTCAACGGCCGTCGGGCGGCCGCGAGGGGAGCTGCCGCCAGGAAGTTCCCTGGTGGCGCGGCGGGAAGTGCGCGGGGTGGAGCATCTCCGCCAGGATCTCGGGCGTCTCGAAGAGCATCGGGCCTGAGCGGTTGAAGAAGAAGTTGCCGTCGGCGGCGAAGGCGCGGCCGGTGCGCACGGCCGCCAGATCGAACCACCCGGGCCGGTCGGTGAGGAGCGGCATTTCCCCCAGGGTCCGTTCGAGACTGAAACCGCAAGGGGCAACCACGATGATCTCCGGGTCGGCGTCGCGCAGCGCTTCGTAGGGGAGGGTGGCGGAGTGCGCGCCAGGCGCGCCGAAGACGCCGGCACCCCCCGCGATCTCGACGATCTCCGGACCCCAATTCCCCATCGCGAACAGCGGCTCGATCCATTCGAGGCAGGCGACGCGGGGGTGGCGGAGCGGCCGTGTAACTTCCGCGACGGCAGCCAGGCGGGTGCGAATCTCGGCGACCAACGAGCGCCCGGCGTCTGCGGCCCCGAGCACCTCGGCGACATGCACGAATCCGTCGAGGATGCCGTCGACGGTGCCGGTGCTGAGCGCGACGACCTGATGCCGTTCCAGCTTCGCCGCCACGCCGTGTACCAGATCGGCCGGGCTGACCGCGCAGACCTCGCAATGGGTCTGCGTGATGATCACGTCGGGCGCCAGGGCCGCCAGCTGCGCTTCGTCGATCTCGTAGAGCGGCGCGCCGCTGCGCAGCCGTTCGCGAACGCGCGCGTCGATCTCGCCGCTGGTTCCGGTGATGTCGAAGGTCGGGCGGCTCAGCGACGGCAGGCGCTTGACCCATTCCGGGTGGTCGCACTCGTGCGATCGGCCGACCAGGCTGTCGCCCAGGCCGAGCGCGGCCACCAGCTCGGTCCCGCTGGCGAGGAGCGAGACGATGCGCATCGTCAGAACACGTTCCAGCCGAGCAGGACGCTGAGGCCGATGAAACGGTCGAAGGTCGCCGCGACGTTGGCCCGGACCAGGAGGTGCAGCGACGGATCGGCCAAGGCGTCCTTGTCCGCGTCGAAGTGCAGGAACTTGACCCCGACCTCCGGAGACCAGCTCATGCCGTCGTTGTCGAACGCCGCGGCCACGCCGCCGATCAAGTACCGCCGATCATAGCGATAGCCGATCCGGCCGCGCACGTGGTCGGCGACGTCGCCGACGATGTAGTCGACGCCTCCGATGATGCGGTGGTGGGGCGCCATCGGCAGCGGAACTTGCCAGGCCCAGCCGAGCAGGAACTTGGCGTCGCGGTCGGGAACGAAGGCGCCGAATTCGGAAGGAATGGCCGCGCCGAGGATGACCAGCACGGCGAGGAGGGGCGCGTAGGCGTCGAGGCCGTTGAGGGCGTGCCCGGACGCGCGCGCGGGCCGCGCCGACGTGCAGATCAAGAAGGCGCCCAAGATCAAGGGTCCTACCAGGCGTCGTTTCATGGCGGCAGCAGATCCGCGAAGACGAAACCGTCGCGCGTGACCACCTCGCCGGCGCGGATCGCGATCGCGTGACGGAACATCGGGCCGTCGGTGGCGAAGGTGTGGAACTCGCCGTTCTCGCCGCAGGGATCGACCGACGGCGGGAGATCGGCGAGCAGGGCGGCGTCGAAGTCGCGCCCGGCGAAGCTCGGATCCAGCTTGGCCGGATCGACGCAGGTGAGGCGGGCGCGCAGGCCGGACGCCACCATGCGGGTGGCCAGCGCGCCGGTCGGCGTCCCCCAGATTGGAAACAGCGGGCGGAGACCGGTCTCCTTCATCCGCTCCTCACGGTAGCGGCGGACATCGTCGAGGAAGAGGTCGCCGAACGCCACGGCCGAAATGTGCGCCGCGGCCGCGCGCGCCAGCACCGCCGCCATCGCCGCTTCATACTCGGCGTTGCTGCACGGCCAGGGGATCGCCACCGGCCACAGCGGAAGGTCGGCGGCCTCGGCCTGCGCGCGCAAGAGCTCGGTCCGCACGGCGTGCATCGCCACGCGATCGAAGGCCTCGTTGATGGTGGTGAGCAGCCCCACCACCTCGACCTCGGCCTGCTCGCGCAGAACGTGCAGCGACCAGGCGCTGTCTTTGCCGCTGCTCCAGGCCAGGAGCGCTTTCGGTCGGGCCGCCATCGATCGCCGCGCGACCTTATCAAGTTTCGCCGCGGGCGCGCTGGCCGCCCGCGATCGGGGCGCTATATTGCCGCCATGTCCACCACCGACATGTCCACCGTCGCCCCCGCGTGCAAGGCCAACATTTCGTCGGCCGGGCGGCGCCTCCGGACGCGCTTCGGGATTCTGTGGGTCATCGTCTTCAGCGTTCTGCTGCTCGGGCTCATGGCGCTCGAGGCCCCCTGGTATTGCCGTCTCCTGTTGTTCGTCCCGGCGACGTTGGCGGCGGTCGGTTTTCTGCAGGTGAGTCGCAACACCTGCATCCGGCGCGCCGCCGAGGGGACCTTCGAGCACGAAGACCTCACCATGACCAAGGCCCCCGACGACGAGGTCGCCGCCAGCCGCAAGGTCGCCGCCGGCATCCGCCGCGACATGATCCTGGTAGGTTTCGCCGGCGCGGCGATCGGCGTCGCGACCGTCGCGCTCCGCTGAGGCTTCGGTCTAGAAGAAGTAGCGGACGCCCGCCTCGATGTTGAAGAGGAGAGCGCCCTCTTGATGGATGGTGGTGGTGCCGTCGGTGGCGCTCAAGGTGCCGAGGTCATCGATGCCGGCACCCACCAACACGCCGACCCCGGAGGCGAACCGCCACTCGTAGCCGGCGTTGACCAGCAGACCGGTCCCCGACGCCGTCACGTTCTGGAGGGATTCGTGGATGTAGACCAGGCCGACGCCGAGGTAGGGCGTGTGTCCGATCGACTTGAGCTGAAACTGAACCATCGGCGCGAACGCATACCCGGTCACCGTCTGGTCCTGGCCGTTGATCGACTCGGAGACGGACACGTAGTTGGCCTGCAGATCGAAGACGACGTGCGGCAAGAGGCGGAGAATCAGGTCGGCGCCCAGGAACCCGACCCCGTTGCCGATCTTGTATCCGACGCCGACGCTGTGCGGCTCGGTCTCCTCCGCGTGCGCCTGGGCGGAACCAAAAAGTAGGACAGCCAAGATGCCCATCGAAAGCCAAGATCTCTTCATGCGTGTCACCCCGCGCCGGATCCCCGACGCCCCCAGAGTAACGGCAATGTGCATTCTGTCGAAGTAGTTTGCGACCGAGCCCGTGCCCCGGCGCGGCGCTACCCGAGCGCGCGTGCCAGGAAGTCGGGGTGCAAGCCGAGGCCGAGGAAGCCAGCCAATCCCAGCACCACCCCGATGGCCGCGAAGGCCCAGGCCAGATAGAGGAGCCGCTTCTTCTGCGTCAGCGCCGTGATGCCGAAGAGGGCGACGGCGATCGAGGTCAAGGCCTCGGCCATGTCGAACTGGTCGTGGCGGGCGTCGAGCCGTTCGTAGTCTTGCTGGAACCCTTCGGCGGTCCGCTTGATCTCGCCCTTCTCGACGTCGTAGCGCTGGACCTTCTCGGTGTACTCGCCGATCTTCCGGTCGATGAGCGCGCGGCCGTCGACGCTGAGCCCCGGCATCGTCTCGCGCTGGATGCGCAAGCCGTCCAGCGCCGACTCGGCGATGTTGAGCTTGGTGCCCTTGGCCTGATAGTAGCCCCAGGCGTCGACGCCCCTGGCCTGCGCGCGCGCCATCGCCTGCACCACATTCCCCTTCTTGACGTTGCAGAGCGCGGTGAAGGTGGCCGTGATCGCGACGCTGATGGCGACCACCGCGTTGAGGTTCCAGCGCGTCCGCGGACGCGCCGGGCCGTCACCTTCTTCGCCGCGGGATCGCTCGACCGCCTCGTTCACGGTGTCCGCCAGCTCGCTCATCCGCGCATCTTACCCTTCAAAATTCCAGGTGGCCGCGCAACGAGAAGACCCACACCGGCCCGCGCGCGGCGTTGAAGCCGGGGTTGACGATGAGCTGCACGTCCTCGGCGAGGAAGGCGCCCCGCCAGACGTGACAGTTGTAGTAGTGCTCGACGATCGTCTCGCGCGCGTAGTCGAGGTTCCCGTCGCCGATGATGAACCCCAGCCCACCTTGGCGCAGGTACTCCGCGTGCACGCTGGAGATGCCGTTGCTGACGAACGCCAGACCCAGCCGATCGTCGGGCCGGCGCCAGAGGAGCCCGCGCAGATCTCCACCGATCTCGAAGGTGTTGTCGATCTCCGTGTAGGCGAAGCTCTCGTTCCGACCGTCGTTCCACCCGATGCGCGCAAAGGCCCGCACCATCGGCCCGAGCTCCTGGATCTCGTTGAGCCCGAATCCGCCTTTGAGTCGCCCCTTCTGACGCGACAGCGTGATGTCGGGGGTGGTGCCGGCCGTCTGGGCGGCGGCGATCGCCTCCGCATAGCTCCCCATCGCGGCGTGGTTGAGGAAGCCGAGCACCCGCAAGGTTCCGGCCCAGTCGTCGTGGCGGCTGTACTTGATCTCGAGCTCCAGGTTTTCGGCCCGGTCCTTGGCGAGATCCCAGTCGAGATCGATGCCGTTCGCCACGGTGGGCATCAACATCTCGCCGAAGCGCGCCTCGACGAACGGCCCCTGGTACTCGACCAGGAATCCGTAGGTGTATCCGCGGGTGTCGGCGGCGTAGTCGTAGGCGCCGTTGTTGTCGACGGCCCAGTTCATGAACTGCAGATGGCTGTCCGATCCAGCCGGATTGATGTCGAACAGATCGGCGGTCGACATCTTGCCGGCCCGCAGCTCCAGCCGGTGGCGGGGCACCATCGCGAACGACGAGATCGGCCCGCGATCCGAGTTCGGCTCCCACACGTCCGACAGCGGGATGATCTGGTGGATCTCGTAGCGCGCAAAATACGGGACGTGGGGCAGGGTCGGGTTTCGGACCACGTCGAGGTTGGAGAAGCCCGCGACGCCGATGGCTCCCGACAGGCCGTTGCCGAGCGCCAGCTCGCCGTCGACGATGACCTCGGTCGTGCGGAAGGGGCGATACGCGGTGAAGACGGTCAGCAGCCCCGAGAGGGCCGTCTCACCGCCGGCATGAAGACTGTTCGTTCCGGAATACGGCGCCGGGAACGAGGGGTGGGCCTGGAAGATGCTGTTCGCCTCGGCGCCCAGCCAGTACGGCTCGGTCCCGCCGTGGTCCAGGAAGGTGATGTCGTTGCCGGGCTTCGGAGCGGTCTCGGGCTCCTCCGGATTCTTGGCCGCAGCGGCCCGCGGGACTCCGGCGAGCGCCAGCGCGATCGCGAGCATCCTCGCGAGGATCGAACGCAGGCGCGGGCGCGCAACGCAGGGGATCCTCAGCGGGACACGCTCCGTGCGAGCGCGCGGAAGGCGCGAGCCAGCCGCCGGGTCAGCTTTCGATCGCCGAGCCGCAGCGACGACATCAACCGGCGTCCCAGGGAGAAGAACGCGCAGGCCCGGCGGCGGCGCGCGAAACGCGCGCGCGCCTCGGGCGAGAGGTTCTCGAGGGTGGGCAACCGCTGCAGCCGCTGTGGCGAAAACCCGATGGCGCGGCCGATCACCGCGTCGCGCGGGCAGGTGGCGAACGTCGAGCCCGGTGCGTCGCCCTGATGAATGACGAAGCGCTCGCCGCCTTCCGAGAAGAGGTGCATCACGCGGTGAAGCAATAGATCGTGGCCCTCGCCGGTGGCGATGAGGACGATGTCGCCGGCGTGCAGATCGCCGCCCACCGGCTCGACCCTCAGCTTGGCGCCCCGTTCCAGCGACGGCTTCATGCTCTCGGCGGTCACCTCGATCACCACCGGCAGCCCGTGCGCGAGCACCATCCGGACCGCCTGGGGGCGAAGGATCACTTCAGGACAGCGGCGCCGAGCGCGGTGAGGAGGGGGCTGCGCTGCCCGGCGGCGGCCGAAGGCAGGTAGCCCTCGTTGATGGTCCAGATGATGGCGCCGCCCAGGTGGTTGGTCTGGACGTAGGCGCCCTTGTCGCCCAGCGATTGCGCGTCTTCGTACGAGAGATAGCCGCACCCCTGGGGGCCGGTGGCGGTCGCGAAAGACAGGTAGGGCACCCCGGCGGCCGTGTCGCGCTGGCTCTTGCTGAGATCGTACGCGGCCGCGATGTTCGCGTAAGAGACGGAGCCGTCGTCGCCCGCGAGCGTCGAAGCGCCCAGCGCCTGGTCGGGCCCGGTGACCGGGGGCGTGTAGCAGAGGCCGTAGAATCCAGCCCCCACACCCAGCTTGGCCGCCGGCACACCCGCCTGCAGATAGAGCTTCACCGACGAGTCGACGGAGGTCGGCGTGGCGGAGTCGGTCTGGTGGAGCGCGCTCGAATGCCAGCTCTTCCAGCCTTCGTAAGCGCCGGCCATCCCGTAGGTCATGATGTTGATCTGATCGAGTTCGGCCGCCATCGTCGCGTAGATCGATAGATCGTCGGGGAGGTTCACGTTTTCGTACCCGACCGGCATGGTGAGGATCGTCCCCGGGGGCGCCGCCGCGCGCAGGGCGGATACCAGCGCCTGCAGGGGCGCTCGGTCGGCCGTCTCGACCGGCTCCCAGTCGAGGTCGAGCCCGTCGTAGCCGTACTTGGCGAGCAGCGCGACCAGGTTTGCCACCAAGGTCGCGCGCATGTCGGCGGAGGCGGCGGCCGCGAACTCGTCGTGAAGCCCGGCGCCGCCGATCGAGGCGATGGCGCGGCGGCCGTTGGCGTGGGCCGCCTGCACCAGGCTGCGCGCCAGCGCGGGGCCAGAGGTGGCGTCGATCTCGAGCGTCTCGTCGAGCGTGCCGTCGTTGCGGGGCAGGTAGAACGCCGCCGCGACGTGGGTGAGGCTGGACCACGAAATCTGGTCGACCGGATAGAGGCTGGCCTGGTAGCCGGCGTAGTAACCCATCACCCATTTCGAGGAGCCGGAGGGAGCGCCGTCCATGGAGCCGTCCCTCGGGGATGTCTGGCCACCGTTGCCCCCGCCGCTCCCTAATCCACCGTTGCCACCGTTGCCACCGTTGCCGCCGCTGCCACCGCCCCCAGTTGCCGCCTTGGAGCCGCCGCCTCCGCAGCCTGCCAGCAGCAGCGCACCCATCGCGATCGTACCAGGGGGGGCCCGCACCCGCGCACTATATCTCGAACGTCGCGGAGCGGGCATCGGCGCGGTCGCTCGGCTATGCTCGCGCCGTGGCGGCGTCGGTCGCAGCTTCGGATTTCGGCGATCGCGCGACCATCTCGCGCGCCCAGGCGCCCGTGCAGAGCGCGACCTGGCCGCTCTGGTGCGCGCTCGCTTCGTCGCTGACCGTCGCGGTCGGCGTGCACTGGGACATCGCCTGGCACCGATCGATCGGGCGCGACGGGTTCTGGTCGCCACCGCACGTCGCGATCTATGCGGCGGCGATCTTGGCGGCGGTGGCGGCGCTGGCGCAGGTGTTGCCGGCCACCTTCGGCCGCGGCGCGGCCCGCGAGGCCGGGGTGCGGGTGCTCGGGTTCCGGGGGCCGCTGGGCGCGTTCATCGCGGCCTGGGGCGGCATCGCGATGCTGTCGTCGGCGCCGTTCGACGACTGGTGGCACAACGCCTACGGGCTCGACGTCAAGATCCTGAGCCCGCCCCACGTCGTGCTCGGTC
>JADGRB010000202.1 GCA_017881315.1 Pseudomonadota bacterium
ATGGGTTCCTGCTGGGCGCCGCGACGTCGCTCGGCCTGGCGACGCGACCGGCGGACGGCGGTTTTCTCGGGGTCGGCGTCTTTCTGTACTTCGTTTGGGCGCTCCTCCACCGACGGATAGCCTGGCGAGCCCTCCTCGGCACGCTCATCGGTTTTCTGCTCTTCGGCGGGCTCACCGCGGTCATCCTGCGTCTCCAGCTCGGCGCCTGGTTCCAGACCGGCTACGCCCTCAGTCGAGCGATTCACCCGGAGGCCGAGCTGCGCCTGAGCTTGCCCGAACCGAATCAATGGAAGAACGGGATCCCGCTCGCGACGGGTGCATACGGCTGGTGGCCCGCGGCGCCCGCGCTCGGGATCGCCGGTCTTTTGTGGGCGCTCGGCGGACGGGAACGCCGCCTCGTGTTCATGCAGGTGACGGGCTTGCTTGCGCTGACCGGGTTCTACTCCTTGGTCGAGTTCGCACGCGGGGGATACGAAGGCTTCGGGCCGCGCTACGTGCAGCCCCTGGTGATACCGATGGCCACCGGCGCGGCGTGTCTTCTGTCCCCTCTCGCCGAGAGAGTCCGGGCGCTCGGATCCGGATTCAGATCGGGAATCGGGTCGGCTGGCCCGGCGCTGCTCGCGTTCGTTGCCCTTGCCTACGGGATGATCCGCCTGGGTCCCCGCGTGTATCCCCTCGCCTACGCGGAGAACAGGTATGCGACGGCGCCGCTCCGCGGGGCAAGACAGGCCGGTCTGAAGAACGCGATCGTCCTGATCGAACGGGGCCACGTGCCGGCCGACGAGTGGAACCTCGCGCAGAACTGGCCGATGAATCCAAATCCCGACGTCCTCTTCCTCAGTAGCCGAGGCCCCGCCGACGAGGTCTGCGCCCGCCAACACTTTCCGGGACGGACCTGGTATCGCGCGGGCATGACGGAGACGCTCACGCGCTGGTGAGACTCGCTCAAGGTGAGCCTCGAGGCGAAGCGGGGGAGGGTGTTCGCGTCAGGGGAGTCTCGGAAACCTGAGGGTCACGGCGCCAATTCTCGAGGCAGGCGGGGAAATTGCCCCCAGATTTCGCGGCCTGGGTGAGAGAATTGCCGAAGTGAGTTTGGCACCGGGTTTGCGTTAGCCACTGGCCTAACCGCGAGGACCAAGCATGAAGCGCATCGCCATTGCCCTGCTCTGCACCGCCGCCGCCTGCAGCTCTGACCCCACCCAGCGCACCATCGGGCAGACGGACTTCGTCTCGGCGCCCCCGGCCGGAAACGGCGTGGGTACCTCCGGCGGGGCGCAGTCCACCAGCATCGTCGGCGGGGCGGGCTCTAACGGCGCGGCTGTCCCCGCCTCCACCGGCACGGCGACCACCACGCCGACCCGCACGGTCGAGGAGACCGATCTCTACCGGCTAGAGGGCAACCGGCTCTACTACCTCAACAGCTACCGCGGGCTGATGGTCTTCGACGTGACCGACGTCGATCACCCGGCGCTGCTCGGGCGTTCGCCCATCTACGGGTCGCCGGTCGACATGATCGTGCGCAACGGCGTCGCCATCGTGGTGGTCGCCGACTGGTACGGGCAGCTCGCCGACGGATCGCCGTTCTACGGATCGATCGTGCGCGGTCTGGACGCCACCGATCCGGCCAACATCAAGGTGCTGGGCGAGGCGAAGCTCGGGGGCTGGGTGCGCGACGACCGCGTGGTCGGCGACGTGATCTATGCCGTCAGCGAGGACTACGGCATCTCCTACGGCTGGTACGGGGGCAACGGGGCCACGGCGACGGAGGCCGTGATCGTGTCGTCGGTCAGCTTCGCCAACAACGTCATCTCCGCGGTGGGCGAGGTCGACTTCCCCGGCTACACGGGCGTCTTCAACGTCACGCCCAATTCGATCCTGCTGGCACACGACGCGCCGCCCGCCGCCAACGGCGCCCCCAGCGGCCAGAGCCAGCTCCTCTATCTCGACATCTCGGATCCGGCCGGGCACATCGTGCAGCGCGGATCGCTCACCGTGAATGGCCAGGTGCAGGGCTGGGGAGCCGACAACGGCCGCTGGAACCTGGATTTCTCCGACGGGCTGACGGCGCACGTGGTCGGCTGCGCCTCCGGCAACTACGGCTACTGCGACAGCACGGCCGGCTACGTCCTGTCGATCGGCGACTTTTCCAACCCGGACGCGCCGGTGCTCTCGGCGCAGCTCGCCATTCCGTCGACGGGGTGGGGCGCGGCCGCCCGCTTCGACAGCAGCCGGCTCTACCTGTCCCCGTCCGGCTATTACGACTACGGCACCAACCAGTCGACGCCGTTCCAGGTTTACGACCTGACCAACCCCAAGGCGCCCGTGCTGGCCGGGACACTCTCTATCCCGGGGACGGTTTGGAACATCCTGCCGGCGCCCAGCCTGCGTCTGTTTGCGCTCGGAAGCGACTACACCAGCTCGTCGAACGGCGACTCGATCTCGCTCAAGTACCTGGACGTCACCAACCCCAGCTCCCCGCAGCTGATCGGGACCTCCGCCTTCGGTCAGGGATGGGCCTGGACGCCGGCGGCGGGGACGTTCAAGGCGTTCACCATGGACGCCACGCAGGGGTTGGTGGTGTTGCCTTTTTCGGGTTGGAGCTACACCAACCAGACTTACAACGACGGGCTGCAGCTGATCGATTTCACCGCCTCGAGCATCGCCACCGACGGCGCGGCGCTCACGCGCGGCTGGGTCGAGCGCGGGATCTTCGTCAAGAACCGGCTGGTGTCGCTGTCTGACCTTTCGCTGTCGGTCGTCGACTACACCAACCGCGCCGCACCCTCTGTCACCGCCGAGCTGACGTTGGCCCGCAACGTGATCACCGCGCAGCCCGAGGGGAGCAACATCGCCGAGATCTCCAGCGACTGGTGGGACAACGATGTCTCCTGGTCGGAGGTCCGCCTGCTGCCGATCGCGAACGCCGAGGAGACCACCGACATGGGCAACATCCCGACGGTGCGGGTCGATGGCGTCAACGCGCAGGTGTTCATGAACGGCGGGCTCGCGTACATCGTGACCAACGTTCGCGTCCCGGCCGTCTGCGACACCTACGGGCGCCCGACCGGTCCCGCCGCGCCCGGTTCCACCACCTCCACCTGCTATGGCCGCGCCCAGCAGATCCAGGTCGTCGATCTGTCGAACGGCGTCCGGCTGCGCGGCAAGATCCAGCTGCCCATGGATCCCTGGGGCTGGTACGGCTGGGGCTGGTGGGGCTGCTGGTACTACGACTGGTTCTGGGGCGGCGAGGTGGCGCAGGTCGAGGGGAACGCGCTCGCCTTCCGCCGCTGGGAGCCGATCTACGATCCGACCAACGGCAATTACCTCGATTCCAACAGCTCGCTCTGGGTGGTCGATCTCGCCAATCCCGACGCGCCCGCCATCGCGTCGACCACCATCGTCGACGACGCGCAGGCCTGGTGGGGGAACATGCAGGTCGTCGGCAACATCCTCTACACCGGCCACTACGAATGGTTCGATCGGCCCTCGAACAACGGGCAGAACTGGACGGTGCGCTACTTCGCCGATCGCATCGATCTCACCGATCGCGCGCATCCTCGGGTCGGCGCCAAGATCAACGTTCCCGGTCTGCTGGTGGGGGGCTCGGCCGCCGACCCGAACCTGCTCTACACCATCGACTACCGCTGGGACTCCAACATCGCGCGCGACGAGTTCAACGTCGTCCGCGTCAGCGGCAACGTCGCCGAGCTGGTATCGACGACCACCCTCGACGGTTGGGTCGGCTCGACCTTCGTCCGCGGCAACGTGGCCTATATGTCGGCGGAGCAGTACGCCGACTCGGCCACCGGGGGGGCCTACACGGTGAACCTGCACGCCATCGACCTGACCGACCCGTCGGCGCCGGTGGACCGGGTTTCGACCAGCGAAAAGGGGTGGGGCTGGCTGCTCGACGTCGAGGGCGACCGCGCGGTTCTGACCTCGGGCTGGGGCGCAGGTGGCGTCGACATCTACCAGCTCGCCGACGGGCAGGCACCGCAGTTTCGGCAGTTCACGCGCACCCTCGGCTGGTGGTCGAACGGTGTCTCCCGCCAGGACAACACCCTCTACCTTTCCAGCGGTTACTGGGGCGTACAGAAGATCGATCTGAAGTAACGGCCGGGAGCCCGGAGGGCGCCCAGCCAACCAGCGCGACGCGGCGCTGGACGACGTGCCCGCGAAGCCTTAAGAAAGAGGCGTGTCGAAGCTGCGCCTCAAGATCTCGATGTCGCTGGACGGGTTCGTCGCCGGTCCCGAGCAGAGCGTGGCCAACCCACTCGGGATCGGCGGCATGCGCTTGCACGAATGGATCTTCCCGCTCGCCGCCTGGCGCGGGCCGCACGGCCTCGAAGGCGGCACGGTCAGCGCGAGCACGCCGGTCATCGAGGAGTCGCTGGCCAACATCGGGGCCACGGTGATGGGCCGCAACATGTTCGGCGGTCACCCCGGTCCCTGGGAAGCCAGAGGACCGGGTAAGAAACGCTGGGACGGGTGGTGGGGCGAAAGCCCGCCCTTCCATCATCCGGTCTTCGTGCTCACCTACCACCCGCGCCCGCCGCTCGCGCTCGAGGGAACCACCTTCACCTTCGTGACGGATGGCATCGAGGCGGCGCTCGACCAGGCTCGGCGCGCGGCCGGCGGGAAGGACGTGTCGCTCGCCGGCGGCGCGGGGGTGGCCCGCCAGTACCTCGCCGCCGGGCTGGTGGACGAGATGGAGATCAACCTGGTGCCGACCCTGCTCGGCAGCGGCGAACGGCTGTTCGACGGCGGGGGCGTCGATCTGTGCGGGCTCGAGCTGGTGCGAACGGTAGCCGCGCCTGGGGTGGTGCATCTGAAGTTCGCGCGGTGAGCGCGGGGCAACCGATTCGTCGCCGGTCGCTACCGATTCTCCTGCTGTCACCCTTTCTGACGTGGACCGCTTGTGACAGTCGGGGTCCCGGCTCGGATGTCCTCACGCAACACAACGACGTCGCGCGCTCTGGTGAGACGCTCCTCGAGACGCGCCTGCCGCCGCGCTACGTCGATGGGTCGACCTTCGGGCTGCTCTACGACCGCAACGTGGACGGCGGCGTCGTGGCGCAACCGCTGTACGTGCACGGCGTGCGCGCGGCCGGCCTCGGTCGGCGAAACCTGATCTTCATCGCGACCGAGACGAATTGGGTCTACGCCTTCGACGCCGACGACACCAACCCCGATCCCGACACCAAGCCGATCTTCGCCCGGCAGCTGGCCGCGGCCGGTCGCGTTCGGCCCGCGATCTGCGACGAGACGCCCTCGCAACGGGTGGGCATCACCAGCACGCCGGTCATCGACGCCGCCGACGGCACCCTCTACGTCGTCGCGCGCGACTCGAACGACAACCAGTACACGCTCCACGCGCTCGACATCGCGAACGAGCTCGGCGACCGACGGCCGCCGGTCCGGATCGCCGCCACCGCCGGCGACGGGATCGCCTTCAATGCGGAATGCCAGCGCAACCGTCCCGCCTTGCTGCTCTCGAACGGCGTCGTGTATGTGGCCTTCGGCAGCCTGGGCTGCGATCGCGACTGCCCGGGGGGCGTCCCCTACCGCGGCTGGGTCCTGGGATACCGGGCCAAGGACCTGGTCCAAACCAGCGTGTTTTGCACCAGCCCGGAGAGCGGACATGCCGGGATCTGGCAAGGCGGGAGCGGCCTGGTCGGCGCGGGCGACGACCTCTATTTCCAGACCGGCAACGGTCCCGGTCCGCTCGGCAACGCGTTCGTGAAGCTGCGCGCGTCCCAGACGGCCCCGGGGTTGGCGCTGGTCGCCAAGTATCAGCCCGCCAATCACGAGGCGCTCGATCGGGCCGACGCCGATCTCGGCTCCGGCGGGCCGGTCCTGCTCTCGCCCGATCGTCTGGTGGGCGGCGGCAAGGAGGGCCGCTACTTCGTCCTCGACGCCGCCACCCTGGCTCCGACGCAGGACCAACCGACGCGGTCCAATGGCGCCACGGGATTTCAGGCGTTCGTCAACTCGTACCACGCGGCCAGCGACCAGCCGAGCTGCGGCGCGCTCGCGCATTCGGCGTTTCCCGCCAATTGCGACACCGCGACCGTCCCGCGCTGCTACGTCGCGCCCACCCGCTATCAGGACGGCGAGGATTGCGGGCCGAACATCAACGGAGGTCCGGTGTACTGGTCCGCCGCCGATCCCCGTTACGGGCTCGTCTATCAGATGGCGGGTCGGGACTACTTGAAGGCCTTTCGATACGACAAGAGCGCGCACCATCTGGACCAAATGCCTTTCCTGACCTCGACGGTTCGCGCCGAGGAGGGGATGACGGGCGGCTTCGCCTCGCTGTCGGCGAATGGCGATCGGGACGCGATCCTCTGGGTCTCCTACCCGCTCGGCGATGGGCAGTGGCAGAACGTCCCGGGACGCCTGGCGGCCTTCGACGCGACGACGCTGCGCGAGCTCTGGCACGACGACGGCGGCTACCTGTTCGCCAAGTTCACGCCGCCGACCGTGGCCGACGGAAAGGTCGTGCGCGCCACCCTCTCGGGCAAGGTCGCGGTCTACGGGCTGCGCCCCGGGAGCTCGCCCGGATCGTGGTGGCGACGCCTGGCGGAGCGGGTGGCGGCGGCCGTTCGTCCCGCCGCTCCGCCGCGGCGCGAGCCGGTCGGGCGCGCCGCCCTCGACGAGAAATACCGCCTCGCCGGCGGCGACACCGGCTTTCTGGGGGTTCCGGCCTCGGACGCGCGGCCGGTCCGCGACGGCGCCGAGGGCTGGTACCGCGATTTTCGCGGCTTGATCATTGGAAATGTCCCGTCGACGGTCGCGATGCGCCCGACGACGCGGCCCGAACCGCCGGCGCCCGGGAAGCGCCTTTGGTCCGGGCCCGGAACGTTCTTCTCGTCGTCGATCTACTGGTCGGCGCGGACCGGCGCACACATCGTGACCGGCGAGATTCGCGCCGCCTGGCTAGCGCGCGGCGGACCGAGCGGTCCGCTCGGCTACCCCACCGCCGACGAACAACCCGCGACCGGTGCTGCCGGACGCGTCTGCCGATTCGAGCGCGGGGAGATTGGTTGGTCGGCCGCGGATGGGGCGATCGTTCATCCCCAGCTGCACCCCCAGCTTCAACCCTAGCCGAGCTGGCCCAGGATGCCGGAGAGACCGCCGCCCGGAACCTGCTCGACGGACCACTCGGTCACCTTTCCGTTGCGAACCGTGATCGCGACCCGCTCGCGTGGGTTCTGCAGCTTTCGGCCGGTGGCCGGCAGCGTCGGTCCGTGCGGTATCGCGAGGGTACCGGTGTGATTGCCGGTGACCTCGACGACGCCGTAGACGATGTTGGCCGCCTCGCGCAGATCGCGAAGGTTGTGATCGAAATCGGGCAGGGCGGCGCGGAGGGTCGTCCAGACGCCGAGCGCTTCCTCGCGCCCGAGCGCCTGGGGGCCCACGCCCACGAATCGGAAATCCTCCGCCAGGTATTCGGCGGCCTTCTTCAGGTCCCCGCCCGAGATCTCCTTGTCCAGCTTCTTGACTACGTCGAGTGCGCCCACGGTGTCCTCCTTGGTTTTGGTTTCTCGCTGCGGGAGCGACTATGCGGATCGACGCCGCCGGGCGGAACGATTGAAAGCGCCCAGGCCCCGTGCGATTTTGCACGGGTGTTCGACTGGAATGATCTTCGCTACTTGCTGGCGATCGCGCACACGGGGAGCCTGGCCGGCGCCGCGCGGGATCTCGGCGTCGAGCACACCACGGTCGGGCGGCGCCTGGCCGCGCTCGAGGCCACCCTGGGCGCGCGTCTGTTTCTGCGCGGGCCAGGCGGTTTGTCGCCGACGCCAGCCGGCCTCGAGATCTTGCCCATCGCCGAAGAGATCGCGACGCGGGTCGAGACCATCGAACGGCGCGTCTCGGGCGCGGACGCGCGCGTCGAAGGCACGGTGCGCCTCACGACCTCGGAGGCGCTCAGTGGATACTTCGCCAAGCAGTTCTGGGCGCTGCGCTATCGGCACCCAGATCTCATGATCGAGATCCTGAGCGGGAATCGGGCGTACGATCTCTCGCGCGGCGAGGCGGACCTCGCGGTGCGCGTGCGCGAGACGAACGAACCCGATCTCGTCGCGCGAAAGGTGGGGGAGGCGGCCTGGTCGCTCTATGCCGCGCCGGCGTACGTGGAGCGAAAGGGATCGCCTCCGGCGCCCGAGGATCTGCGCGGGCACGACACCATCACGTTCGACGACAGCCTGGGCGCCGTCCCGGGAGCCCTCTGGCTACAGGAGCATGGAGAGGGCGCCAATATCGTCATGCGCGGCAACAGCTTGGTGGCGGTGTTGAACGCGGCGATCTTCGGCATGGGTCTGACGGCCCTTCCCTGTTTCATGGGCGACAGCGAACCGGCTCTACGAAGGCTCACGCCCCGGGTGCTCGGCACGCGCGATGTCTACCTGGTCGTCCACCCGGACCTCGCGCGGGTGGCGCGCGTGCGGGCGGTGATGGAGTTCATCATCGAGATCTTCGAGCGCGACGCGGCTCTCTGGAGAGGCGAGCTCCCCGTCGTCAGTTGACGATGGCGCAGAAGCTGGCCCAAGCGCAAAGCTGACGGCGAATGGCCATCGAATCCCGACAGGGAGGGGTGTATAGTGCAGCTGGGCGCCTGGGGGGGAGACGTTCTTGGAGGGTGGCTTGCCTGACGACGAACGAGGACCGGCGGATCTGTTGGAACGCGACGAGTCCTTGCCTCTGGGTGATGGCAAAGGAGCGGATCCGAAGGCGAAGCGGATGAGGCAGCGCGGCGCGGCCGCCGTCGAGTTCGCGCTGTCGCTGGTCTTCCTGGTGCCCCTCATGCTGGGTACAGCGGACTACGGTTATTACTTCTACGTGGCGATGAACGTGGTCGAGGCGCAGCAGGCCGGGCTTATCGCCGCCGCGAAAACTACCGTCGGAGATTGTTCCGGGAGTGCGACTGCGGCTCAGGTTACGGCGAGGGGAACCGCACAGAATGCTGCAGTTACGGCCGAGACGCTCTATCTACACAACGCGAACGGCGGCGCCAACGGCCTCGACACTGCGGTGACGTTGTACAGCACGCC
>JADGRB010000462.1 GCA_017881315.1 Pseudomonadota bacterium
GCCGATCGTCGCGCCGTCGGTCGCGTCCGGCGATCGCGGTTGGCTTCGCCGCCGCGCTGGTCGCGAGCGCGGTTGCGATGGTGGCGATCTCCCGGCGGTACGACGGCAACGGATCCGACGTCGTTCTTTCGTCGAAGACGGGGGTGGGAGTGCGCGCCTCGGCGCCCCCGCCCGCGCCCGCGCCCGCACCGACGGTTGCGGCGGTCCCGGCCACCGTCACGCCCGCCACCCAAACGTCCCCGATCGAATTCAGGGGCAGCCCGCCCCGACTGAGACGCGGAGACCGGCGCGCCGCCGGCGCGAAGCCGAATTCGCCCACGGAACCCGCGACAATCACCGAGGGCGCGCCCCCGATCGATCCGTACGCCGACCGAAAGTAGCTGTGTCGTGACGTCAGTGGACACCGTCGCCCGGCACGACGGACCAGGTGTTACCGTCCCAACGCAGGATCGTGCCCCTGGCGCCGACGATCCAGCGCAACGGCCTTCCCTTGCATGCTGCGGCAGCCCTATACTCGCGAGCCGTGGCTACGGACGGGGGCACGGGCGACGATTCGAGAGGAGCCCCGGCTTCGTCCCCCCGCCTTTCCCAGCTGGTGGTCTTTCTCGGCGAGCAGATCCGGACCTTCGATCTTCCCACCGCCGGCGAAGTGACCATCGGCCGCGGTGAGGCGAACGCGGTTCGCATCGACGATCCGTCCGTGTCGCGCCGGCACGCCGTCCTGCGGATGGGCGAGCGGCTCGAAATCGAGGATCTGAGCGGCTCCAATGGGATCTTCATCCGCGAGAGAGCGCGCTCGGACCCGGGAAACGAGACCTTGAGCATGCGCCAGCTGGTTCGCCGAAAGGCCGATCTCGCCATCGGTGAGCGGATCCTGCTGGGGACGGCCAGTCTGGTGGTGCGACATGCGCCGCAGGGCGAGGTCCTCGACCTCGAATCGGCGGCCCGGGCCAGTGCCGGTGCGGCCCGACGCGACCCCGCCATGCACGCCCTCTACGAGCAGGCGATGCGCGCGTCGCGATCGCCTATCAGCGTCCTCCTGCTCGGTGAGACGGGGGTTGGCAAGGAGGTCCTGGCCCGCGCCATTCATACGAACTCGCCGCGAGCGAAAGGTCCCTTCCTGGGAATCAATTGCGCGGCGCTGGCCGAGTCGCTTCTGGAAAGCGAGCTCTTCGGCAACGAGAAGGGGGCGTTCACGGGAGCCGTGGCAGCGCGGGCCGGTCTCTTCGAGGCGGGGAGCGGCGGCACCGTTTTCCTCGACGAGGTTGGCGATCTGCCCCTGTCGACGCAGGGCAAGCTGCTGCGTGTCCTCGAAGAGCGCATGGTGACGCGCCTCGGATCCACCCGCGCGCGCTCCATCGATGTGCGGTTCGTGGCGGCCACCAACCGGGACGTCGAAGGGGACAGCCGGACCGGACGTTTTCGCTCAGACCTCTACTTTCGCCTGGCCGGTATCTCACTGGCAATTCCGCCACTGCGCGAGCGCCCGGCCGAGGTCGAGCTCCTCGTCGAGACCTTCGTCGCGGCCGCCTGCCGCGGTCTCGATCGGGCGTTGTTGCTCGTGTCGGCGGAGGCTCTCGATCTCCTTCGCCGATACCCCTGGCCCGGGAATGTGCGGGAGCTGCGCAACGTCATGGAGCGCGCCGCTGTGCTCTGCGCAGGCGACACGATCCTGCCCGAGCACCTCCCTCCCTCGCTGCTCGGCGCCGCCACGCCCGTCGGCGCCGCGACTGCGGGCGCGCAGGCTGCTGGCGCGCAGGAGCCTCTTTCCGTGAGCGACCACGGCGGCGGGGATCTGCAGCGCGAGATCAAGACCCTCGAGCGGGCCCGGATCACGGCGGCGCTCGAGCGCTGCGCCGGGAATCAAGGCAAGGCCGCCGAGCTTCTGGGGATTTCGCGGCGAACGCTGGTCTCACGCCTGGCGGAGTTCGGACTTCCGCGGCCGCGCAAGCCCACCAGCAGCGCCGGCGCGTAACGCACGCGCGACGGACGCCGCCGTCCGTATCACTTCGTTCGGCTCCCCCCGGCTCCCCGCGCAACCGCCCCGGCCCCGGTCTGATCGAGGTCGCTCTGCCTCAAAGATGTCCGGCGGCGCGCCGCAGGGACGCGCTGGCGTCCCGGGTGACGGGACTGCCGTGCCCCACCAGCACCATGCAGAGCTCGGGGCGCTCCGCCAGCGACATCAGCCAGGCTTGGACGCGGTCGCGATCGGAGACCTCGCGCCACCTCACCACGCGCGCCACCCCGAGCCCGCCACCCGGAGGTCCGATCACGCGCAGCAGCACACCCAACAGGCCGGGAAGTCGGGAGAGGTTTCCCAGCAGCTCGGTCGTGCAGAGGGCCATACCCGCCATCGCACCTTCGACGGGGAGCTCCAGAACGACCTCGTGATACGTCGTCCCCGGCAGAACGTAGGCGCCGATTCCGAGCTCTCCGAGCTCGGTGATGTCACCGTCGACCGGGACCTTGCGGGCGTACCCCGGGTCGGGCGCGAGGACCCGGAGGTCGGGGTAGCGGCGCTTGTAAAACGGCGCGTCCATCTGGTGACGATCGTGAGGCATCACCATGATGGCCGGGCGGCCCAACTTTTCGAGGGCCTCCATGTCCGCCGCGTGCATCGCCACCACGCTGTAGAGCAAGAGCCGCCCATCCGGCAGACGGTAGACCGTCATGTTGCGCGGAAGCCCATTGGCCAGCGTCCCCTCGACTTGCCACAGGTTGGCGGCCAGCGATTTGAGCGGTTGGTACGGGTAGACCGCGATCGTCATCGACGCAACAGGGAGAGCCTAGCCATCGATCGGACCCAAGGTAAGCTCGTCCAGACCATCGCTTCGCCGTGATCACCCATCCCGACAAGCTCCTGTTTCCTGCCGACGGCATCACCAAGGGCGACGTCTGCGCCTACTACGAGCAGGTGGCGGCGGTGATGCTGCCGCACATCGCGGGTCGGCCGGTGACGATGGAGCGTTACCCGGCCGGGATCGACAAGAAGGGCTTCATTCAGAAGGACGTCTCGAAGGGATTTCCCGACTGGCTGCGGCGGGTCGAGATCTCGAAGCGCTCGGGCTCCGAGGACGACGGCGCCGTCCATTATCCGCTGGTCGACGATGCGCGCGCGTTGATCTGGCTGGCGAACCAGAACGCGATCACGCCGCACGTCTGGACGTCGCGCGTGCCCAAGCTGCATCTGCCCGATCTGTGCGTGTTCGATCTGGACCCGTCCCACGACGATCCGGCGGAGCTGCGCGCGGCGGTCCTCGCGGTGCGCGATCTCCTGGCCGAGCTCGGCCTGGCGAGCTTCGTCAAGACCTCCGGCTCGAAGGGATTTCACATCGTGGTCGCGCTGGACGGCGAGGCCGACTTCGAGCCGGTGCGGCGATTCTCGCAGGGCGCGGGCGCGGTGCTGGTGAAGCG
>JADGRB010000463.1 GCA_017881315.1 Pseudomonadota bacterium
GAGATAAAACCAGGTGCCCAAGATCATCGCGCCGCACAGGGGAAGCGCCGTCTGCGTCAGGATCAGGATCGCCAGGCAGACCTGAGCGAACTTGAAGAAGGTGGCGCTCACGGGGTCGAGGGGGTAGCTCGGCATCACCAGCGAATCATTGGTCGCCGAGTACATCAGGACCAACCCGGGGCTCCGCAGGAACATGATGAGGGCCCACTCGCCCAGGTTGTGCCAGACGCGGTTCTTCACCGGACGGTCCGTGATGAAACAGGCGGCGAGGTGCAGGGCGCGCTGCACGCGCCCCCCCACGCGGGTCCCGAAGCCGTCTTGCACCCACTGCACCAACGAGTGGCGCGAGAACCACAGGAAGAGAAACGCGAAGAGCACGGCCGCGACGTTCACCCCGGCGCGAAAGATGGAGGGATGCAGCCCCAGCCAGTGGCCAGGGAAGCGACCGAAGAACTCGAGCTTGAGCGGATATTTCAGGTTGTGCTTGACGAACCGCTCGTGCGCCTCGGCGGCGCGGCTCGCCAGCGCGCCCACGACAATCCCGGCGCAGGAGAGACGACCGGGCAGCCGCCTCAAGACCAATCCGTTTCAAATTCGAGCGCCCGCTTGAGCGCCACGAAATCAGGGACCAGCAATCGGGAGCCCTCCAGGGGACGGACCAGGCCGTCGCCCTGAAACCGGTGCATCAACCGGCTCACGCGTTCGACGTTCGAGCCCACCATGCCGGCAAGCGTGGCGGGCGTCAGCGACAGCGCGATGACCAGCCCGTCGGGGTTCGATTTGCCATGTTTCTCGGTGAGGCGGACCAGCACCCGCAGCAGCCGGTAGGGAACGTCGCGGAACGACAGCTCGGTGATCTCGTTGTTCTGCCGCCGCATGCGGGCGGTCAACGATTCGAGCACCTTCCACAAGACCTCGGGCGCGCTCGTTACGAACCGCCGGAAATCCATGTGCGAGATGCACAGGACCTCGGTGGGCTCCAGGGTGGCGACCGCCGCCGAGCGTGGTTGTCCGTCGATGAGGGAGTACTCACCGAAGATCTCCCCCGGACCAACCGTGGCCAGCACCTTCTCGCTGCCGTCGTCCTCGGTGGTGTAGACCTTCGTCGCCCCGGTGACGATCGCGTATAGCGAATCGGACTGATCGCCTTCGAAGAAGACCACGGTATCGGCCGGAAACGACCGGCGCCTCACGATGGTGGACAGCCCGGAAAGCTCATCCGCGTCGAGCTTTTCGAACAGCGAGATCTGCGCGAGCTCGTTCAAGAGCATCCGTCGCGGCGGCCCATGGCCGACCAGAAACTGGGGGGGGAGAGCCCGAGCCCCGGGGTTTGCCGCATCGACCGCGAGTATAAGCGTTCCGGGCGCCCCGGCGATAGTGACGTGGCTGCAAAGTCCGGCGCCACAGAAGGCCGCTCCGATCGCCGCGCGCAAAGATGGGCTGGCAGAGATCGACACCCCGGATCCATTAACGCAAGTCGTCCAGGCGCTGATTCTCTTCGCTACACATATGGGCGAGCCGCGACAGTAGAGAACGGGTGACGCGTTAGCTCCTAACGAAAGGGTCGTCGCATGCCTTGCCTACGCTCGATCGGTTTCTTGCGCCCCATGGCTGGCCTCGCCTTGGCAAGCTCGCTTTTCGCGGCTTGCGCGAACAGCGGTACCGCAGATAACGGGACGGGGGGCAACGGCAGCGGGGGATCGAGCACCGGGGGGGAGACAGGTACTGGCGGATCGGCGAGCGGCGGTACCCCGGGGAGCGGTGGGCGCGGTTCGGGCGGTTCCGCCTCGGGAGGCACCACCGGAACCGGCGGAATCACCGGCTTGGGCGGAAACGGTTCGGGGGGATCGGGACGCGGAGGGAGCGGCTCGGGCGGAAGGATCGCCACCGGGGGTGTAACCGGCTCGGGGGGCGCTGGTGGCATGCCTGCCACCGGCGGACGGGGCGCCGGCGGTGCCTCGGGGAGCGGCGGCGGAGCGGCCGGCTCGGGAGCGACCGGAGGGATGCCCAGCAGCGGGATCTGCGGAGGCGGAACCGCCCAATCGTCGGACATCACGATCAACGAAGCGAGCCTGCAGCAGAAGATCACGGGCTTCGGCGTCTCCTCCGCCTGGGCGGGGAGCTACGCCAACGCGTCGGACCCGGACTATCTCTGGTCCACCACGACGGGGGCCGGGCTGAGCTTGCTCCGCATCCGGTATGGCGATGGGCTCGCGATTGCTCAGGCGGCCGTCAAGGCCGGGGTAACGGTGTGGATGACGCCCTGGGGGACCGGGACGAACGGCGCTACCGGCGGCAGCGACACCACGATGCAAACCAACGCCAACGGCTGCAAGACCAGCGTTCCCGTGCTCACGAACCCACAAGACCTGGCGAATACCCTCGCCAGTTACGTGACGAAGGCGATGTCCCAGGGCGTGCCGCTCTACGCTGTGTCCGCCGAGAACGAGCCGGACAGCTGCGGGATAAACTCGACGACGTCGTACTCGGCCACCCAGCTGGCCACCTGGATCGGCGGCTACCTCGGGCCCGCCATGGCCCCCCTGGGCGTGAAGGTCATGGGGCCCGAGACGCAGAACGCCTGCGGGTTCACGAGCTACTTCTCTGCCATTCAAAGCGACGCGGCCGCCTGGAGCGCCACGAGCATCTTGGCGAGCCACGAATATGGGTGCGGCACGCTGCCTTCCGAACCGGCGATCGCCACGGCAAACAAAGAATACTGGGAGACTGAGGTCGACACCGGGACTGCCAGCGGCGACACGCCTGGCGATGGGATCGCGAGCGCGCTCCTGACCGCGACCACGATGCATAATGACCTCACCAAGGCCAACCTCAACGCGTGGCACTACTGGTGGATGTATTGCAGCAATAACAGCGGCTGCCTCTACGACACCGGCACGAAGGTGTGGGCCAAGCGTCTTTGGGCCATGGGCAACTTCTCGCGCTTTGTGCGGCCGGGATGGAAGCGGGTGGCCACCTCGGGAACGGCGCCTTCGGGCGTGCTCGTGAGCGCCTACATCAATCCGGCGAACAACGCGCTTTCGATCGTGGCGATCAACAGCAACACCTCGTCGAAGGATGTCTCGTTCTACGTCTCCGGCAATGCACCCTGCTCGCTCACGCCCTACGAGACGTCGGCGAGCAAGAACCTCGGCCAGGGGTCTGCCGTCACCGTCGCGCAGTCGCGGGTGACGGTGACGCTGAGCGCACAGAGCGTGACGACGTTCGTCGGAACGCCGTAAAAACCGCCAGCGACTCTTCGGCCGACAGAAGCAAGTCGGACGGAGGGGAGCCGGTGAGAGGCTGTAGTCGTTTTCGTCCCACACCGTGACGATCGCCGTGCTGGCGCCTGCACGCACCGGCTCCCACGGTTCGGTTCCCTTCTTCGTTCGCGCCCCAGCAGCG
>JADGRB010000464.1 GCA_017881315.1 Pseudomonadota bacterium
AGCTCGGCCCCACGCTGGCCGCCCCCCTCCCCCGCGCGCTCAAGACCGAATCGCCACTCGGCAACCTGGTCGCCGATATGATGCGCACCGCCCGTCCCCGCGCCGACGTCGCGCTCACCAATGGCGGCGGCGTGCGCACAGATCTGCCGGTCGGACCGTTGACCTACGGGCGGCTCTTCGAGGCCCTCCCCTTCGACAACCGCTTCGCGACCGTGCCCGTCACCGGCGCCGACCTGGCGGAGATGATCGCCCGCAACCTCGGCCGCGAAAACGGCATCCTCTCCGTCTCGGGCGTGCGCGCAGAAGCCCGCTGCTCGAACGGCACCCTGGCGGTGATGCTCTCCCGTCCCGACGGTCGCCCCATCGCACCGGCCGCGCGCTTGACGCTGGTCACCAGCGACTTTCTGGCCACCGGGGGCGACGGTCTGCTGTCCGAGAATCTCCAGCACCGGGCCGTCCTGGACGACGGACCGCCCATCCGCGAGGCCCTGGCCAATCTGCTCCGGGCGGGCAAGGTCCAGCTCCGCGCCGCCGATCGAGCGCTCTACGATCCGGCCCATCCACGTCTTGCCTACCCGGGCGCTCGACCTACGAGGTGTCGGTAGGTTTCAGACGGGAATGTGTGTTACGATTTGCCCACTAACGCCTCAACCCGTTAGGTTTTCTCAGGAGGCCGCATGTACACGCCGATTGAAGAAATTCTGAGGCGACTTTTGCTCCTGGGCTTGCCGCTCGCGGCGCTGGACTGCAAAGCATCACCGCAGCAGAAACTATTCGACGGATCGGCCGACATATATTTGTTGAATGACGCCGCTGGCGGCGCGCCCGGAGCGGGAGGTTTGGGCGGCGGGGCAGCGGGCGGTTTCCCCGGAAGTGGAGGTTTCCCCGGCAGTGGAGGTTTGGGCGGTGCGGCAGGGAATGCCTGCGCTGGCATGTCCGTCGACAAGGTCATCACGGTCGCACGACCTGCCATGAACCCTGACGGCGGATCCAGCGTCACCCAGGCGGTGTGGGACGCTTGTGCCACGTCGGACAACTGCTTGGCACTGTGCGATGACCTCGTTGCCGGCATCAACGTCCTAGTCAGGACGTGCGAACCCGTCTCTCCAGGCGACGCGGGGTTGGACGCCAGTCGCGACGGATCGAGTGCCATCGACGGCGCCACGGAGAGCCAGACCTTGGATCTTCATATCGTCTACGGTCCGAACTGCACTGGCCGTCGTCCCGCGGCTCTGGCCCCAGTTCGGCGCACAACGTGCGGATCGCCCGTGGGCCGCTGGCTGGCGGACGTCGCTACGCTGGAGGCCGCGTCCGTTCCGGCGTTCCGACGGCTCGCCACCGAGCTGGCGGCCCATCGCGCCCCCGTGCATCTCGTCAACGCCGCTAGGCAAGCAGCTCGCGACGAGATCCGACACACCGCCCTCGCGGCACGGGCCGCGCGAGCGCGAGGCGCTTTCCCCCGCTTGCCTCGCGTCAAACGGATGCCCGTGCGTTCTCGCTTCGAGGTGGCCGCTGAAAATGTCCGCGAAGGTTGTGTTCGCGAGACCTTCGGCGCGGTCACGGCGGCCTACCAATCCCGGCACGCGGCCGATCCAGGCCTGCGGTCGATGATGAACGTGATTGCGCTCGACGAAGCCCGCCACGCGCGTCTGGCATGGGAGATAGACGCCTGGGTGCGCTCCGCGGTCTCAACCCGGGTTGTGCGTCGGCTAACGGAAGAGCGCTACGCCGCGGGCGAATCAATCGGGGGTGAGATCATGGCCGCACCCTCGAATGAACCGTCCCTCGCCACTCCATTGGGGCTTCCCAATCACGCCGTTGTGCGCGAGCTCGCGGGCAACGCGCGACGACTCCTCTGGAGCGAGGGATGAACCGGCAGCGCGTTCTGCTCGACCCTACCTGCTGACTGAGTCCGTCGGTCGCTCCATCGGCGCAAGCCCTTGATAGCAATGATCAATCGGGGGGCATGCGCGGGCGCCGTCTGAGCGGTTTTGTGGTCGCGCTGGACCACGCGCCGATCCCTCACACCTCCAGCCGAACGCCGATTTCGCCGTTATGATCTAGAGAGGCAGCCGCCATGGCTCTCGCGCCCAATACGCCCGCCCCCGCCGCGGGTCTGACCACGACCGCAGCGCCGTTCATCGAGGAGGCGCGCGCCCACCGCGAGATCTACATCCACCAGCCCTACGAGCTGTACTCCGAGGACAACCAGGCGACCTGGGGACGGCTGCTGGTTCGAATGCAGGACCGCTGGATGCGCTACGCGAACCGGCGTTATCTGGAGGGGCTCGACAAGCTCCAGCTCTCGCCGGCGCGCATCCCGCACCTCGACGAGATCAACCGCTTCCTGCAGCCGCTGACCGGCTTCGTCGCGCGCGCGGTGACCGGCTACGTGCCGTCGTATCTGTTCCTCGACTGCCTGCGCCGGCGCGAGTTCCCGACCACCGTCACCATCCGCGACGGGGCGCACCTCGAGTATTTGCCGGAGCCCGACATCTTCCACGACGTCGCCGGCCACGTCCCGATGCACACCGATCCCGCCTTCGCGGCCGCGTTGGTGCGGTTCGGCGACTGCGCCGCCGCCGCGGCCCGACGGGCCTCCGCCATAGCCGACCAGCACGAAAAGCTGCGGCGGCTCACCAGCAACATCCGGGCGATGTCGCGCTTCTTCTGGTTCAGCGTCGAGTTCGGCCTCATGCGCGCTGCCCCAGCCGGCGAAGCCGACGATCGCGACCGCTTCAAGGTCTACGGCAGCGGCCTGCTTTCGTCCTTCGGCGAGATCGCACACGCGATCAAATCGCCCAAGGTGGAGCGGCGGCCGTTCGAGATCGCACAGGTGGTCAACCAAACCTTCGAGATCGACCACTACCAGCCGCTGCTGTTCGTGGTCGATTCGTTCGATCACCTGTTCGAGGTGGTGAGCGAGCTTGAACAATGGATGCTGGCAGGCAAGCTCGACGACGTGGCACCCGGCGAGCCCGAGGTCAAGGAGGCCGACCTGGCCAGCTTCCTGGCCGCCAAGCACGACTGAGGACGCGCCCCGGGCGGCACCCTTCCCGAGAGCCGGTTTTCTCTTTAAGATCGAGATTGGGATGATCAAGAAGCTCTTCGTGCTCGCGTTGGGAATGGTCTGCGGCGCCTGCGGCAGCGGCACGCCGGTCAAGTCCGACGCGGGCGGAGACGGAGGGCCCGACGCTTCGGGGGCATACGTGACCGGCACGCTCACCCAATCGATGCCCAAGGTCGACATCCTGTTCGTCCTCGATGACTGGTCGTCGACAACGATCCAGCAGGTCAAGCTGCTGGCTCAGATCCCGACCTTCATGCAGGTCCTTCAGGCGCTTCCGCAAGGCCTTCCGAGCATCCACGTCGCGGTGATTTCCGCCGACATGGGCGCCGACA
>JADGRB010000465.1 GCA_017881315.1 Pseudomonadota bacterium
GATCACGAAGGCGCGCTCTTCCGCGGAGAGCTCCGCGCCCCAGCGCCGCACCGCCAGGACCACCGACTCGACGTTCTCCCGCTCGCTGTCGACCAGCGTTCCGTCGAGATCGAACAGGAATGCGTCGGGCGCGTCCGCCGCTGATTTCGCCGAGCTCACGGCGTCAATCTAGCGGAAACCCAGCTCGCCGGGGATCGATCCCCGCTGGCCGCCGGCCGATCCGCGGTAAATTAGGGCCGCGTGACCATCCGGACCAAGATCTGGCTCATCGCCGTCAGCGTGGCGGTCACCGTCGGCGTGGCGTCCTGGGGCCGCATGTTCCTGACCCGCAACCGGATCATCAAGGACGCCCAGGCCAGCGCCGAGGAGCTCGCGCACGACATCGTCGAGGATCTGAAGAGCGTCCCGCCCGGCGCCGACGATCGCGATCTCGAGGAGAAGTTGCTCGGCTACCTGAACCGCCACACCCGCATCGTGCGCCTCGACCTCTACGTCTACCGCGAGTCGAGCACCCCCTCGAGCCGCATCGCCGCGCCGCGCGGGGATCGTCCCGAGATCACCCGCTTCGCGCCCTACGTGCGGCAGCCGCTGGGGTTCACCCGGCAACAGCCCGCCGGCGAGTCCCAGGAAGAACCGATCGAGCTTCCGGTCGATCTGCAGGGGTCCTGGAAGGCGACGCTCGACATGCGCTGGACGCTGGGCCCGGTGGAATCGATGTTGAAAACCGAGGAGCAGATCTCCATCGTCTTCGCGGTGGTGTTCGTGATCGTGCTGACCTTGGTCTCGGGCCTCATCACCCAGCGCGTGATCGGCAAGCCGTTCGAGCTGCTGGCGGCGGCCATGCGCGACGTCGAGGGGGGCGATCTCTCGCGTCGAATTCCCGTCGAGAACCTGGACGACGTGGGGCGGCTGTCGCAAGGGTTCAACCGGATGCTGGAGCGGCTGTCACAAGCCGATGCGCAGATCCGCGCGTTCAACCAGCGGCTGGCCGCGGAGATCGAAAAGGCCACCCACGATCTCTCCGAGAAGAACATCGCGCTCGCCCAGCTCAACCGCCTGCTCAACGACGTGCGCCTCGACAACGCCTCCAAGGTGCGGCTCGCGACCCTGGGCCAGCTGGCGGCGCAGCTGGCCCACGAGATAGGCACGCCGCTGTCGTCGGTCTCCGGCCACGTCCAGCTGGCGCTGCGGGAGCGCGACCTGCCGGTGGCGCTGCGCGAGCGGCTCGACGTGTCGGCCCGCGAGATCGAGCGCATCAGCAAGATCGTGCGCGACTATCTGGACTCGACGCGCCCGCTCGAGCCCGAGCGGCGCCCCACCGCCCTGCCCAAGCTCCTCGAGGAGGCGGTCGAGCTGGTGCAGGCGGTGGCGCCGGACAAGCGCGCGGCCGTCACCTGGGCGGTCGACCCGGCGCTCGGCGATCTGGTGACCGACCCAGGTCTGCTGCGCCAGATCGTGGTCAACCTGGTCTCTAACGCGCTCGACGCCGTCGACAAGAACGGACGCATCGACGTCGCGGCGCGACCGGTGGGCGAGGACGTGCTCATCACGGTCAGCGACACGGGACACGGCATCGCGCCCGACGACGTGCGCCGGATCTTCGAGCCGTTCTACACGACCAAGGGGCGCGGCAAGGGCACGGGCCTGGGCCTGGCGATCTGCCGGCAACTGACCGCCGCGCTGGGCGGCGCCATCTCGGTCGAGAGCACGCCCGGTCAGGGCTCGACGTTCTTCGTCCGCATCCCGAGCCAGGGCCCGCCCGCGGTCTCGCCCGCGCCCGCGAGCGCCACCGGGGAGCACCGGCTGCGCACGGCGGGGGGCCGCGCATGAGCGCCTCGCGCGTGCTGGTGGCCGAGGACGATCGGGTCGCCCGCGATCTGCTGTGCGAGATCTTGCGCGGCGAAGGCTACGAGGTCGAGGCGGTCGACGACGGCGCCGGGGCCATCGAACGCGCCCAGGCCGGCGAGGGGCGCTACGACCTGGTGGTCTCCGACGTGCGCATGGAGCGCTCGGGCGGATTCGACGTGCTGGAGGCGTTCACGACCAAGGCGCCCGGCACGCCGGTCATCCTCATCACCGCCTTCGGCGACGTCTCGGGGGCGATGGAGGCGATCCAGCGCGGCGCCTACGACTACGTCTCCAAGCCCTTCAACATCGAAGAGCTGCGGCTCACCGTCGGACGCGCCCTGGAACGCCGGCGCCTGGTCGCCGAGCAGAAGGCCGCTCCCAGCGAGGGCAAGCCCGCCCTGCAGGACATCGTCGGCAAGAGCCCGGTCATGCTCGAGGTCTACAAGCTGGTCGCGCGCGTGGCCGGCTCGACCGCCACGGTGCTGGTCGAGGGCGAATCCGGCACCGGCAAGGAGCTGGTCGCGCGCGCCATCCACACCCATTCGCCGCGGGTGGCCGCCCCGTTCCTGCCGGTCAACTGCACGGCGCTCACCGAATCGTTGCTGGAGTCCGAGCTGTTCGGGCACGCGCGCGGCGCCTTCACCGGCGCCATCGCCACCAAGCGGGGGCTCTTCGAGGCGGCCAGCGGCGGCACGCTGTTCCTCGACGAGATCGGCGACATGGGACCCAAGATGCAGGCGCAGCTGCTGCGCACGCTGCAGGACGGCGAGGTCCGCCCGGTCGGTGGCAGCGAATCGATCCGCGTCGACGTGCGCCTGGTCTGCGCCACCAACAAGAACCTCGAGGAAGAGGTCAAGTCCGGCCGCTTCCGCGAAGACCTCTACTTCCGCATCAACGTGGTCACCGTTCACCTCCCCCCGCTGCGCGAGCGGCGGGACGACATCCCCAGCCTGGTCGCACACTTCTTGAACAAGCTGGCGCGCCGCGAGCGGCGGGAGACGGCGGGCCTCTCGCCGGAGGCGCTCAAGCTGCTGTCGGCGTACGACTGGCCCGGCAACGTCCGCGAGCTGGAAAATGCGATCGAGCGCGCGGTCGCGGTCGCCAAGGGCGTGATCCTTCCGTCGGATCTGCCTCCCGAGGTCAGCGGCCGCGTGGCACCCTCGGCGGGCAGCGGGGGCGGCCCGGCCCCCGACGACGGTATCATCGCCGATCGTCCCACCCTGGGAGAGCTCGAGCGCCGCTACATCCAGCTGGTCCTCGGCGAGAGCGGCGGCAACAAGAAGAAGGCCGCGGAGAAGCTGGGCATCGACCGCCGCACCCTCTACCGCGCGCTCGAACGCAGCGGCGACGATGAAGACGCCGCGGCCGACGACGACGAAGATCGATGACCACCCGCTGACCGCCCTGACCGCCCGCTGACCGCCCGCTGACCGCCGCTAACTGGCGCTGACCGCCCGTCGACCGCCGCTCGGTCCCACGCGTCAATCCATCGATCCAGTTTGCTGCGGGGGTCGTACCCTGAATGACATGTTGCTTGTGGCGTCACTGG
>JADGRB010000466.1 GCA_017881315.1 Pseudomonadota bacterium
GAATACGTCGCCATCAGGAACCTGGACGAGGAGTAGCTCATGAGGGCACGTCTCGACATGGACAAGATCGCGAAGGCGCTGGGCGGCGAGCGGCGGGGCCCGGTGACCGCCAGGGGTGGGTACTTCGGAGCCTTGAACCTCGCCGCCGACGTCTCGGCGCGCTTCAAGGTTCCACCGAACGGAGGCCGGCGGACGGACCCGAGTTGGACGGAACGGCGGCAGCTACCGCTCCGTCCGGAGACGCTCGAGCGACTGGAAGCGCTCGCCGCCAAGATCCGGAAACAGGGAGGCGACGTCCATCCCATGCAACTCGCCGCCCTGTTGCTCGAGAACGCCACGCAGAATCTTTCGGACGAAGATGTCCTGGGCCTCGTCGGCGAAGGCCGGTGACGAAGGCCGGTGACGAAGGCCGGTAGAGACCGTCGCTCTCAGGGAACCGCGTCGCCCGATGCGCCGATCAACCAGTCACGCCCCTCACCCGAAGTGCCACCCCACCTGGCGGGCCCGGGCATCACTGGATTTCCCACGTCTCCTGGAGCCAGACCATGAGCGGCTCTTCCTCCGCTGAGATCGAATCGGCGGCGGCCAGCGCGAGGATGGACTCGTAGATCAGGGAGCGGGCCTCGGGCCGCTCGATGCTCGCCAGAAACTTCTTGAGGGCGGCTTGATCCGGAAACGACTCGGCGGCCTTGGTGAACAGCTTACGGTACGTCACCTCGCCGAGCTCGGCGGCCATGATCGCGATCGCCTGCCCCTCCAGCGGGGTTATCGCCCCATCGGCGCGTGCGACGGCCCGGCTCAATGCCACGAGCGCCAGGCTCTCCTCAGGCAAAAGGTCGTTGAGATGCATCGGCTCATCTTCGCCGAAATGGGGACGTAGATCTGCCTCAGATCAGCCTTCGTCCGCGAGAGCGGCCACGACGGCCGTCGGGAGCGTCCCATGTTACCCTTGGTGTCACGATGTCGAGGCCGGAGAAGCTCATTCCGTCGTCGCTGGAAGAGGCGGTCGCCGAGCTCAAGCGCGATCCGTCTCATCCGGTGCACGCACGCGTTGATGGCCTGGATGTCGAGCTGCGGGTCCTGCCGTCGAACGAGACCTCTCTGGGTGTGGGCTCCCAGCTGGCCGGCATCGGTCCCTGGGAAGGCATCGCTCTTGAGGAGCTCGACCGGATCCTGCGCGAGGGGCGTGAGGCGGGCGGGAGCGCGCCGGCGCCCGAGATGCCGTGATCTGGCTACTCGACACGAATACGATCATCTACGCGCAATATGTGGGCGGCCGCGTTCGGGAGCGACTGGACGACGCGAGCAAGCGGGGACGCGTCGTCACGAGCGTTCTGGTGATCGCCGAGCTCTTCTATGGAGCCGCGAAGTCATCGCGGTCCGAAGCCAATCGACGCAAGGTAGAGGATGTCATCCGAGCGATCGAGGTGCTGCCCATCACCATCGGCACTGCTGCCCGATTCGGTGCGCTCAAGCAGGAGCTTGGGTCGCGTGGTCGCGTCAAGGCCGACATCGATCTGCACATCGCGGCCACCGCGATCGAAGAGGGCGCCACGCTCGTGACGAATGACGGCGCGCTCCTGGCCGGCGACATCGAAGGCCTCGTCGCCGAGAACTGGATCTGAGACGGATCCGCGCGAAGCTCGGGATCTCCGCGGACACGCTAATCGGGCGGCAGCGCGCAGCTTGACTCGCTCGTAGTCTCAGCGATGTCCTGTCTCGGAGGCATCGCCCAGGTCGCCCGCAACCTCGCCGCCACATCCACCCTCACCGCCCCGCCCGCTTCCCCCGTCTTCCCCGACGTCGTCGCAACCGGCGCCACCCGCTCAAACAACCCCACCACCCCCTCCGGCACAAACCGCGTCCTCGGCGTAAACACATGCCGATCCCCGTACCGACTCTGCCCCCGCACGTAAAACCGCAGCGGGTGCACCAGCGCCAGCGCATTCTTCGCCCGCGTCATCGCGACGTACAACAACCGCCGCTCCTCCTCGATCTCCGCCGGGTGCCCGGTCGCCAGGTCAGACGGGATGCAGCCGTCCGCGGCGTTGAGCACGAACACCGTGTCCCACTCCTGCCCCTTGGCCGAGTGGATCGTCGACAGCACCAGGTAATCCTCATCCAGGTGCGGCGGGCCCGCCTCGGCGCCGGTCGCCTGCGGCGGGTCGAGGGTGAGGTCCGACAGGAAGCGCTCGCGCGACGGGGACGCGGCCGCGAGCTGCTCCAGCTGTTCCAGATCCCCCAGGCGCACCCGCGCGTCGTCGTATAGCCGTTCCAGGTGCGGCTGGTACCACCGCCGCACCAGACCCATTTGAGCGGCCCACGGTCCGGCGTCGCCGCACAGGCGCGCGTAGAGCTCCGCGAAGGCCGGCCAGTCGGCGCGCGACGCGGCCGGCGGCTCGAAGCTGGCCAGCGCCGGCGGCAGCGCGAACCGGAACGGCGCGCCGGCCACGTGCCGCAGCAGATTGTCGGCGATGCGCGGCCCCATCCCCGGCAGGAGCTGCGCCACCCGGAACGCCGCCAGGCTGTCGCGCGGGTTCTCGGCCCAGCGCAGGCACGACACGGCGTCCTTGACGTGCGCCGCCTCCAGAAATCGCAGGCCGCCGAACTTCACGTACGGGATGTTGCGGCGGCCGAGCTCGACCTCCAGCGCGTCGCTGTGGTGGGACGTGCGAAATAAAACCGCCTGCTGGCGCAGCGGGACGCCGGCTTCGCGGCGCTCCAGGATCCGCGTCACGACGTACTCGACCTGCGCCAGCTCGTCGGCGACGGTCGCCAGCGCCGGGCGCTCGCCGCCCGGGCGCGCCGCGAAGAGGCGCTTTTCGTAGCGCTCGGTGGAGAGCGCGATGACGGCGTTGGCCGCTTCCAGAATCGGTTGCGTCGACCGGTAGTTCTCTTCGATGGTGACGACCGTCGCGGGCGGGTCGTACTGGGCCGGGAAGCCGAGGATGTTGCCGACGCGCGCCGCGCGGAAGCTGTAGATGGATTGCGCGTCGTCGCCGACCACCGTCACGCCGCGCCCGTCGGGCTTGAGGAGGCGCAGGATCTCGGCCTGCAGCGTGTTGGTGTCCTGGTACTCGTCGACGAGCACGTGGTCGAAGAGCGCGCCGACCCGCCGGGCCAGCGACGGCTCGGTCATCAGGTGGAACCAGTAGAGAAGGAGATCGTCGTAGTCGAGCACGGCGCGCGTGGCCTTGGCCGCGACGAAGGCGGCGTAGAGGCCGCGGAGCGGCTCTTCCCATTCGAGGCACCAGGGGAAGCGCGTCTCCAGACAGGCGCGCAGATCGACCTGCGTGTTCACGACGCTGGAATAGATGGCGAGGCAGGTCCCCTTGCGCGGAAAGCGCCGGTCGCTTTGCGACAGCCCCTGTTCGTGGCGAAGGTGGTCGAGAAGA
>JADGRB010000203.1 GCA_017881315.1 Pseudomonadota bacterium
GAGGTCGGGAGCAGAACGGCGAGCGCGAGGAACATGATGCGGGTGAGGTTCTTCATGAATTTCTCCTGTGAAGTTGACCCGACGGGATGTCGGGCTCGTTCTTGGCAAGCATCGCCTGTGCCAGCGATGTCCGTGCGCGCCCTTCGCGCGATGGCTCGGAAACGTCGCTGCCCACCGTCGAAGTGCGCAGCTGGAGTCGCGGCCGCCTGTGGCGAAACGGTCGTGGGTCTGAGTCGCGTGTGTAGGTTTGCCTCACTATTCGCGCGGGTCCCGCGTCGGCGCCGCCGGGCTTCCGCGCAAACGCGACGCGCGGTAGCGTGCGATGGATGAAGGACCCGCTCGTTCGATTCGGCGTCGCCATCGAGGGCGCGCTCTTGCGCGATCTAGACGGTCTGGCGCGGAGGCGTGGCTGCACCCGCTCCGAGCTGCTGCGGGACCTGGCGCGGGCGGAGATCGCGAGGTCGCGCGTTCCCGCGGGCGTCGAGGGCGTGGCCGCGCTGACGCTGGTCTACGATCACCACGTCCGCGATCTGAGCGAGAAGCTGACCGAGCTGCAGCATCAGCTGGGGGACGATGTGCGGGCCGCCCTGCACATACATCTGAGCCACGACCTCTGCCTGGAGGTGGTGGTCATGCACGGCAAGTCCGACCGCCTCAAGCTGATCGCGGACCGCATGCTGGCGATGCGGGGCGTGAAGCACGGGGGAATCGAGATCATTCCGGGGGTCGCCGCGCCGGCGCGGGCGCGCCATCACCACGACGACCACAGCCACCCCGCCCACCACGGCGACCACGCCCACGACGACCATCGGCCTGCCAAGGCCGCCCGCCGTCGCGCCAAAGCCCCGGGCAAGTAAGGCCGGCGTCGCCGCTCCGGTGGAGCGGACGGTTTCTGTGACCGGTGCGCACCAAGTTGTAACGTGGATGAGACCGCGCGGCCGGAATCGCTGTAGCACCTTTCTGAAACACCGTGCTATGAGAGGCTACCTTTTTGAAGATTCGTGCTACGGCGAGGCCCGCGCATGGCCGACCTCAGGGACAGACGCTCCACGCTACGCAGATTGACGACCGCTTCGTTGATGCTGGGCGTTCTCGCCCTGGAAAACGCGGCGCGAGGGCAGGAGCCAGCAGCCCCGGCTCCCACCCAGATGCCGGAGGTCGTGGTGCACGGACGCGCCGAGGATCTGCTGGGCGCGGCCATCAGCGCTTCGCAGGGGGCGGTCGGTGGGGCCGATCTCGAAGATCTTCCGCTGCTCCGCCGCGGCGAGCTCCTGGAGGCGGTTCCCGGGATGGTGGTCACCCAGCACTCGGGCGGCGGGAAGGCGAATCAATACTTCCTGCGCGGCTTCAACCTCGATCACGGCACCGACTTCGCGTTCTCGATCGACGGTGTGCCGGTGAATCTCCCCAGCCACGCGCACGGCCAGGGATATTCGGACCTCAACTTCCTGATTCCCGAGCTGGTCAGCTCGATCGACTTCAAGAAGGGCCCGTTCTACCCGGAGGTGGGGGACTTCTCGGGCTCGGGGGCGGCGGATCTCCACCTGGTGACCAGGCTTCCCGAGGGGATCGCCAACGTGCAGGGTGGCATGTTCGGATACGCGCGGGCGCTGCTGGCGGACTCGCCCCAGCTCGGCCCGGGCACGCTGCTCTACGCGCTCGAGTACAACCACACCAACGGCCCCTGGGATCTGCCCGAGCATTCGAACCGCTGGAACGGCCTTCTGCGCTACCACTGGGACCGCGCGCGCGACGAGGTCAACCTGACGGGGACCTTCTACTGGGCGCCGCAGTGGCAATCGACTGATCAGGTCGCCGAGCGCGCCGTCGCCGCCAACCTGATCTCGCGGTTCGGCTCCCTCGATCCGACCGACGGGGGTCGAACCGGCCGCGCCGCCCTGTCGTTCGACTGGACCCGCCGCGACGACGGCTCCGTCACCAAGCTGCTGCTCTACGGTTTCTACTACCGCCTGAACCTGTTCTCGAACTTCACCTACTTCCTCGACGATCAGGTGAACGGCGATCAGTTCGAGCAGGTCGATCGGCGCTTCGTCAGCGGGGGCGAGCTCCGGCGCACCTGGCAGCGGGTTTGGGGCGGCAAGGCGGTCGAAAACACGATTGGCGTCCAGATGCGCAACGATTACATACCCGACGTCGGGCTCAACCACACGGTCGCTCGGCAGATCCTGCAGGTCTTGAGCGACGACCGGGTGGAAGAATTCAACACCGGCGTCTACGCCAACAACCAGGTGCAATGGATGCCTTGGCTCAAGAGCGAGCTGGGTCTGCGCGGGGACATCTTCGCGATCGACGTCAGCAGCGACACCCCCGCGAACTCGGGAGGCTCCACCGCCGGGATCGTGAGCCCCAAGGCGACGCTGGTTTTCGGGCCCTGGAAGAAGACGGAATTCTATCTGGATGTCGGTTCGGGCTTTCACAGCAACGACGCGCGCGGCGTCACCATCACGGTCGATCCTGTGACCTTGGCGCCGCAGGCGAGGGTACCGTTGTTGGTGCGCACCAAGGGCGCCGAGATCGGGATGCGCAGCTCGATTCTCCCGGGCCTGGTGAGCACGCTCTCGCTCTGGTTTCTGCGGTCGGATTCGGAGCTGACGTTCGCCGGCGATTCCGGCGACACCGAGGCCAACGGCGCCAGCCGCAAATACGGCGTCGAGTGGGCTAGCTTCTACAAGCCGACCTCCTGGTTGATGCTGAGCGCCGACCTCGCGCTCACCCAGGCCCGGTATCTCGACGGCAGCTACATCGCCAATTCGATTCCGGTGGTCGTTTCGGCGGCGGCGGTGGTCGAGACCCCGATGGGGATCTTCGGTGGGGTGCGGCTCCGGACCTTCGGCTCGCAGCCGCTCATCGAAGACGACAGCGTGCGCCAGCCGGCGTCGACCATCGTCAACACCCTGGTCGGCTACCGCTGGAGGCGATACGAGGTCAGCGCCGAGGCGTTGAACCTGTTCGATTCCAAGGCCGACGACATCGCCTACTATTATCCATCGCGCCTGGCGGGGGAGCCCGCGGGCATCAACGACGTCCATGTCCATCCGGCCGAGCCGTTTCAGATTCGAGGAAGCGTGACGGTGCATTTCTGATGCGTAGCGAGAGCTGAACGATGCGGCTTACCCTCAGCGTCCTGGTCGCCACGCTCTGTCATGGCGTGCTGTTCGGGGTCATGGCCGCGGTGCTATCGGGTCCGTCGGGGGATCCTCGCGCGCCCGAAACGGTCGACGTCGAGGTCGTCGCGGCCAGGCCCGATCCTATCGCCGAGGCAGCGCCAGCCGCCGCGAGGGCACCCGACAGCAAGCCAGCGCTGGCCTCTCCACCGGCGCGCATCGTCCGGCCGCAGCGACGGCTCGCCACTCTGGACAACCCTTCGGCGATGGCCGGGTTGGTTGGGCCGGCGAGCGACGTCGTCAGTCCCTCGGTCTCAGCCCCGTCGTCGGCGGGCCTTGCATCGTTGCGTCCCATCGAAGGCCGGGAAACGGTGCCTACGGCCATGCCGCGCTACCGGACGAATCCGATCCCGGAGTATCCGATCCCCAGCCGGCGGCGACGCGAAGAGGGGATCGTCTTGCTCGACGTGGCGGTGGACGCGGACGGGAAACCGTCCTCCATCTCGCTCAACCGCAGCAGCGGCTATCCGCTGCTCGATCGGGCGGCTCTCGACGCCGTCCGTCGCTGGACCTTCGAACCGGCACGCGCCGGTGGCGTACCGATGTTCAGTCGGGTCGTCGTACCGGTCCGCTTCTCACTCTCGGAGTCGCCATGACGTTGTCGCCGGCGTCGGGCGGGTCGCAGTACGTGCAGGAGTTCCGGTGGAAGCAGACGGCACCGACGACGCAGTCGGCATTGATGAGGCAGGTCGTGTGGCAGGGGATGCACTGCCCGCCGCTGCAGAGGTGCAGGTCCCCGCAATCCGAATCGCCGGTGCAGACGTTCGGAGCGCCGTCTGGGGTGGCGTCGCGCCGATCGGCGTCGCCGTCGCGTCGTCCGGCGTCGACGCTCGAATCCGCACCGACGTCGGCCCGGGGGCGAGTATCGATCGGGCCATCGGCGGGACGCAGGTCTGGCCGACCGGCGTCGGTGCCGACGGACACACTGTTGATGGCGTCCACGGCGATCCACCGGCCGCCCGGCACGGGTCGGCGGGAAGTGCTCCCGCAGGCTGCCAATCCCAGGATCAAAACAATCAGGGCCTGCGCGAATCTTTCCGAGCTCGGCCCCATTCACTGAAAATCTTATTCCTTGGTCGACCTGCCCGCCAGCCGGCGCATGTGCTACGCAAGGTTCGGTGAGCTCCTGGACGCTGCTGCCGAGATCGACGTGAGCGATTCTCCCCCGACGCTCGAGGCCATCGGGTACGACGCGCATTTCCAGTCGCGGCTGGCGGCGCTGGAGGGGCAGCTCACGCCGGCGCGAATCGCGATCGCCCACGGTGAGAGCTACATCGCCTGGTCGAGCCGGGGCATCTGCAAGGCGGTCCTGGCCGGCGGCAATCGCGGTGACCGCTGGCAAGAGGCGATCGATCGTCCGCAGGTCGGCGATTGGGTGGCGGGGAGCTATTCCGAGTCCGGCGACACGCTCCTGGTCGAGCATCTCCTCCCCCGCCGCACTTCCCTGATGCGGCAGGCGTCAGGCGGCCGCGGGGTCGCGCAGGTGATCGCCGCCAACGTCGACGTGGTCGGGATCGTGAGCGCCTTCGGAGAAGGGAAGGGCGCCCGCAACGTCCGCCTCATCAATGAACCGCGCTTGCAGCGCTACCTGACGGCCGTCGAGCAGAGCCGCGCGCAGGCGGTGTTGATCGTGAACAAGAGCGATCTGAGCGTCGATCCGGCGGCCACCACCCTAGAGCTGGGCCGCCACTTTCCGGGCGTACCCGTGGTGCTCACCAGCGCGAAGCGTGGTCTGGGGCTCGAGGGCCTCCGGCCCTGGCTGCCGCCCGGCAAGACCCTGGGCCTGGTCGGCATGTCGGGCGTCGGGAAGTCGACGCTGGTCAACGCGCTGGTCGGGCGCGCGGCGTTGCGGACCGGCGAGGTCCGCGAGAGCGACGCACGCGGCCGCCACACCACCACCCACCGCGAGCTGGTCCTGATGGAGAGCGGGGCGCTGCTGATCGACACGCCGGGAATGCGCGAGCTTGGCCTGTGGGAGGCGGAGAGCCTGGTCGGCTTCGAGGATGTCATCGCCATCGCCGCCGGCTGCCGGTTCAGCGACTGCGGGCACGCGAGCGAGCCGGGATGCGCGATCCACGCGGCGCTCGCGGGCGGGGATCTGGCGGCCGAGCGCTGGGCCGGCTATCAGAAGCAGCAACAGAAGATCGCCGCTTCGGTCCGCCCCCCCCGGCGCCGGTAGCCGACCCTCGCGGCCGGATGCCTTGACGGGGGCGGCCCGGTCCGCTAATATCTCCACATCGAGATACAGGGATATGAACCTCGCGCAACACGTCGATACGCTGAACCTGCTGGGGGACGAGAACCGGATTCGCCTCTGCGCGCTGCTGCGCGGGCGCGAGCTCTGCGTGACCGATCTCGTGCGGGTGACCGGCGTGGCGCAGTCGCGCGTCTCGACCCACCTGGGGCGGCTGCGCGAGGCGGGGTTCGTCCGGGATCGCCGCCAGGGGGCGCAGTCTTTCTACGCGCTGGCCACCGACAGCCTCCCCAGCTCGGCGCGGGTGATCCTGGACGAGGCGGCCAACGCCGCGGACCCGACGCTGGAGGGTGACCAGAAGCGGCTGGCCGAGCTCGACGCCGAGAGGCGCGGGGGGCTGCCGGAGTCGGCGGTGAGCGAGATCGAGCGGGACTACTCGCCGGGGCGCACCTGGCATTCGCTGGCGGTTGGCCTCTCCGGCTTGCTCAAGCTGGGGGACGTGCTCGACGCCGGATCGGGCGACGGGGCGGCGGCCAGCTCGCTGGCCCCGTTTTGCCGCTCGCTCACCTGCATCGACACCAACCCGCGCATGATCGAAGCGGCGCGCGAACGGCTCCAGCGATACAGCCACGTTCGCACCCAGGTGGCGGACCTCCACGACCTGCCGTTCGAGGCGTCGTCGTTCGACGCCGTGCTGATGTTCCACACCCTCACCTATGCCGAGCGGCCGGCGCGGGCCGTGGCCGAGTGCGCCCGCGTGCTGCGGCCCGGCGGGCGGTTGGTCCTCCTGTGTCTCGACGAGCACCGGCAGTCGGAAGTGACCGCCCGCTACGGCGAGCGTCACCCCGGCTTCTCGCCGCGCGCCGTGCGCGCCCTGCTCTCGCGGGCCGGGTTGTCGGTGGTCAGCTCGGAGATCGCCTGCCGGGAGATCAAGAAGCCGCACCTGCAGGTGGTGCTGGCGATCGCCGACAAGGCCGACAAGACCGGCAAGACCAAGCAGGCGTGATGCATCCACTGGAGAAGCTGCTGCAGACCCGCATCGCCATCATCGACGGCGCGATGGGGACCACCATCCGCACCTACGGCATGAAGGAGGCCGACATCCGCGGCCAGCGGTTCAAGGACGCAAAGAAGGATCTGCTCAACAATGGCGACATCTTCTCGCTCACGCAGCCGGAGATGATCTGCGACATCCACCGGCGCTTTCTGGAGGCGGGCGCCGACATCATCGAGACCAACACCTTCGGCGCTACCAGCATCTCGCAGAGCGAGTTCTTCGTCGACGATCCGCGCGAGCACGGCGGCCGGAAGGATCCGGCCTTCTATCAAAAGATCATCGAGGACCCCTTTCTCGATGACCTGGCCTGGGAGATCAACGAAGAGTCCGCGCGGCAGTGTCGGCAGTGGGCCGATCGCGTCGCCAACGCCGACGGACGGCCCCGCTTCGTGGCGGGCGCCATCGGGCCGCTCACCGTCTCGCTGTCGAACTCGCCCGACGCGGAGGACCCCGGGTTCCGGGTGGTGACGTTCGATCAGGTCAAGGCGGCCTACCTGCGGCAGGTGCGGGCGCTCATCGCCGGCGGCAGCGACCTGCTGCTGGTCGAGACGATCTTCGACTCGCTGAACGCCAAGGCCGCCCTGGTGGCGATCCAGGAGGTGTTCGACGAGGACAAGGTGCAGCTGCCGGTGATGATCTCGGCGGCGGTCGGGCGGGGCGGCGAGACCATGATCTCGGCGCAGACGGTGGAAGCGCTCTGGACCGCGGTGAAGCACGTCAAACCCCTGTCGATCGGGCTCAACTGCTCGCTGGGGCCGGATCTCATGTATCCGTTCCTGTCGGAGCTGGCGGAGAAGTCCGAAGCCGCCGTCTCCTGCTATCCGAACGCCGGGCTGCCCAACCCGCTGTCGCCCACCGGCTTCGATCTGGAGCCCGGCGACATGGCGCGCTACTTATCCCAGTTCGCGGACGGCGGCCTCGTCAACATCGCGGGCGGCTGCTGCGGCAACACGCCCGAGCACATCGCCGCGATCGCGCGCGCGCTGGCCGCCAAGCCCCCGCGCGCGCTCGGCGAGGCCGTTCGGTCGTGAGCGAGCCGGTCGCGGTGCGACCTTTGCGCCTGTCGGGCTCGCAGCCGTTCACGCAGCAGCCGGGCGTCTACATCATGATCGGCGAGCGCACCAACGTGGCCGGCTCGCCCAAGTTCGCCAAGCTGATCAAGGAGGGCAAGTTCGAGGAGGCGGTGAGCGTCGCCCGCCAGCAGGTGGAAAGCGGCGCCAACATCATCGACATCTGCATGGACGAGGGGATGATCGACGGCGTCGCGGCGATGTCGCGGTTCCTCTCGCTCCTCGGCAGCGAGCCCGAGGTCGCCAAGGTTCCCTTCATGGTGGACTCCTCCAAGTGGGAGGTCATCGAGGCGGGCATCAAATGCCTGCAGGGCAAGGGAATCGTCAACTCGATCTCGATGAAGGAGGGGGAGGACAAGTTCCGGCAGAACGCCCGCACGGTGCTCAAGTACGGCGCCGCCGTGGTCGTGATGGCCTTCGACGAGGCGGGGCAGGCGGCCACCTACGAGGACAAGATCCGGATCTGCGAGCGCGCCTACCGGATCCTGGTCGACGAAGTTGGCTTTCCGCCCGAGGACATCATCTTCGACCCGAACATCCTCACCGTCGCGACCGGGATGGAGGAGCACAACAACTACGCGCTCGATTTCATCAACGCGACCCGCTGGATCAAAGCCAACCTGCCGCACGCCAAGGTGAGCGGCGGCGTGTCCAACATCTCCTTCAGCTTTCGCGGCAACAACCGGGTCCGCGAGGCGATGCACTCGGCGTTCCTGTACCACGCCATCGCGGCCGGCATGGACATGGGGATCGTCAACGCCGGCATGCTGGAGGTCTACGAGGAGATCGCGCCCGAGCTGCGCGAGCTGGTCGAGGACGTGCTGCTCAATCGGCGGCCGGACGCCACCGAGCGGCTCGTCGACTATGGCGAGCGCCTCAAGGCCGAAAGCGCCGGCGCAGGCGGCGGCAACACCGCCGAGAAGAAGGAGAAGGACGAGGCCTGGCGCAAGGAGAGCGTCGAGGCGCGGCTGTCGCACGCGCTGGTCAAGGGGATCGAGACCTACATCGACGCGGATACCGAGGAGGCCCGTCTCAAATTGGGCCGGCCGCTGGCGGTGATCGAGGGTCCGCTGATGGACGGCATGGGCGTGGTCGGCGACCTTTTTGGGGCGGGGAAGATGTTTCTTCCGCAGGTGGTCAAGTCGGCGCGCGTGATGAAGAAGGCCGTCGCTCACCTGACCCCGTTCATGGAGGCGGAGAAGGCGGCCCACGCCGCCGCCGGGCGCGAGGTGAAGACACAGGGGAAGATCGTGCTGGCCACGGTGAAGGGCGACGTGCACGACATCGGCAAGAACATCGTGGGCGTGGTGCTGGCCTGCAACAACTACCAGGTCATCGACATGGGCGTGATGGTGCCCTGCGAGAAGATCCTCGAGCGCGCCAGGACCGAAAAGGCCGATCTGATCGGCCTCTCCGGCCTCATCACGCCGTCGCTGGACGAGATGGCGCACGTGGCCCGCGAGATGGAGCGGCAGGGGTTCAAGCTGCCGCT
>JADGRB010000001.1 GCA_017881315.1 Pseudomonadota bacterium
CCCCTTACGGCGGCGGGCCTGGCATGATCCTGAGCGTCGAGCCGATCGCGGCGGCCCTGGCCGCGGTCACCGAGGCGCGCGGTCCCTCGCACCGCATCCTGCTCACGCCGCGCGGAGGGCTCTTCGATCAGGCCGCTGCCCGGGCGCTCGCGACGCACACCCGGGTGACGCTGGTCTGTGGCCGCTACGAAGGAACGGACGAGCGGGTCGCGGGGCTGGTGGACCAGGAGCTCCGGATCGGCGATTTCGTGCTGGCCGGGGGGGAGGTGGCCGCCGCCGCGGTCATCGAGGCCGTCGCTCGGTTGGTGCCGGGGGTCCTGGGTTGCGGCCTGTCGGCGAGCGACGAATCGTTTTCCGCCGGCCGTCTCGAATATCCCCAGTGGACGCGTCCGGCGGACTGGAACGGACAGTCCGTTCCGGCCGTGCTGCTCTCGGGGGACCACCAGGCGATCGCCCGCTGGCGCCGTGCAGAGGCCGCGCGTTTGACCCAGGCCCGCCGCCCGGATCTGATCGCCACACACCCGCTCACCGACGAAGAGCGGCGGCTTCTCAGCGACTCCACTTGACTCGCGGGGCCCCTCCGTCTAGGTATACCTGCTTTCCCATGAGCCAGAATCCGCTTCTAAGAGAGATCGAAACCAGTTACCGGCGTCCGAATCTACCGGACCTCCGTTCCGGTGACAGCGTCCGCGTTCACACGCTCATCAAAGAGGGCGACAAGGAACGGGTTCAGATCTTCGAGGGTGTGGTGATCGGCCAGCACCGCGGTGGCACGCGCGCGTCGTTCACGGTGCGCAAGATATCCTACGGCGTAGGCGTCGAGCGCATCTTCCCGCTGCACACCTCCCGAATCGAGAAGATCGAAGTCGTCTCGAAGGGCCAGGTCCGTCGGGCGCGGCTGAACTACCTCCGCGCGCTCCAGGGCAAGGCGGCTCGCATCAAAGCCGAACGCGGTCCGGTCGAGGAGAAGGACGCGGCTCCGGCGGTCGCCGCTCCGGCGGTCGCCGCTCCGGCCGCAGCTGAGCCTGCTACGCCGCCCGTCGTCTCCTGAGCCGCGGGTCGCGCCGTGCGAGAAGGTCTCGCCGCGCGCCCGGGCAAGGGGCGTCGCGCCGAGAGCCTGGCGGCCGCGTTCCTGGAAGCGGCTGGATTTCGGATCGTCGCACGCAACTGGCGCCGCCATGGCCCGGAGGCCGGCGAGCTGGATATCGTCGCCGACGACCGAGGCACCTGTGTCTTCGTCGAGGTTCGCTCCCGCACCGGCGAAGAGCAGGGCCACCCGCTCGAAGCCATCACCCCGCAGAAGCGCGCCCGGGTCATCCGCGTCGCCCGCCTCTATCTGGCCGAAGAGACCCCGGCAGCGGCGGCCTACCGCTTCGACGTCGTCGCCGTGACTTTCTGGGACGACGACCGTCCGCCGGATCTGATCCACATCCCCGACGCCTTCCAGGTCGGGGATTGAGCCGGACCCCGACCCCTCTCGGTTCAGAAGCCTAGGGCATGCAGGCTGCCGGTACCGGAATGCCGCCCTGAGGAACGAGCAAGAAGTCGTGACAGACGCACAGCTTCTGGCAGGCGAACGGGCCGACCGTCGTCGGCCAGGTGCACAGGAAGTTGGACTTGCAGTGGAAGTCGGTCCTGTCGTTCTTGTCCCCGGTCTCCGCGCCGGAGCAGTCGTCGTCCGTAGAGCAGGGAGCCGTGCAGGAGGCACCCTCCTTGTACATCGTGGCGTCGCCGTTGACGTCGTTCGCGAGCAGGCAGATCCGGCTCGGGCACTCGAGCGCCGGCGAGGTGATCGTCGCGAAGGCGCCACCCGAGCTTCCGGCGTCCGGCGGCGGCACGCCGATCTGACAGGGCCGCCCGATGTGCTTGTCGTCGCAACCACCCGCCGCGAGAACCACCACCCCAAATGCCACCAGTGCGAAACCACGCGCGAACTGGCCAGCGCGGGAATTGAGTCGAGAAGGGAACCTCATGGGGGGACTCCTTGCGTCCGTTTGGGTGTCGCGTGAGCCTCGGCGCCTCGTTCGGACGCTCTCGCCGCTTGAGGGCCCCGAAAGGCCGCGCCATGTTACCTACATGACCTGCCCTGTCAAGCCTGGACTGGGCCTGCACAGTTATCTAGTCAGCGGGCCGCCGCCGGAGCGACCACAAAAGCGCAATCATCGGATTTTCCGGGGCTATCCGTCGATTTTGGTCACGGATTCCCTTGACACCCTGGAAGTGGCTTTCGTAGGATGGCCCGGTTTTGGGTGTGCTTTTCCACGTCGGCACACGTCCGTGTGGAGTCTTGCAGGGTGATGTAGTCGCGACTCGTGACCCCTTCCCGTAGAAGTCCGTCCGTCGTAAAACCTTGGCCCCCATCCTTCAGCTCCGTGCTTTCGAGCACAACCAGCGAGGTCTCCTCATGAGCGGCAAGCGCGTAATCGGTATTTTGTTGACGGGTTCGTTGCTCCTGACCGGTTCGGTCGCCTCAGCAAAAAAGAAGAAGGCGGCCGCCGCCGAGGGAGACTTCCAGCCGGAGGAGGCGCCAGCGGGCGACCAACCGTCGAAGGTTCTCGAGCGGGCGTTCAAGCTCTACGACGGTGAGGACTTCTACTCGGCATCGATCGAGCTCAGCAAAGTGGTCGAAGGGGAGTCGGGCGACGCGGAGGTCAACAAGCAGAAGGCCGAGTTCTGGATGGGCAAGGCCCTCTACAACATGAAGTATTACTCGGCGTCGCTTTCGTACTTCGATCGCATCGTGCAGAAGGGCCCGTCGCACGCCTACTACAACGCCACCCTCAAGTGGCTGGCGTCGCTGTCCCGGCAGCTCCCGGACTCGACCGGCATCCTCGAGAAGATCGGAAAGTACAACCGCGCCGAGCTCGACCAGCCGGCGCTAGAGAAGGTGCGCGACGAGCTCTACTTCCTCCTCGGCAAGTTCTACTACCAGAAGGGGAACTTCAAGGAGGCGGTCGAGCTCTTCCAGTCGGTCCCGGCCACCAGCGACTTCTACGTCGAGGCGAAGCTGTTCGAGGGCGCGACGCACGTGCGCGAGTACCAGGCCAAGCCGGCCGTGGAGGCCTTCAAGGAGGTCCTCCGGACCTCGGCGCAGAGCGAAGATCCACGAATCGTCGTCTACCAGGACATCGCCAACCTGTCGCTGGCCAGGACCTTCTATTCGACCGGTCAGTACGACCTGGCGGTGAAGTACTTCGACAAGGTTTCGCAGGACGCGTTCGACTGGGCCAACAGCCTCTTCGAGTCGTCGTGGGCGAACTTCATGCTCAAGGACAAGGGCTACTCCAAGGCGCTCGGCAACATCCACACCATCCAGGCGCCGTTCTTCGACGAGTACATCAAGCCCGAGTCTGTGGCCGAAGGGATGACGGTCAAGGCGACGATCTACTTCTACAACTGCCTCTACGACCGGGCGGAAGAGGCCATCGGCGACTTCAACGCCATCTACCCCCAGGTTTTCCAGGAGCTCAAGAAGCTGATCACCGGCACCACCGACAACGGGGAGCTCTTCGAGGTCGCGGTCAAGATTCGCAAGCAGACCTCGGGGCTGCCGGAGCAGGTGGAGCGCGCGGCGCGCGGCGTCCTCGGCGACCAGAGCATCAACCGCCGGTTCGACTACGTCGCCGAGCTGGACCACGAGCTCAAGCTCTACGACAAGTCTGACGCCTCCTGGAAGTCGACCAACATCGCGCAGAACGTCTTTGCCGACCTGACGCTGCAGCGTTCGCTGGCGGTCAACGAGGCGGGCGATCTGGCACGTCGCCGCATCAAGCGCCTCACCGAGGAGCTGGCGCAGCTCATCAAGCGTGTCATCAAGATCGAGTACGAGATTCTGGCCGGCCAGAAGGGCGAGCTCGAGGAAGAGGTCAAGCAGGAGCAGCAGGTCATTCAGGGCCGCAGCGCCAGGCACGGGTCGGAGATCCGCGCCGACGACGAGCACGAGATGTGGCCGTTCAATGGCGAGTACTGGCGCGACGAGCTCGGCTACTACCGGGTCAAGATCGTGAACAAGTGTGGCGGCGCCGCACCCGAGGGTGCGCCGTCGACCGGCGAGGCGGCGCCCGCGCCGGCCGCTGGCGGGGCCGAGGGTGGCGGCGGGGCCGACACCGGGGGTGGCGCGCCGGCGCCCGCGGGCGGCGACGTCCCGTAGGTCGGAACGTCGGAAGCGCAAGAACGCGAAAAAATGAGGGCTGACTTAGCTTCGACGAGCTTCTCAACGTTCGGATGCAGTCACGAATAGTGGAGAAATCATGATCAGCGAGCTCCGGTTTTCGAGGGGAATTTTGGCTCTGGTTGTCGCGATGCTGGCGCCGGTCGCGGCGCGGGCGGCGGGTGACCCCGCCAACAGCGGCAAGGGTCGCTACACGAAGCAGGAGACGGAGGTCTCGGCGAAGCAGACCAACCTGACCAAGCCGGACGCGCCCCCGGTGCAGAAGAAGGAGACCGGGCCGGTCCTGACCGTCGACCAGTTCGTGACCCAGAAACAGGAAGGGATCATCAAGCTGGTCGATGCGCAGATCGGCAAGATGCGGCGCCTCATCCAGGTGACCGGCGACGACGATCCCCAGAAGCCAGACTTCATGTTCCGCCTCGGTGAGCTCTACGCCGAGAAGCAGCACTACAACTTCGCCAAGGCGCGCGCGCTCGATCAGAAGATCTACGAGATGCCGCCGAATCAGCGCGGGCAGCTGCAGTCGCAGCAGCGCGTCTACGAGCAGGAAGAGCAGAAGTGGCTGCTTGAGGCGGTCAAGGCCTACATCGCGGCGACCAAGTTCCGCAAGTACGAGCGCATGGACGAGGTGCTCTTCCGCCTGGCGTTCCTGCTGACCTCGGTGAAGAAAGAGGATCAGGCGCGCGAGTTTTTCCACCGCCTCATCAAGGACTACCCGAACTCGAAGTACATCCCGGACGCCTACCTGTCGTTCGCGGAGTACTACTTCGACAAGGGCGAGATGGACAACGCCCTCAAGTTCTACGAGAAGGTCGAGCAGTTCCCCAAGTCCAGCGTCTACCCCTACGCCGTCTACAAGAAGGGGTGGTGCTACGTCAACCAGGGCGACTACAAGACCGCGCTCGAGACCTTCGTGCAGGTCGTTCGCATGTCGACCGAGGGCAAGGTCAACGTCTCCAAGGCGCAGAAAGAGGCGCTCATCAAGGAGGCGAAGAAGGACATCGTCAAGGCCTACGCGCACGTCGGCGGCCCGGAGAAAGCCTGGGAGTTCTTCCAGCGCACCGGCGGCGACTACGCCCCGAAGATGATGGAGGCGCTGGCCGAGCTCTACTGGGAGCAGGGTCAGTTCCCCGACTCGAGCCGCGTCTACAAGAAGGTGATTGCCATGAACATGGAATCACCACGCATCTGCGAGTGGCAGAACAAGATCGTGCGCAACACGCTCTCGGCCGGCACCAAGCGCGATCAGGTCCAGGAGATCGAGCGGCTCGGCAAGGTCTACGACACCGTGGCCGAGATGAAGGCGGTCAAGAAGGACCAGCTCGAGGAGTGCCGCAACACCTTCCACGATACGGCCAAGGAGCTGGCGCTCATCTGGCACAAGGAAGCGCAGAAGACCAAGAACAGCGACACCTACGCGCTCGACAAGTACGTCTACAAGGTCTTCCTCGATCACTTCCCGAAGGACAAGGACGCCTACGAGATGGCGTTCTATTACGGCGAGCTGCTCTGGACGCTGGAGAACTGGAAGGACGCCGCGGATCAGTACACCAAGGTGGTGGAGATGAATCCGCAGGGCAAGTACGTCAAGGACGCGGCCTACGCGGCCGTCCTGGCCTGGAAGAACGCGCTCAACGTCGACGACCACGAGCACGAAGATCAGGTCAAGGCCGACCAGAACAAGCTCAAGGAGCGCGAGGGGAAGAAGAAGCTCGAGGCGCTGGAGATCCCCGAGTACCAGAAGAAGATGATCGGGGCCTTCGACACCTACATCAAGTACGTGCCCGACGCGCCCGAGCTGGTGACCATCAAGTACCGCAAGGCGCGCATCTTCTACGAGTACAACCACTTCGCCGATGCGGCCCCGCTGTTCGGCGACATCGTCCAGAAGCACCCGAAGCACGAGCTCGCCATCTACTCGGCGAACTTGTGGCTCGACTGCCTCAACGCGCAGGGCAAGACCAAAGAGGTCGTCGCGCTGGTCGACAGGTTCCTCGAGATGCCGGAGCTCATGAAGGACCCGGAGTTCGGCAAGCAGATGATCTCGCTCAAGAGCGACACCTACGACATGGAAGGCCACGAGTACGAGAAGGAGAAGAACTTCAAGGAGTGCGGGCGCTCGATGCTCGCCTCGGCGGAGGCGCTGCCAGATCACCCGAAGCATGCCGAGCGGCTCTGGAACGCGGGGCAGTGCTTCCAGAACGCGCACCTGGTGGGCCAGGCTCTCAAGGCGCGCGTGCAACTCATCAAGGATCACCCGAAGGATCCCCTGGCGCAGAAGGCCCTCTTCCGCGTCGCGGCCGGTTACCACCAGCTCGCCTACTACAGCAAGGCCGCCGAGAACTACGAGGACTTCGCCAGCAAGTTCCCGGGCGAGAAGAAGGCGACCGACGCGCTCGGCAACGCGACCACCTTCCGCATCGGTCTCGGCGAGAGCGACAAGGCGATCGCCGACATGGACTCGTTCGTGAAGTTCTACGGCGCGCGCAAGCCGCAGGACGCGGCGGGCGTGTTCTTCCAGATGGGCGACGTCTACGAGAGGGACAAGAAGTACGACGAGCTCGCCAAACACCTCGAGGCCTATCTGAAGAAGTGGGGAACCCAGGGTGGACCCGACCGCCAGGTGCTGGCGCACTTCCGCCTCGGCGAGATGGCCTGGAAGGCGTCCTGCCCCAAGGCCTCCGAGGACGGCGCTTGCCTCGAAATGAAGCGCGTCGCGGCCACCGGGCGGCAGAAGGTCTTGGCCGACCTCAACAAGAAGCTGAAGAAGGGGGCCAAGATTCACGAGAAGTCGCGGACGCAGTGTGGCCCGCCCACCAAATCCAAGATCGTCCTTTACGACCGCAACAAGCCGCAGGCGGCCAAGGGGCAGGAGCACTTCGTGGCCGTGCTCAAGATCTGGAACAAGGGGGCAGCCGCCTCCAAGATCACGGGCAAGGACGTCGAGGCCCGCGCGGGGCTGGCGGCCTACGCCGTGGCCGGTTCGGCCTTCTACATCGCCGAGGTCCAGTACGAGAACTTCCTGCGCATCAAGTTCCCCGAGGGTCTCGACTTCCAGCAGCCGACGCAGTTCGACACCAAGAAGCAGTCGGAGAACAAGAAGAAGAAGTTCGGCGAGTCGGTGAAAAAGTTCACCAGCTATCTCGACGAGAAGTCGAAGGCGCTCGACAAGGCGCGCACGCTGTACCTGGATACCTTCGGAATGAAGCAGGCCCAGTGGACCATCGCCTCGGCGGCCCGCGTCGGCCAGATCTATATGGACTTCGCCGGTCAGCTCTACACCGCGGAGATCCCCAAGGACCTCAAGGAGCAGGACCAGTGGGGCAATCGTCCCAAGGAGATCTACTGCGATCAGCTGGAGGACAAGGCTGAGCCGATCGAGACCAAGGCGGTCGACGGCTTCGAGAAGTGCCTCAAGGCCGCGACGGAGCAGTCCTGGTACAACGAGTGGTCTCGGCTCTGCGAACGCGAGCTGAATCAGGTGAAGCCGACCGAGTATCCGCTCTCGTCGGAGGTCAAGCCGGAGGCCGGCTACGTCTCGACCACGATGGAACAGACCTCCGTCGTCTCGGATCTCGGTGAAGGCGTGCCAGCCGCAGCTCCCTCGGGGGACAAGTGAAAGCCATGAGCATGAAGACGACGACCCACGACATGCCCAGGAATATGAATCGACGGACCGGGCTGGTCCTCACTCTTGGAATGGCCTTCGGGGCGGGCCTCGGGCTCGCTGCCGTCGGTTGCGGCGGCGCGCAAACGCCGGCGCCCAAGAACGCCGGCAATGAAGAGACCGGGACCATGGGGGGCGAGGCGACCGACCACGACACGATCAGCAAAGCCGGCGCCGCGCAGATCATCCCCAAGGAGAAGAAGCGCGCGATCAGCGCCGATCAGCGCGCCGACTTCGACAAGGCGATGCAGCGCTACCAGGCCGCCAAGAAATCGGGTGGCGTGACCGGCTCTGAATGTTCCAGCGTGTCCGATGCGTTCAAGCAGGTTGCCGACAGCAGCCCCGGCCTCCCGGAGGCGCGCTTCAACCAGGGCGCGGTGCTGGCCGAGTGCGGCCGGCAGGAAGATGCGGCACGCATCTGGCAGGGCCTCAAATACGGTCCCGCGATCGCCAACCTGGGCTACATGGCCTGGAAGCGGGGCGAGCCGATGGAGGCCGAGTCGCTTTTCAACAAGGCGATCGAGACCGATCCGCTCCACTCGGTGGAGGCGCGCAACAACCTCGCCCAGATCCTGCGCGACAAGGCCCGCCATGCCTCGAGCATGGAGGAGAAGAAGCGCTACGTCGGGCTGGCGGTCAACAACCTGCGCACGGTGCTGGCGCTCGACAGCAACAACCTGCAGGCCTTCTCGACGCTGGCGTTCATCTACTACGACATGAACATGCTCGAGATGGCCAAGCTGGTCGGAAATCAGGCGATCAACAAGGCCGACGAGATCGCGACCGGCAAGTTCGCCGAGGACAAGATCGAGGAGGCCGCCGAGGGCAAGGCCGGCGGCAAAGGCGGCGGCAAGGGCGGCGGAAAGAAAGCCAAGAAGGAGAAAGACAGCGGCGGTGACGACGAGGGCGGCAAGCTGGCCAAAGAGGTCAACGTCAAGGAGGAGGGGACCGGCGTCACCTCCACGATGAAGAAGCAACTGGCGGTCGTCTACAACACGCTGGGCCTTGTCGAGCTGAAGAAGAAGAACATCAGCCCCGCCATCGGCCAGTTCAAGAAGGCCGTCGCGATGAACCCGAGCCTCGCGGAGGCCCGCCTCAACCTGGCGGTGCTGTCGCTCAACAACCGCGACTACAACACCGCCGAGGAAAACTTTCGCTCGGTGCTCGAGATGCAGCCGAAGAACTTCGAGGCCGCCATCGGTCTCGGGGTGGCTCTACGTGGCAACAAGAAGATCGAAGAGGCGGAGACGCAGTACAACTCGGCGCAGAAGCTGGATCCCTCCAGCCCCTGGAGCTACTTCAACCTGGGCCTCATCTACCAGGACTACAAAGACGGTCAGAAGCCCTCCCTGCACAAGGCGCAGGACTACTACCGCCAGTTCCTGGGCCACGCCAACGACAAGACCTCCGAGTCGCTCAAGCGGGAGGCGGAGAAGCGGATCAAGGACATCGACGAAATTTATGTCGCGCTCGATGAGGCGGCGAAGATGCAGGCCGAAGCCGAGGAGATGCAGCGCAAGGCCGAGATTCAGCAGAAGCAGATGGAAGAGCAGATGAAGAAGCAGGAGGCCGACGAGGCCGCTGCCGCTGCGAAGGGCAAAGAGGGTGCCGACAAGGGCGGCGGAGCGGCCAAGGGCGCGGCTCCGGGAGCGCCCACCGCTCCGGGCGCGCCCCCGCCCGCCGGTGCCGACGCCGATCCAGCCGCCGCCGGCGCCCCGCCCGCCGACGACCAGGGTGGCGGCGGCAAGAAGAAGAAGAAGAAGAAGTAGACCCACGGGTCGGACCGTTGGTAGACAAGAGCGGAAAAAAGTAAGGCAGATCGCATTACATCTGCGCCGCGGTAGTCTTTTTCGGTTCCGGGTAAGATGTTTGGGAACTAGGGGAGCTTTGGGTTGTCTGATTCCCAGCAGCCGGGCTCTCGCGAGATGAAGGAGAAACGAAATATGAAAAATCTCATCATCCGTCTGGCGCTCTTCGGGGCGGTTGCAGGCGTCGGGGCCTTGGGCGTGTCCGGCAGGGCGTTGGCCGCAGATCCGGCCCCCGCCGCCGGGGCGGCCGCTGCTCCCGCGGGTGGCGACGACACCAACACCACCTACAAAGCCAAGACCGTTTACGACTTCGAAGACGACACGGTCGAAGGCGATCTGCAGCGACCCGACGGCGAGCTCGTCAGCGCCCAGAAGAAGGCCGAGCACTCGAGCCTCATCGAGATTCGTAAGGACTTCATTCCAGAGATGTTGAAGACCCTCGAGGACATCTAGCCTCCGATCGTCCGTCGGACCTAGAGCGCCTCGCAGACCCCACAGGAGAGCAGCCATGGCCGACGTGAACGTCCCCATCCGATTCGAGATCTACAAAGGGGACAATTTGGTCCGCGAGGAGGTCCTCGCGCAGGATGTCATCAAGATCGGGAAGCTCGCCTCTTCCCATCTTCGCCTCGACGACGAGACGGTGTCGCGTATGCACGCCGTCATCGAGACGACCGGCCCGAGCGAGATTCACGTGGTGGATCTCGGTTCGACCCGGGGGACCACCGTCAATGGGGAGCGAATCACCAAGGCGCGGCTCCAGAGCGGCGACGAGATCATGTTCGGCGATTGCCGCGTGGTCGTCACGTTCATGGAAGGCGCTCCGGCGCAGGAGACGCCCCCGCCGCAGGGCGCCTGGGGCGGCCGTCCGGGGGGATTCGCGCCGGCTCCAGCGGCCTACGCGCCGCCGCCTCAACAGACCTTCGCTCCCCCGCCCGGATTTGCGCAGCAACCAGGTGGATACCAGGCCGAACCGGCCGGCTATCAAGCGCCGCAACAGGCCTACGCGCCTCCGCCGTCTTTCGCGGGCGCCCCGGGCGCAGGCGCCGAGGTGGAGGTTCACGACGGCTCGCGCGCGATGGAGGTCCAGACCGTCTTCCGCGGCGTGGTCACCGGGACGCGGCACCTCTTCAATCCCGAAGGAAAGTCGACCCACAGCCAGGGAACGTCGATGCTCTACGCGGGCGCGGCAATTCTCGCGGTCGCGGTGGGGGCCTTCATCGTGACGGCGATCGACGTCGGCGCCGAGAAGGTCCGCTACGACGATTGGCAGACCGCCGGGAAGGAGTCGAAGGCCTTCCCGTGGCAGAGCCGCTCGCCGGTCCTGCCGGTGGTCGTCTTCGGTGGCATCGTCGCGGGCATCGCGCTCAGCTACATGGGCCTCAAGCGGCGCGGCAAATCGAGCCCGAACTTCATCATCGGCTCGGACGGTGACGTCGACGCGCCGGTCTCGCCCGATTACGTCCCCTCATCGTCGCACCCGCTGGTGGCCGCGACCGGGGCCGACTATGTCGTCAACGTCACGCCGCGCATGGGCGGCGAGGTCTACGTCGACGGCCAGAGCTACCAGCTGCAGCAGTTCATCCAGCAGCGCGGCTCGAGCTTCTCATTGCCGCCGGGTGGATCGGTCCGGCTCGACTGTGGCGAAACGAACTTCGTCATCACGTCGACCCCGCGGCCGCGCACGCTCGAGGTCCCTTTCTTCAACTGGCGCTGGGACGAGCAGATCTACTCGGTCGGGACCACGGTGGCGCTCGCGCTGTTCCTGTTGATGATCTTCTCGGTTCCGCCGGATCCGAAGTCCCTGTCGCTCGATCTCTTCAACTCCGACAACCGGTTCGTGAAGTTTCTCATCAAGCCGCCGGAGGAGAAGGAAGAGGACATCCCCGAGTTCCTCAAGAAGAAGGACGACTCGCAGCAGGGCGGCAAGGGGAAGCGCCACAAGGGCGAAGAGGGCAAGATGGGGAAGAAGACCTCCAAGAACAAGGAGGGTCTCTACGGCCTCAAGGGTCCCAAGGACAACCCGGATCCGCACCTGGCCAAGAAGCTCGCCGAGGAGCAGGCCAAGAACGCCGGCATCTTGGGCGTCCTCAAGCAGACCGAGGGCTCGCACATCGCCTCGATCTTCGGCCGTGACTCGGCCCTCGGCAACGATGCGGCGGACGTCCTGGGCGGTCTCGTCGGCAATCAGATCGGCGAGGCCTACGGCGTCGGCGGTCTCGGCCTGGTCGGCACCGGCTCGGGCGGCGGCGGCACCGGCGAGGGCACCATCGGCCTCGGAAACCTCGGCACCATCGGCAAGGGTGGCGGCGGTGGCAACGGCTCCGGCTACGGCCGCGGCGCCGGTGGTCTCGGCGGTCGGCGCGCCCACGCGCCGGACGTCATCCCCGGCCAGGCAAACGTTCGCGGATCTCTCGACAAGGAGATCATCCGCCGCATCATCCGGCGCCACATCAACGAGGTGAAGTACTGCTACGAGCAGGAGCTCACCAAGAAGCCGGAGCTCGGCGGCCGCATCATGGTGCAGTTCACCATCGCGGCCTCGGGTCAGGTCATCGCGTCGGTGCTGCAGAACTCGACCATGGGCAACGCCCGCGTCGAGAACTGCACGGTCCAGGCGGTCCGCCGTTGGGAGTTCCCGAAGCCCTTGGGTGGCGGTATCGTCATCGTGTCGTATCCATTCGTGCTCACGCCGGCCGGCGGCGGTGGAGAGTGAAGATGAACCTGACCCGTCATATCAAACCCGGATCCGTCGTCCTCATGCTGGCGCTGATCCTGCCGGCGTGCGAAGGCTTCGTCTGCAGCCAGGAGCGGATCAAGGCCATCGAGCTCGCCAACCGAGGGGCCGACGAGTTCAAGAACAACCTCTACGACTCGGCCGAGAAGGATCTCAAGCAGGCGATCCAGACCGACCCGAGCTACGAGATCGCCTACTACAACCTGGGCAAGGTCTTCCAGAAGCAACGGAAGTGGGACAAGGCGATCGAGTCGTTCGAGCAGGCGGTGCAGCGCAAGCCCGACAACGCCAACTACCAGTACGACCTGGGTGAGGCCTACCTCGAGTCGAAGAAGATCGACGAGGCCCAGAAGGCGCTCCAGGCCGCCACGGCCGCCGACGCCAAGCTCTTCAAGGCCTGGTGGCGGCTCGGCCTGGTCTACAAGATGCTGGATCGGCCCAAGGAGGCCGACGACGCCCTTCGCCACGCCATCGAGGCCAACCCGCGCTTCTCGAAGTCGTACGTGGCCCTCGGATACCTCTATCTCGACTACGACTTCAACAAGGAGGCGGCCCAGGTCTTCCAGGGCTGCGTGACCGCCAAGGACGACGACGGGGAGTGCCACAACGGCTATGGCCTGGCGCTCAAGAACCTCAAGCAATACGAGCAGGCCACGGGAGAGTTCAAGAAGGCGATCGACTACGATCCGGAGCTCTACGACGCGCTTTACAACTGCGGCATGGCCTACTCCGACTGGTACGAAGAGGCCCATGGCAACGACCAGAAGGAAAAGGCACGCGAGTACCTCCAGAAGTTCGTGACCAATGGCGCCAAGACGGCCGACGGCAACTACCTCAAGGCCGCCAACGACAAGCTGTACGCGCTTTCGGGACCATAGCCCACCCCGAAGTCAACATCGGTGACCGGTCGGCGTCGACCGGGAAAGCGACTGGGGACCCTGTGTTCCCGGTCGCTTTCATGTTTTTAGGGCGCCCGCGCGTGTTATAAAAACGCTCCTGTTTTCTACTCCGTTTCGCGGACTTAGCAACGGAGACGCCGGCACCGATCCGAGTCTGGAGGAGCGTAGTGGATCAGCAGTCGAAGCAGGGCCAGGGCCACGGTAAGCGGAAGAAAGACGAAGAGGCGGCTTCGAGCGGCAACGGGGCCGGCCACGACGATTTTCCGGCCGAGCTGGCCGCCCAGAGGAAGGCGGCCGCCGAGGCGGAGAAGGTGTCGGTCGAAAAGGGGATCGACGCCTGGAAGAAGATCGTGGCCGCCGCCCCGACCGCCTGGGCGCCGCGCCGGGAGCTGGCGCGGGTCTACAAGAAGGCCGAGCGCTGGAACGCCTTCATCGAGGTGATGAAGGAGGGCCTCGAGAAGGCGACCTGGCCCACGCCCGAGGACAAGATTCCCGTCCTGCGCGAGATGATCGAGGTCTATCGCGATCGGCTGAAGCTCGACGTGATGGTGGTCAACGCCTTCAACCAGATCCTGACCATCCAGCCCACCAACTTCGAGGCGGTGGACGAACTGGCCGCGCAGTACGAGGCGATGAAGCGCTTTCCGGACCTGATCGCGCTCCTGCGCAAGAAGGCCGCGGTCGTAGAGTCCCCGGCCGAGAAGGTGACGCTCCACCTGCGGGTCGCCAACCTGTTCCTCGAAAAGCAGAACCAGGCGGAGGCCATCAAGGCCTACGAGACGATCCTGGAGCTCGATCCCGATCACGACGACGCGCTCGCCTTCGTCAAGCAGATGTACGAGAAGCGCCGCGACTGGGAGAAGCTGGTCGCCGTCAACCAGCGCGAGATCGAGAAGATCACGGACGTCGACGTCCGCCGCGCGCGTCGCATCGAGGTGGCCAAGCTCGCCTCCGAGAAGATGAAGAAGGCGGCGGTCTCGATCGACCTTTGGCAGAAGGTGCTGGCCGACGAGGCCGGAAACCTCGAGGCGCTGACCGAGCTCGAGAAGCTCTACGAGCGCGAGAAGATGTGGGCCGAGCTCGGGGCGGTGCTGGAGAGCCAGGTGGCCGCGGCGTCCGATCCCGCACGCAAGTCCGCGATCTACGTGAAGCTGGGGATTCTCTACACCGAGAAGGTGCAGAACGCCGCCCAGGCCACCGCGGCCTGGCAGGCGCTGCTGCAGCAGGAGCCCGAGAACCGGCGCGCGCAGGACGCGCTCAAGAAGCTCTATCTCCAGCTCAAGGACTGGAACGCGCTGGAGGGATTCTATGCGGCGCAGGGGAAGTGGGATGAGCTGGTGCGCGTGCTCGAACGCCAGGCCGAGTCCGAAGACGACGCCGCGCGGGTCGACCTGTGGAACAAGATCGGCGAGATCTACCGCGACCGCCTGAACAAGCCCGATCGCGCTCAGAAGGCTTACGAGAAGACGCTCTCGTTCGACGCCCAGAATCTGCCGGCGGCCGAGGCGCTGATTCCGCTCTACGAGAAGAGCAAGGACGTCAGACGCCTCGCCGACGTCCTCTACGTCGAGCTGAACCACACCCGCGATCCGGCGGAGCGGCCGGCCCGCATGCGGCGGCTCGCCGAGCTGCTCGACATGGGCGCCGGGGACAAGGCCGGTGCGCTGCGCATGGCGCTCACGGCGCTCGGCGAGGCGCCCAACGACCCGTGGGCGATCGCGACCTCGCGACGGCTCGCCCAGGAGAGCGGGGGATGGGCGGATCTCGCCCAAGCCTACGAAACCGCGGTTTCCCGGGCGGACGATCCCAAGGCGCTGCTGGCGCTGCTGGGGACCTTGGCGGCCGCCTACGAATCCCAGCTGGGCAGCCCGGAAGCGGCCATCGAGCGCAATCAGAAGATCCTGGAGCTCGCGCCCAAGGATCCGGAGGCGGTGGGCGCGCTCGAGCGTCTCTATGTCGCCACCGGTCGCTTCGCCGACTTGCTGGCGATCTACGACCGGAAGCTGGAGCTGGCCAAGACCCCGTCCGAGCAGCTCGAGATCCGCTTCAAGCTGGCGTCGCTCTACGAAGAGGAGATCAAGCAGCCCGACAAAGCGATCGATCTCTACCTGGCGATCCTGAAGCAGGATCCGTCGCAACAGCCCGCGCTGGCCGCGCTCGACAGTCTCTATCAACAGCTTGGACGCTGGAAGGATCTGGCCGAGACGATCGAGCGGGAGATCGATCTGGCGACCGAGCTGTCGGACGTGGCCAAGGTGGCCGAGCTCAAGTTCCGCCGCGGGGCGATCCTCGAGCAATATCTGGAGGACGCCGCCGGCGCCGTGGCGTCGTATCGCGAAGCGCTGGGGCTCGAGCCCTCGCACGTGGGGGCGCGGACCGCCCTGCAGGCGTATCTGTCGAGCAGCGACGCCGAGCAGCAGCAGGCCGCCGTCGAGGTGCTGGAGCCGATCTACGAATCGGCCGGCGACATCGCGCGCCTGGTCGAGGTCCAGCGCATCAAGCTCTCGCACGAGAAGAAGACCGCCAAGCGCGTCAATCTGCAGCTGCGGATCGGCAAGCTCGAAGGACAGCTCGGGAACACCGACCAGGCCTGGGAGGCGTACACCCGCGCCTTCGCCGAGGATCCGGGCTCGCTGCCGGCGCGCGAGGCGCTGGAGAATCTGGCCAACGTCCTCGACACCTGGCAGCAGCTGGTGGCCCTCTACGAAAAGGCCCTCTCTGGCAAGGGGAAGGAGAAGCTGGCGGCGCCGCTCGAACGCGAGCTCCTGCTGGTGGTCGCGGTGGCGTACGACGAGAAGCTGGGACACTCGGACCGCGCCGTCGAGTACTTCCGCCGCGCGCAGAGCATCCAGCCGGAGGACGCGTCGGCGCTGGTGGCGCTGGAGCGGCTCTACACCCGCACCGAGCGGTGGAGCGATCTGGTCGACACCCTGCTCAAGAAGGCGCAGCTCGTCACCGACGCGGCGGAGCGCGAGGAGATCCGGACCCGCATCGCCACCGTCTGGGAGGAGATGCTGGGGAACGCGGAGCAGGCGATCGTGGCCTGGAACGTGGTGTTGCAGGACAACCCGGCCAGCGTGCGGGCCCTGCGCGCGCTCGATCGTCTCTATCTGGGGCGCGGTGAATTCCGGGAGCTGGCCGACAACCTGCAGCGCCAGCTGGCGCTGCTGGACGACGATCCGGCGCCTTCGGTGGTTCTGCTGGGACGCCTGGGGGCGCTGCGCGAACGGGAGCTCAATCAGGTGGGTGCGGCGGTCGACACCTACGCGAGGATCTTGCAGCTCGAGCCCGAGCACCCCGAGACCATCGCGGCGCTCGAACGTATCTTGCCGAACCCGCAGCACGAGCTCGACGTCGCGCAGCTGCTGGAGCCGATCTACAAGATCCGTGGGGACTGGCCGCGTCTCAACGCGGTCTACGAGGTCGAGGCCCGGCATGCGTCCGATCCGGAGCAGCGGATCGCGCTCCTCAGGCAAATCGCCGACGGGTACGAGGTCGGGCTGGATGATCCGGCGCGCGCCTACGAGGCGCTCGGGCGGGCGCTGGCCGAGGATCCGCAAAACCCCGAGGTGCAGACCGCCGTCGAAAGATTGGCGCGCGCGCTCGACAAGCTCGACGATCTGGCGGCCCGCTACGGGCAGCTGGTGCAAGGGATCGCCGATCCCGAGCGAAAGAACGCGCTCTATCACAAGATCGCGCGCTTCGCCGAAGCGGACCTGGGGGACGACCGGCAAGCCGCGGCGGCCTACAGCGCGGCCCTCGACGCCTGGCCGCGGGATCTCGAGGCGGCGAACGCTCTCGAGCAGCTCTACCTGCGCAGCGGCGACTACGCGAATCTGGTGCTGCTCCTCCGCCGCAAGGCGGATATCGTCGAGGCGACCACCGAGAAGAAGGCCCTCTTCTATCGGGCCGCGCAGCTCTACGAAGAGGTGCTGGAGAACCTGGAGAGCGCGGTGGGCGTGTTCGAACACGTGCTCACCGTCGACGACAGCGATCGGACCGCGCTCGATCAGCTGGAGCGTCTCTACATCCGTCTCGGGCGCTGGAACGATCTGAAGCACGTCTACGCCAAGAAGGCCGAGCTGGCGGCCACGCCCGCCGAGAAGAAGCAGATGTTGTTCGTGCTCGGGCAGGTCTACGACCGCGAGCTCGGCGATCAGGAGCGCGCCGTCGAGACCTACAGCTCGATCATCGACATCGATCCGGAGGACTACGACGCCGCGCAGGCGCTCGATCGTCTCTACCAGCAGCTCGAACGCTGGTACGACTTGCTGGCGGTGCTGGAACGTCAGACCGAGATGGCGCCGTCGCCGGGCGAGGTGGTCTCCCTCCGCTTCCGGATCGGCGAGCTGTGGCGCGAGCACCTCAAGGATCTCGCGCGCGCGGTGGAGGCCTACCGGCAGGTTCTGCAGATGGATCCGGCGCACGAGCCGACGGTGCAGGCGCTGGAAGCGCTCATGGCCGGCAAGGACGAGCCGGTGCTGGCGGCGCAGGTGCTGGAGCCGATCTACGAGAGCGCCGGCGAGTGGGATCGGGTCATCGCGGTCTATGAGGTGATGCAGGCCCACGGCGACGACATCGCGCGCCGGGTGGAGCTGCTGGGGCGGATGGCCGAGATCGAGGAGCGGCGGCTCTCCCACCAGAACGCGGCCTTCGACATCTACGGGCGCGCGCTGCGCGTCGACCCGACCAACCAGGACGTCCTGGGGCAGCTCGATCGCCTGGCGGCCGAGACGGGGCACTGGGCGAAGCTCGGCAATCTCTTCGCGACCGAGCTCGACAAGATCGAGGACCCGCGCCGGCAGATCGACCTGCTGCTGCGTCTCGGGCGGGTCTACGAGGAAGAGACCAACCAGCCCGAGGAGGCGATCGCCACCTATCGGCGCGCCGTCGAGGCCGAGCCGGAGAGCAAACAGGCGCTGGTCGCGCTCGATCGCCTGTACGGTCGCGCGCAGCAGTGGGAGGAGCTGGCGGACGTCGTGCGGCGCGAGATCAAGATCGCGCCCTCCGACGAGGCCCGCGTCGCGCTGACCTTCCGGCTGGCCCAGATCTACGAGCTGGCGATCATGGAGCTGCCCAAGGCGGTCGAGGCCTACCGGGAGATCCTGGTGGCCGATCCCGCGCACGCGGAGACGCGCACCGCGCTCGAGCGGATGTTCATGGGCGGCACCATGCAGCTCGAGATCGCCGAGGTGCTCGAGCCGCTCTATCGAGCCGGTGAGGAGTGGGAGAAGCTCCACCAGATCTACGAGGTGCAGCTCCAGCGTGCGACCGATATCGGGGAGCGTCAGGCCCTCTTGCGGCGGCTGGCGGAGATCGCCGAGGGCAAGCTGGTCGATCAGGTCGCGGCCTTCGAATGGTGGGCCGAGGCGGTCAAAGAAGATCCCTCTTCCGCCCAGGCGCTCGACGAGCTCTTGCGGTTGGCCCGCGCCACCCACCAGTGGGACGCCTACGTCACGACGATGTCCGAAGCGGCATCGGCCGACCGGCCACCCGAGGTGCGGCGCGACGTGCTCCTGCGCGTGGCCGCCTCCTTCGAGACCGATCTGGGCGATCTCGAACGGGCCGAGAAAGCGCTGCTTGTCGTGCTCGGCGAGCACGACAAGGATCCGGGGGCGCTCGCTTCGCTCGACCGGATCTACGAGAGCCAGGGGATGTACGAGAACCTGGCCGGCATCCTGCGCCAGCGTCTGGCCGTCAGCGACGACACGGCCGAGCTGGTCAGCTTCAACCTGCGCCTCGGGCGGGTCTACGGCGAGGCGCTCGAAGAGGTCGACTCGGCCATCGCCAGCTATCTGGCCGTGCTCGAGCACGAGCCGCGATCGCGGGAAGCCCTGGAGGCCCTGGAGCGCCTCTATTTCCGCGCCGAGCGCTGGAGCGATCTGTATGGCGTCTACGAGAAGTTGGCCGAGATCACCAGCGACGAGATGGGGCTGGCCGATTGCTACGCGCGGATGGCCAAGCTGGCCGCCACCGCGCTCGACGACCGCGCCAAGGCCGTCGAGCTGTGGGGCAAAGTCGTCGACATGCGGGGCGAGGACGCCATCGCGCTCTCCGGGCTGGCCGATCTGCACGAGATGGCCGCCGAGTGGACCCCGCTCACCGAGGTCCTCGAGAAGCAGGTGGCGGCCACGCCCGATCCCGAGGCGAGGATCCCGATCTTCAAGCGGCTGGGACGCATCTGGGGCGAGAAGCTCTCCCGCGAGCGCAACTCGCTCGAGAGCTGGCAGAAGGTCCTGGAGATCGATCCGCAGGACGTCGACGCGCTCCGCGCCCTGGCGTCCAACTACCGCAGCGCGGGCGCCTGGGAGGAGCTGTCGCAGGCGCTGCGGCGCCTGATCCAGGTCGGCCAGCTGGGCGGCAGCGGCATCGAGAGCGATGAGCTCAAGGAGCTCTTCGCGCAGCTCGGCGAGCTCGAGGGCGAGACCCTCATGCGCACGCAGGACTCGATCGACGCCTGGCGCGAGGTGCTCGAGCTCGATCACGCCGACTTCCGTGCCCTGGCCTCGCTCGAGCGCCTCTTCATGCAGGAGGCGCGCTGGGAAGAGGCGGTCGACATCCTGGAACGGCGGGCCGAGGCGCTCGCCAACCCCACCGAGCGGGTCGACGTCCTCATGCAAGCAGCCTCGCTGTGGGCCGACAAGATCGGCGACGGCGGTTCGGCGGCCCAGGTCTACGAACGGGTCCTGCAGATCGATCCCAGTCACCAGACCGCATCGATCGAGCTCGAGCAGCTCTATCGCCAGCGCAAGAGCTGGGTGAAGCTGGTCGATCTGTTGCTTGCGCGGACCGAGTTTGCCGCCGACGCGGCGGCGCGGATCGTGCTCCTCGTGCAGGTCGGCGAGATCTACGAGCAGCAGCTGGACGACCGCGACAGCGCCTTCGTCACCCTGCAGGCGGCGTTTCGAGAGGACTACTCGAACGATCACGTCGCCAAGGAGCTGGAGCGCCTCGCGACGGCGGCCGACAAGTGGAACGAGCTCATCGGCGATTACACCCAGGTGGTGCAGGGGATCGCCGATCCCAAGCAGGCGGCCGATCTGTGGGTCAAGATCGCGCGCTGGTACGACTCGGCGCTCCGGCACACCGACTACGCGATCGCGTCGGCGCAACAGGCGCTGCAGCTGGACAACGCCCACATCGGCGCGCTGCAGGCCCTGGAGGACTTCTTCCGCAAGCAGAAGAAGTGGACCGATCTGGTCGCGGTGCTGGCCCGCCACGCCGAGTGTGAGCTGGATCCGACGCTGCGGGTCGACATCCTCTTGCAACTGGCCGACACCTACGAGGGCCAGGTCGGCGACGCGACGCAGGCGATGAACGCCTACCAGCGCGCGCTCGACACCGACGAGCACTGCATCGACGCCATCAACGCCCTCGAGCGGCTGTACCGTCGCACGCAGGCCTGGGATCGCCTGGTCGAGGTGCTGGCCAAGAAGTCCCAGGTGGTCAGCGACACCGATCAGGCCATCAAGCTCAAGCTCCAGGTGGGTGAGCTGTGGGAAGACCGACTGGGCGACAACGATCGCGCCGTCGACGCCTACAAGGAGGTTCTCACCGTCGACTCACGCAACCTCGCGGCGCTCACCGCGCTCGATACGCTCTACGAGAAGACCGGGCGGATGGAGGAGTACGTCGAGAACCTCGAGCACCGCCTGGAGGTCTCGCCGCCCGAGGAGGATCGGGTCGCGACCTACCAGAAGATGGCGACCATCTGGGAGGAGAACTTCGCCAAGCCGGATCGCGCCGCCGAGGTCCTGGAGAAGATCCTTCTCATCGACGAGCGGAACGCCAAGGCCTATCGCGATCTCGAGCGGCTCTACCGCCAGGAGCGCAAGTGGGAGCCGCTGGTCGAGACCTACCGCAAGCACCTGGGCGTCACCGTCGACGGCAACGAGCGGATCGAGATCTTCACCAAGATGGGGCAGGTCTACGAGCAGGAGCTGCGGGATCTCGATCGCGCGATCGACTCCTACAACGACGTCCTCACGGTCGAATCCGAACACCCGGAGGCGCTGGCCGGCATCGCGCGGCTCTACGAAGAGACGGAGCAGTGGGACCAGGCCGTCGAGATCATGCGGCGCCTCATTCGCGTGAGCGCCAACCCGAAAGAGAAGGTCGACCTCAACTATAGACTAGGAAAGATCTTCGACGAGCAGATGAAGGACCCGGAGCCGGCCCAGGAGTACCTGGTCGAGGCGCTGTCGCAGGATCCGGCCCACGTCCCGTCGATGTTGTCGCTGCTGGGCATCTACAAGCGCCGCGGCGACTGGCAGAAGGCGGCGCAGCTCATGATTCGCGCCGAGGCCGCCACGGTCAACCCGCTCGAGAAGACGCGCCTGCTTCACGAGGCGGGCAAGATCTTCCAGGACAAGCTCAACGACGAGGCACAGTCCGCGGATCTCTTCGCGCGGGTCCTGCAGCTCGACCCCGAGCACGTCGAGGCGGCCGAGCCGCTCTCGCAGATCTACTTCAAGCGCGAGGAATGGGCACCGCTGGTCCCTATCCTCGAGATGCTCGCGCGCAAGGGCGAGCGCAAGACCAACCGCGAGCTGACGCAGCTCTATCACCACCTCGCCAAGGCCGCCGACAAGCTGGGCGAGAACGAAAAGGCGCTCAAGTATTACAAGCAGTCGTACGACCTCGATTCGACCTATCTGCCCACGCTGGTCGACCGGGCGGGGCTGCTCTATCGCCTCGAGCACTGGGACGATGCTTTCCGGATCTACCAGACCATCCTGGTCCACCACCGCGACACGCAGAAGGACGACGAGATCGTCGACATCTTCTTCCGCCTGGGGCGCATCAAGCTCAAGCTCAACGAGCGCACCAAGGCGGTCAACATGTTCGAGAAGGCGCTGGAGATCCAGCCCGGGCACCGCGCCACGTTGCAGGCCCTGGTCGACCTCTACACCGAGGCGGGGGATTTCGAGGCGGTCATCAAGCAGAAGCGCGCCGTGATGGCCTCGGCCGCCACGTCCCCCGACGACAAGTTCAATCTCTCCGAAGAGATTGCGCAGATCTACAAGGACAAGCTCTCCAACCCGCAGAAGGCGATCGCGGCGCACCTCGAGGCGCTCAACCTCAAGCCCACCGATCGCCAGCTCCTGCACAACCTCCTCGACCTCTTCAGTGAGACCAAGCAGTGGAAGAAGGCGATGGAGATCCTCATGAAGCTGGCGGAGCTGGAGAGCGGCAAGGTCAAGGCCCGCTTCCTGGTCGCGGCGGGCAACATCGCCAACTACGAGCTGCATTCCACCGACGAGGCGGTCGAGCTGTACAACCAGGCGCTCGACGAGGATCCCGACGACCTCAAGGCCTTCGAGCGCATCGACAAGGTGATGACCGCCAAGAAGGACTGGAAGAACCAGGAGCGGAACTTCCGGAAGATGATCAAGCGCCTCGGCCAGGAGCCGACCGGCGAGCGCCGGGCGACCCAGGTCGCCCTCTGGCACGGCCTGGGCGAGATCTACCGCTCGCGTCTCAAGGACTTCAAGTCGGCGACCGCGGCGTTCGAGGTCTGCGTGCAACTGGATCCGGACGCGACCCCGCGCCACCAGATCTTGGCCGAGCTGTACCAGCTCTCCGGACCGGAGTCTTACGACAAGGCCGTCAGGGAGTACCGCCACCTCATCAAGGTCACGCAGGACTTCGGCCAGATGGCGGTCTACCTCAAGACGCTGCGGGGCCTCTTCATGGCCATGCAGCAGTACGACCGCGCCTGGTGCGTCGCCGCGGCCATGGCGTTCTTGCGCAAGGCCGATCCCGAGGAGCAGCAGTTCTTCGAGCAGTACCGCCCCAAGGGGTTCGTCCGTGCCAAGGCGCGCCTCACCGAGGATCTCTGGAAGAGCATCTATCATCCCGACGAGGATCGCTTCATCTCCCACATCTTCGCCGCCGTCAGTCAGGCGGTGGCGAGCGGGCGAGCCAAGGAGCACAAGGACTGGGGTCTCAAGCGCAAGGACCGCCGGGACGTCGCCACCGATCAGCTGCTCTTCAGCAAGGTGTTCAACTACGTCAACCAGGTGCTCGGCGTCCCACAGCCGGAGCTCTACCTGCGGCCCGAATCGCCGGGTGAGCTGGACATGGCCAACGCCCGGGAGAAGGCCCACCTGATTCCGTCGTTCGTGGTCGGATCGAGCCTCCTCCAGGGACGGCCGGAGAAGGATCTGGCCTACGTGATCGGCAAGCGGCTCACGTTCATGCGGCCGGATCACTTCGTTCGCTGGCCGACGGTGGTTCCGACGGTGGCGGAGCTCAAGATCGTCTTTCTGGCGGCGCTGCGTCTGGTGCAGCCGAAGTTCGAGGTCAAGGCGGACGTCCAGCAACCGGTCGCGCAGTACCTGCAGCTTCTCCAGCGAGCGGTGCCGCCTCAGATGGTGGAGCAGCTCGGCGCCGTGGTTCAGCACTTCATCGCCGCCAGTGGCGAGGCCGACATCCACAAGTGGTCGAACGCGGTCGACATGACGGCCAGCCGGGCCGGCTTCCTGATCTGCAACGATCTGGAGGTCGCCATTCGACTGGTCCAGACCGAGCCGGTCTCGATCGGTGTCGCCGACCCCAAAGACAAGGTTCGCGATCTGATCTTGTGGTCGATCTCCGAGGAGTATTTCGCGGTCCGCGAACACCTCGGATTGGTGATCGGCCAGGCCTAGGCGGCCCGCCGGATCGGCCGGATCGGCAAAATCGGATAGTCGGTGATGGATTCGTCGGTCGTCGCACTAGCTGCTTCCGCCCTCGCCGCCGCCGCGGTGGGCGCCTGGCTGGGGAGACGCGTGGCGCGCCAGCGGGCGGAGGCCCTGCTGGCCGGGGTTCGGCAGGTCACGGCCGCGATGGCCCGCGCCGCGGCGGCCGAGTGTGCGGAGTTGCTGCGCGCCGGCGAGATCAGCGGCCGCGACGAGGCGCGCGCGCGCGCGGCCGCCGCCGAGGCTGCCCGGCTGGCGCGCAGCGCGGAGCTGGAATCGCGCATCCGGCGCCTCGCCGAGCGGCAGGCGGAGCAGCGTCTCGCGGACACACACAGCGTCGAGGTGTCCGCGCGCACGGCGGCGGTGCGGGCTCGGATCGCGGTGACCGACGCCGAGGTTGCGCGCCTGCGAAGCGAGATCGCCGCCGGCGGCGTGGCGGCGCGCGCGGCGCTGGAGCGGGCCGCGGGCCAGTCGTCGCCCGCAGCGATCGACGCCATTCGCAACGACGAGATCGAGGGGGCCCGGCTCGCGGCCGCGCGTGGCGAGCGCGCCGCCGAGGAGGTGGCCGTGGCGGGCGCCGGAAAAGGCGCCAAGCGCATCATGGGGATCGCGATGGGGCGCTTCCTCGGCCATTACCTGACCGAGCGGCTCCACTCGACCCTGCCCCTCCCGGCGGGCGAGGCGGGTGTGGCGCTGATCGGGCGCGACCAGGAGAACCTGCGCGCGATCGAGGCGGTGGCGGGGGTGACGCTGTCGCTCGCCGACCAGCACGACTCGGTTCGACTGGAGGGCCTGGACGGGGTCGGGCGCGAGGTCGCGCGTCGGGTCATCGCCCGCCTTCTGCGGCAGCCCGGCTCGGCGCGCGATCCGGCCTCGGTGACCCGGGTGGCCCAGGAGATCTCGGCGGCGCTCGACGCGGAGCTGGTCGAGCTGGGCCGCCGCGCGTTTTCGATCCTCGAGATTCCGCGGGCTCACCCGGAGATTGTGAACCTGGTCGGCCGGCTCAATTATCGGACCAGCTTCACGCAGAACCAGTGGAAGCACGCCATCGAAGCGGCGTTCCTGTGCGGGATGATGGCGGACGAGCTGGGACTCGATCCCAAGCTCGCCCGCCGCGCGGCCCTGATGCACGACATCGGAAAGGCCCTCACCCACGAGCTCGACGGGTCGCACGCCGTGATCGGCGCCGACTATGCCCGCCGGCTGGGCGAGGCGGAGACGGTCTCCAACGCCATCGGGGCGCACCACACCGACGAGCCGTTCGCGAGCGCCTATGCCTATCTGGTCGCCGCGGGCGACGCGCTGTCGGGTGGCCGCCCCGGGGCCCGCCGCCAGACCGACGAGAACTACCTCTCGCGCATCGACGACCTCGAGCGGATCACCCGCGGCTTTCGCGGCGTCGCCGAGGCGTTCGCCGTGCAGGGGGGCCGGGAGGTCCGGATCTATGTGCAGGAAGACCGCGTCGACGATCTCGGGGCCGTCACGCTGTCGAGCGAGATCGCCGGCAAGATCTCGCAGGAGATGCGTTTCCCGGGTCAGATCCGGGTTACGGTCATTCGTGAGCTCAAGGCCGTCGAGGTAGCCAGCTGAGATGAACATCGTCATCCCACCGATCTTCTTCTACGTCATGGGCGCGGTCCTCGTGATCGCCGGCGCCGTGCGGGCCGCGACCCTGGGCCGTCGCAACGCCGAGCGCGAGCTCCTCGACGACACGCCCGAGCGCGCCAAGGCCCGCCGGCGCCACTTCACCTTCGGCATCGTGTGGGTCGTGATGGGCCTGTTTCTGATCGCCTCGACCGCCGGCCTCCTACACATGAGGCACTGAGGGTCCCGATCTAGATCGCGTCGAGTGTGGGCGCGCTTTGCGCGTCGGAGCTCATCGCGGGGGCGGGCGCTACCAAGGATTGCCTTCTCGCGGGAGCCGCATTTGCCCATGCTGCCCGCGACATAGAGCGCCCGGAGGCCTCGGGTCCCCCGGCGTGCGCCGCCAAGACCCAACAACCAAGAACACATGTTTGTGTAGCGCGGGTCACTTCGACCGCGCTTGCGGGTTTACGAATGGCGCCAGCACCGATATCCTTCGAACATGGCCGCGGTTCGCTTCGCTTCGCGGGTTGCTACCTGGGCGGCTCTGATCGGCGTCAGCCTGGTGCTCGCGCCGCGCTCTGCCCTCGCCGTTGGTGAGGAGGTCACCGACGTCCGGGTGCTGGACAACCAGCGCACGGAGGAGTCGACGGTACGGTCGATCGCCGGTGTCACCATCGGCGACACGCTGGAGGCCGACACGCTCGACGTCGTGCGCGAGCGGCTCAACACGACCGGGCTCTTCGCCGACGTCAACGTCTGGTGGGAGCCGAACGCCGCCGGGGTGCGGATCAACATCTCCGTCAAGGACAAGTTCCCCTGGGCGCCGCTCCCCACCGCGTCCTGGTCGGCGAACAACAAGGCGATCGGCGGCATCTTCGTGCACGGCAACCTGTTCGGCCGGGGCAAGCAGCTGGTGCTGGGCGCCCGTCTGGCCACCATCGACTCGGGCGCCACCGTCGCCTACCGCGATCCGTCGGCGTTCGGGACCTGGGTGTACTGGCAGCTCCAGGGCCTGGTGCAGCGGCAGGTGATCCCCGAATACGACAGCTACAGCGGGGGGGGAACGCTTGCCAAGCCGCTCGAGATTCGCGAGACGCGCCTGTTCTCCTACGGGTTCGAGCCGGCGGTCGGTATTGCCTGGTTTCGCCGGGTCAAGACCCAGGTCGCCTGGCACTTCGAAAAATTCGGCTACTTCAGCGGGGGATCGGACGATCCCATGACCGGGTTGTCGCTCGTCGAGTCGACCCAGCCCGGCACCATCGGCGTCGGAAGGGCGGGCCTCTCGTTCGATTTTCGCGCGCGGGAGTTCGCGGTGCTGACCGGTCAGGCGCTCTCGGGCGCGCTCGACTACGCGGGTTCCGCCTTCGGCAGCGACTTCACTTACTGGCGCGCGGGCGCCAGCTGGGAGCAGGGAATCAAGTTCTTCCGGGCCCACAACTTCATTTACAGCCTGGGCGCGATAGCGGGCCACAACCTTCCATTTTGGAGCGAGAACACCGCCGGTGGCCCCAACCTGCGCGGCTTCCTCAATCAGCAGTTCCGGGGCGACACCCAGCTGTGGGGCAAGGCCGAGTATCACTTCCCGCTGTTCTCGATCGGCTCGCTCGACTTCCGCGCCCTCGGATTCTACGACGTCTCCGCGATCTGGTTCCGCGAGGTACCGACGATGCCGACGTTGACGGATCCCAACAACCCCAACCTCACCTACACCCAGCGGGCCACCCCCGACGGGCGCACGTTCCCGACCTCGCTGCAATCCGGTTTCAGCTTCGGCCAGAGCGTCCATCAGGACGTCGGTGGCGGTCTGCGCTTCTTCTTGCGCTCGGTCGCGGTGCCGCTCATCGGCTTCGACGCCGGTTACGGGATCCAGGCCAACAACTGGCAGTTCATCCTGGTGATTGGGGCCTGATCCCTGGGATCTTCCAGGCCAGAAGCAAACCGACCCGCTCTTCGTGTGTGAGCAGGATAGAATCCTCGCCCGTTCATCCCGCTACGGCGCATGCGACGTACGAAAATATTCTATTTCATTCCCAGTCTCCAACAGGGCGGGACCGAAGGGCAGATTCTGCAGCTCATCCAGGATCTCCCCGAGCGGTTCGAGCCGGTGCTTTGTGTTTACAACGCCGACGAGATCTTCTTCGACGCGCGCTGCCCGCCGGGACAACCCGCGCACACGCTGGGCGTTCGGCGGATGGGTCCGGCGGCGCTCGCTCGGTTGACCGAGATTCTCCGTCGCGAAAAGCCCGACATCGTCCATTCCTATCGGGACAAGGCCAACTTCTGGGCGCGGCTGGCCGCCACGCGAGCCAGGGTACCGATCACCATCACCGCCTGTCGCAACCGGATGATGGAGCTCCGATACCTGGTGACCGAATGGGTGATGTCGCGATTCAGTCGGCTGATCCTGGTCAACTCGATCGGTGTGAAACGCGAGCTCACGCGCTACGGACGGGTTCCGCCCGACAAGATCCGCGTGATTTATAATTTGCTCGACACCCAGCATTTCCGTCCCCCGACCGCCGCCGAGAGGACCGAAGCGCGCGCGCGCTGGAACCTCACGACGGGCCAGCGCGCGCTGATCGTTCCGGGCCGGATCGGCCTGCAGAAGCACCAGGTGGGGATTCTCTGGGCGATGAGGCGGCTGGTGCGCGCCGGTCAATGGCCGGCGGACGCGGTGGTACTCTTCGCCGGCCGCAAACGGGATCGACTGACCAGCGCGCTGGTCGATCGACTGGCCCGCGATCCCCAACTGGCGGAGCACGTCCGTTTCCTCGGCGCGGTCAAAGACGTGCGGTCGCTTTACTGGGCGTCGGATCTGCTGCTGATGCCGTCGCTCTTCGAGGGCTTGGCCAACGCCGCGCTCGAGGGGGGAGCCTGCGGTCTTCCCGCGATCCTTTCCCACGCCGCCAACGTTGATCAGATCGTCGAGCCCGGCGTGACCGGATGGGAGGTATCGACGGTGCGGCTCGGTTCGCTGGTTCGGGCGCTCGAGCAAGCGCTCTCGACCCCAACAGACCTTCTGGAGGAGATGGGGCGCCGCAGCCTCGCGCATGTCGTGGCACGCTTCGCGCCGCGTGAGCACCGCGTCCTCGATCAGATGGTTGCGATCTACGACGAGCTGCTCGCTCGGCCGGCGTCCCCCTGAACCGGGCCGGTGTGGAAAAACCAACAACGGGCTGTCAGAAATCAAACAGATCGCCGGGGGTCACCCATGAAAGCGGTTAAATTTCGCTAGCTTAGATGGCAAGGACGGTCTGGTACTCCGCTTGCTCGGTTGGGGAAGACCATGCCAGGCCTCGTTTCAGCCGCTGTCTCTCCGTCGCTGGTCGGTTCGTCCTCGTCGTCGGGCGCCGCTCTGCGGCTTCCCGCCGGGGTGGCCCGGCGTTCTTCGCTCTCCCGGATGCCGTTGCCGCGCGTGCTGCTCTGCGATCTGGACGGGACGCTGATCGACAGCATGCCGACGCTGGCCGAGGTCGCCGCCGAGGTGATGGAGGAGGTCTATGAGACACCCGGGGTTCTCGCGCGGGAGCTCTACCTTGCGACCTGCGGGCTGCCGTTCGCCGGCCAGCTGGAAGAGATCTACCCCGGCGATCCGCGCAATCGGCTGGCCTCCGACCTGTTCGAAGGACGCAAGCCGGCCCGCTGCGGCGCCATCCAGATGGCGAGCGAGACGCGCCGGGCGCTGGAGAGCCTGCGGCGTGCCGGTGTGCGCGTGGTCGTCTCCTCGAACAACGGCAGCCAGAACGTCGACGCGTTCGCGCGCGGCTCGGTCTTCGGGTTCGATCTGGTGCTCGGTTTCGGAGGCGCGCTCGCCAAGGGAAAGCCGCACTTCGATGCCACCTCGCGCATGTTCGAGGTGGATCGGCAGGAGATGTTGTTCGTGGGCGATTCGCTCCACGACGGCGAGATCGCCGAGCGCGAAGGGGTCCCGTTCGTGGCCGTCGCCACCACCTTCTCCCCCGAGCGCTTCATGCTCCGCTTCCCGCACGCTCCGGTGATTCGGCGCTTCGCCGCCCTTCCGGAGCTGTTTCAGTAGGGGGACTTCGTGCAGGCGGTGCTGCTGGCAGCGGGACTCGGCAGCCGCTTGGGTGAGCTGACGGCCGCGCTGCCCAAGGCGCTGATCTCGGTCGGTGGCGAGCCGCTGCTGGCCCACGCGGTCCGCTTCGCGCAGGCCGCCCTCGCCCGCAGCATCATCGTGGTCGGCGGCTACGAGTTCGATCGGGTGGCCGCCGTGGTGGCCGAGCGCGATCTGCCGGTGGTTCTGCTGGAGAACGCCGCCTTTCGCGACGGGAACCTGGTTTCGCTTCTGAGCGCCAGCTCGCGGGTGACCGAGGACTTTCTGGTCATGAACATCGATCACATCTACCGGCCAGCCATCGCGGCGCTGGTGGCCGCGGAGGTCGAGGAGGTGACCGCCTTCATCGACACGGATCGAACGCTCGGCAGCGACGACATGAAGGTCGCGCGCGATGGGCGCGGGCGGGTGTCGCGCATCGCCAAGACGCTGACCGAATTCGACGCCGGCTACGTCGGTATGACCCGGGTGCCGGCGCACGCCGCCGCGCGCTACTGGGAGGCGGCGGACGCCGTTCTGGCCGAGCAGGGGAGGGCCGTTCACGTCGAGCAAGTGCTGGCGCGCCTGGCGAGATCGGAGCGGCCGCCGCTCTGCCGGGACGTGAGCGGCCACGGCTGGCTGGAGGTCGATCTCCCCGAGGAGCGCGATCGCGCTGAAGCAACGCTCCGCGAAGGCGGTTGGTAGTGTGCGGCATCGCCGGCGCGCTGGCGCTGAGGCAGGACGCGCCGCCGCCAGCGGGGGCTGCCGAGCGCTTCGCGGCGGCGATGGTTCACCGGGGCCCCGACGGGCACGGGTTCTTCCAGCGTGGCCCGATCGCGCTGGCGCACCGGCGTCTGGCCATCATCGATCTGTCGGAGGCGGGCCGGCAGCCGATGACCAACGAGGACGGGCAGATCGCGATCGTCGTCAACGGCGAGATCTACAACCACGCCGAGCTGCGCGCCGAGCTGGTCGGCAAGGGGCACCGGTTTCGCAGCGGCAGCGACTCCGAAGTGGTGGCGCATCTTTACGAAGAGGTGGGCGCGCGGGTGCCCGAGCTGCTGCGCGGCATGTTCGCCTTCGCGCTTTGGGACGCGCGCACGGCCACCTTGCTGTTGGCCCGCGACCGATTCGGTGAAAAGCCGCTCTTCTACGGCGAGCGTCCGGATGGTTTCGTGTTCGCCTCCGAGCTGGGGGCGCTGCTGGCCGACGAGCGCACGCCGGCGACGCTTTCGCTCCCAGCCCTCGACGCCTACCTCGCGCTCCAGTACGTGCCCAGTCCCGACACCATCTACGAAGGCCTCAAGAAGTTGCCGGCGGGGCACACCCTCGAGCTCCGCTGCGGCGGCCGGCCGTTGGTCCGCCGCTATTACCGCCCCAGCTTCGAGCCGACGCTGGCGCGCCTCGACGAGCGGGAGGCGGCGGCGCGGGTGCGGCAGACGGTCGAGAAGGCGGTTTCCGACCGGCTCATGTCGGACGTGCCGCTGGGGGCTTTCCTATCGGGCGGCATCGATTCGTCGATCGTCGTGGCCTGTATGGCGCGCGCGCTCGGCGCGCCCGTGAAGACCTTCTCGGTGGGGTTCTCGGAGGGCGGGCGCGCCGACAACGAGCTGCCCTTCGCGCGTCTGGTGGCGGAGCGCTATCGGACCGACCACCACGAGCTGATCGTCGAGCCCGACATGATCGGCCTCCTGCCCGACATCGTTCGCCACCACGGCGAGCCCTTCGGCGACACCTCGGCGGTGCCCACCCGCTACCTCTGTGGGCTGGCGCGACAGCACGTGACGGTGGCGCTCTCGGGCGACGCCGCCGACGAAGCCTTCGGCGGCTACCGGCGCTACGTCTGGGCCCACGTCGCCGATCTGCTGCTGCGTCTGCCGGGCCCCGTCCGGGGCCTGGCCGCGCGGGCGCTGGGCGCCGTGCCCGGCGGTCCGGCTCGCTGGCTGCGCGAGTACGGTGCGCGGTTCTCCGCCGACGAGGCGACCCGCTACCTACGCTTCGTCTGTCACTTCTCGGCCGAGGAGAAGGCGGAGATCTATTCGCCGGAGCTCCGGCAGCGGTTCGCGCGCGACGCGACGGCGGAGGCATTCGCGGCGCGCCTGCAGCGAAGCGGCGCCCCCGACGTGGTGGGGCGCCTGCAAGAGCTGGACTGCGACACCTACCTGCCCGACGACATCCTCGCCAAGGTCGACATCGCCAGCATGAGCCACGGCCTCGAGGCGCGCGCCCCCTTTTGCGATCACGACGTGGTCGCGCTGGGCGCCTCGTTGCCGGGGCGCCTCAAGCTTCGGCGCGGCAAGGGGAAGTACATTCTCAAGCAGGCCTTCGCCGATCTGGTGCCACCCGAGATCCTCGCCCGTCGCAAGAAGGGGTTCGCGCTGCCCATCGGACGCTGGCTGGCGGGCCGCCTCCACGGGTTCGCCCGCGAGCTGCTGCTGTCGTCGGAGGCCCGGCAGCGGGGGCTCTTCGTGCCGGCCGCGGTGGAGACGCTGCTCGACCGCCACCGCGCCGGCGAAGACCACGGCGAGCGGATCTGGAACCTGATGGTGCTCGAGACCTGGTTCCGACAGATGATCGACGGCCGCGCCGCGTTCGTCCGCGAGATCGCCGTTCGCGCCGAGGCCATCGCGCGCGACGGGGCCGCGCCGATGGCGAAGAGGAGCGCCGCTTCATGATGCGAATCTTGCATCGTCTGATCGGACGGGGTGACGCCCCGTGAGTCCCCACCCAATTGCGGCGCGATGTCGTTGTCGCTATCGTACGCGCCCAGGAGCCATCTCATGAGCACGGCCCCACAAATACAGCCGATGCAGCAGGCTGAATCGGAGAAGCGGTTCGCATTCGGCAGGAACTGGCACCGGTACCTCCGCGGCCTCGACGAGGCGGCGATCGCCGAAGCCGAGCAGTCTCTCCGGAACTGGCTGGGCGATCTTTCGGGCCTTCGATTTCTCGACATTGGTTGCGGCAGCGGCCTGTTCAGCCTGGCCGCGCGGCGGTTGGGGGCGATCGTCCACTCGTTCGACTTCGATGCGAACTCCGTCGGTTGTGCCGAGGAGCTGCGGGCCCGCCACTTTCCCGGCGACCCGAACTGGACGATTCAGCAGGGCTCGATCCTCGACCGAGCTTTCGTGGACAGCCTCGGCCAGTTCGATTTGGTCTACTCGTGGGGGGTCTTGCACCACACCGGGGATCTGAACACCGCGCTCGATCACGCGGCGCGTGCCGTGGCGCCGGGCGGTCGGTTCTGGATCGCCATCTACAACGATCTCGGTCAACTGACGAACGCCTGGACCGCGATCAAGCGCGCCTACGTCGCCAACGCGCTCAGCCGGAGCCTGGTGGTCGGAGTCTTCGTGCCGATGTTCTTCCTGGGCAATCTGCTGGTCGACCTGGTTCGTCTGCGCAGCCCTCTGACACGCTACCGCGAGTACCGAAAGTCCCACCGGGGGATGTCGCGCGTGGTGGACTGGTTCGACTGGCTGGGGGGCTATCCCTATCAGCCGGCGCGGGCCGAATCGATCTTCGATTTCTTCCAGCAGCGTGGATTCACGCTCCTCAAGCTGCGCACGGTGAAGGACTGGGGTAACAACCAGTTCGTCTTCCGCCGCGACGGTTCGGTCGCCGCGGTTCCAGGCTGACCTCGCAGGGTGAAGCGCGGCGCCGCCGCGGGTCGCCGTCTCCAGGCTAACGCGCGGCCGCGCCGCGAGTCGTCTTCTCAGTCGTGGCTCGCCCTGCGCAAGCGCTCGATGATTTCGAGATAGCGAGGCAGCACCGCCTGGAGCGAGTAGGCCGTTTCCACACGGGCCCGACCTGCCGCGCCCACGCTCGCCCTCAACGCCGGGTCGCCAATCAGCTCGACGAGGGCGCTCTCCCAGGCCGACCGATCGGGGGGCAGGAAACCGTCGACGCGGTCGGTGACGACCTCGGCGTTTGCGCCGACCGCCGAGGCGACCCCCGGTCGCCCCAATGCCATGTACTGCAGGAGCTTGAAGGCGCATTTGCCACGGGCGTATGGCTCGTCGGGCAAGGGCATCACCCCGATATCGATGCGGGCCAGATCCTCGACCTCGGTGTGGGGATTCCAGGGGATGTACTCCGGGCGCAACGACGCGAGCGAGCGCGGCGGCGGCCGATCGGCGATGGCCAGGAATCGTGCCCCGGTTCGCTCCAGTGCGCGGGCGATCCCCTCCTTGGCCACCGCCAGCTGGCGATAGTTTCCGTGCGTCCCGGTCCAGCCCACCACCACGTCGGCGCCCCGCGTCTGCCGCGTCGGCTGGGGGCGAAAGCGGTCGATATCGATGACCGTGGGAATGATCGTGGTCTTCGCCGGTGCGGCGACGAAGTCCGCCAGCGTCCGATTCCCCGCCACGACATGATCGACGAGATCGACCATCGATCGAATCTTGGAGCGTCCGAACAGGTTCAGGTAGATGGCATCGTCGAAGTCGAAGACCGAGCGCCGCCCGCGCGTGACCGCGCGCTCGAGCCAAAGGAACGGCCACTCGAACATCGGCCGGTAGACGTAGATGATGTCGTCGTCGCGGAGACCGCCGAGCTGACCCAGGCGGGAGGCCAGCGCGGCCGGATAAAAAAGGGGCCGAAAGCGACGCCAGGGGAGCGGCAGCCGGGTGTCGCCGTACACGCTGGGGTGACAGGCCCGCGTTTCACATCGCACGCCGGCGGTTTCGAGGGCGCGGGCGATGGCGAATCCGCGCACGCGGGCGCCGGGAGCGTCCCGGCCCGGCAAGAAGAAGACGACACGGCCCTCGGCGCTCAGGCGCCGATCCATAGCGCACTTCCTCGGGCGTCGCCACGACACGCCGGTCGTTCGCGTCGGCAGGACGATCGCTACAAGAATCCCATCGACACGCTCGCATTCTGCTAGCCTTGCCGCCCGTGATCAAACTGGAGCGAGAGCTCGAGATCGCGTGCCGCGCGGCCAGGGAGGCGGGGCGCGTGATCCTCAGCCACTACGGCAACCCGGATATCGTCGTCGAGACCAAACCCGACGCGTCGCCGGTCACCATCGCCGACAAGGCCGCGAACGCCACTGTGCTCGAGCACCTTCGTGCCGCCTTTCCCGACGACGCATTCCTCAGCGAGGAGTCTCCGGACGACGGGTCGCGGATCGGCCGACGGCGCGTCTGGATCATCGACCCGCTCGATGGCACCCGGGACTTCTTGGCACAGACGGGCGACTTCTCGGTGCACATCGGCCTCACGATCGACGAACAGCCGGTGCTGGGCGTCGTGTACCAGCCGGTGCGGCAGGCGCTCTACCACGCCTGCCAGGGCGCGGGCGCGTTCCTCGAGAGCAGCGGCACCAGCACCCGGATCACCACCTCGCAGAGACGCGAGCCCAGCGAGCTGCGGGTCGGCATCTCCCGTCTCAACCCAGACGAGGGGCTGGGCAAGTGCCTGGCCGCCTCTGGCCTGGCGCCGCGCGCCGTGGCGATGGGCGCCTCGGTCAAGCACATGGCCCTCGCGCGCGGCGATCTGGACGCGGTCTTGAACCTATCGCCCGCCGAGCAGGAATGGGACACCTGCGCGCCCCAGGTGATCCTCACCGAAGCGGGTTGCACCGTCAGCGACGGCGACGGTCATCCCTTCCGGTACAACCAGCCGGATCTCTACCGGCGGCGCGGCAGCGTGGCCAGCAATGGTCTCTGCCACACCCTCATGCTCCGCGTCATGGCCCCCTGCCTGCCCGAGATTCCGCCGCCCTGACGGTGCCGGGCCGGGTGCAGCGCTGCGCGTGGGCGCAATCGCCTGCCATCCATGAAGGTCGATGTGGCCCAGCGCAACGGCCGGCCCGGCATCCGCTGTCGACCCTTCGGCAACAAGCCTGAAACAATGCGAGGCCCATGACCCAGGACGGCGACGGCCACAGTCAGCAAATTGACGAAAGGCATCCGACCCGCATCCTAACCTCACCGTCGGTATTACACCTTGAGCGAGAGCCGAATGAATGGCATTGTAGGCACCCCTACCTGGGCGGGCTGGTGGTGGCAATAAAGTAATGATTAACGGCGCGACAGAGTTGAGTCCGGTGGCCAGAGCGGCGGCCGTGTTTTCGGGTCCGGTCAGCGTGGCTGCTCGAACCACGGTGCCCGTCATCCTCCGCGCGACCGAGGCGGAGGCGACGGGCGCGCGGATGCAGGTGGGCGGCATCCGGGTCGTCGAACGCGCGATTCGACAGCTCGCCCGTCTGCGCGACGTTCATGTGGTCGTGGTCGACGATGGGAGCATCCCGCTGCCGCGCCGACTGCCTCGGAACATGGAGCGACGGACCATCGCGGCCGACGGCGACAATGGCGATCTAGAGGCTGGGATCGATCGGCTCCGCACCGAGCTCGGCCCGGAGACGGCGATCGTCGGCGCGGACGTGGTCTGGTTGCAGCCGGGGCGTTTCGACAAGGGGACGCGGGTGGTCGACGCGGCCTCGCGCCGCGCCGCTAACGACTCGGTATTTTGGGAGGTGGAGCGCGAGACTGTCGGTCTGGTCGACCGGATCCTGAACCAGAAGATCTCGTCGCGCTTGACGCGGCTCCTCTTGGTCCACTTGCCCGTCGCCCCGGCGTTCGTGACGCTGCTGGCGGGATTCATCGGACTCTATGGCGCTTTGCTGGTGGCCAGCGGGACCTGGCTGGGCGTCGTCACCGGGTTCGCCGTGCTGGAGGGTTACGTGATCCTCGACGGCTGCGCGAACGACCTGGCGCGCGTGCGCTTGCACCAGACGGCGCTGGGGGCCTGGCTCGACACCGCGGTCGGCGATTTCGTCAACGTCGTGATGGTCTTGGCCGTTGGTCTCGGACTCTGGCATCACGGCGGAACCATCCTCGACATGAAGATGGCGCTGGCCGCCGCGGGCATGACGTTGTTCTACGTGGCGGTGTGCTACCGCGAGCTGATGCGGCAGGGCGAGGGCGACGTGATGAAGCTCCGCTGGTGGTTCGCCTACGGCCAGGCCCTCAAGAACGTGAGCGGCGCGGGCAGCAATTCGATCAAGAATGTGATGCTCCTCGGCCGGCGGGACTTCGTGATCCTGCTGGCGATCGGGCTGGCGTATTTCGATCAGCTGCCGGTGGTCCTGCTCTACCTGTTGATCATCGGCATCGTGCGCGCCGCGGGTGCGCTCGGCCAGCTGCTCACGCCCGACTGGAGAGTTCGCCCACCCGCGTGACCGCACCGGGTCCCCGGTCGGTGATCGCGATCGACGGTCTCGACGGCAGCGGCAAGTCCACTTTCGCGGTCGCGCTCGCCGCGGCCGTCGAAGCCGCGGGCCAGCCGGCGGTCGTGTGGCACGTCGACGATTTTCGCCGGACCGTCGACTTCGAGGGCCAGAGCGCCGAGGGCGAGGCCGCGCTCTACTACGATCGCTACTACGACTTCTCCACGCTCGACGGTGCGCTGGCGTCGTTCCTGAAGGGCGGCCCCGACGGCGCCATCGCCCTGCTCGAGGGCGTCCTCGTGCTGCGCGCGCGCCTTCCGGCAGGAACCCCTTTGATCGTCCTGGAGGTCAGCCCGGACGAGGCGCGCCGGCGCATCCTCACCCGCGACCGGGCCAAGGGCCGAACGGACCAGGAGATCGTCCGCCGGATGGAACGCCGCTATTTCCCGGCGCAGGCGCGTTACCGCGCCGCATTCGATCCCGTCGCGCGCGCCGACGTCCTGGTCGACAACGACGACTGGACCCGCCCGCGCGTCCTGCGACGGGCCGACGGGCGTTTTCCGCCGCAGGTCGTCCCCGGCCTCGATCGCCTGCTCCCGGTGGGTTAACGTGGCGCCCGAGACGATGTCGGCCTCGGTGGTCATCGCGGCGAGCCGCGCCGAATCGCCTGGCGCGGCCATGACGATCGCCGGCCTGACGGTGATCGATCGCGCCCTCAAACAGCTCGCGCAGTCGCCCGAGACGCGGGTGGTGGTGGTCGGCGACGGATCGATCGCGCTGCCGTCGTCGCTCGCCCCCAACGTCGAGGTTCGGACCGTCGCCGACGGTGCGGCGGCCGCCGCGATCGCCGAGACCGCCCGCGAGCTGGGCGCGCCCGTGATCGGGGCCGACCTGGTGCGCGTCGATCGGGCGCGGTTCGACGGAGGTTTCCGGGTCGTCGACGAGCCGAGCCGTCGGGTGGCGGAGGACGCGGTGTTCGCGGCGCTCTATCGGCCCGATCTCGGCTTCGTGGCGCGCCGCCTGAACAAGCCCCTCTCCGTGCGCCTCACTCGATATTTCCTGGTGCGCACGGCCATCACGCCCAACCAGATCACGCTCTTCGCGGCGCTCCTGGGCATCGCCGGCTGTGGGCTGGTGGCGTCCGGGCAGTTCGCCGCGATCTGCCTGGGATTCGCGCTCGAACAGGTCCAGTCGATCCTCGACGGATGCGACGGGGAGCTGGCGCGGGTCCGATTTCAGCAGTCAAAGCTGGGGGCCTGGCTGGACACCTTCGTCGACGACGTGCTCAACGTGCTCATCACGGTCGCCACGGGCGTCGGGCTCCACCGCGCCGGCGCCGGCAGCTGGGCGGTCGCGGTCGGCGTCGCGGGGGCGGCGATGCTCATCCTCTCGAATCTCATCATCATGCGCGACATGCGCCGCCAGAGGGCCAGCGGAGACCTGATGGACATGGTCTGGTGGTTCTCCGGGGGGCGCCGCCTGGCAGAGCTGTCGGGCGGCGGAAAACCCAGCATCGGGAGCATTCTCTTCCAGCTCGGTCGCCGCGATTCGGCCCTCTTTCTGTGGTTGATCTTTGCCCTTTCGGGCGCCCTGGTGCTGGTGCTGGTGATGGCCGCGATCATCGCCCTGTGCTGGTTCGTCGCCAGCGTCATCCAGCTTTTCACGGCCCCCGACGCGGCCACCTGACGGCTTCGCCTTGCGCGGCGCCGGGCGGCGCAATAATGTCTACCGCCCCGGCTTTGCGCCGGATCCCTATGTTCGAACTCGCCAAGAAAATTTTCGGTACCAAAAACGCCCGCGTCATCAAGGGGATGCGTCCGCTGGTCGAGCGGATCAACCAGCTCGAGCCCGACCTCAAGACCAAATCCGACGCGGAGCTGCTCGCCAAGACCGGTGAATTCCGGCGCCGCCTCGAGCAGGGCGAGCCGCTCGACGACCTGCTGCCGGAGTCCTTCGCGGTCTGTCGCGAGGCGGGGCGGCGCGTGCTCGGCATGCGCCACTTCGATGTCCAGCTGATCGGCGGCATGGTCCTGCACCAGGGGAGCATCGCCGAGATGAAGACCGGCGAGGGGAAGACGCTGGTCGCGACCTTGCCGGTCTACCTGAACGCGCTCACGGGCAAGGGCGTCCACCTGATCACCGTCAACGACTACCTGGCCCGGCGCGACTCCGAGTGGATGGGGCGGATCTACAAGTTCCTCGGGATGTCGGTGGGGATCGTGGTTCACGGTCTGTCAGACGCCGAGCGGCAGGTCAGCTACCGCTCGGACGTGGCCTACGGGACCAACTCCGAGTTCGGGTTCGACTACCTGCGCGACAACACCAAGGACTCGATCGAGCGTTACGTCCAGCGCGAGCACAACTACGCCATCGTCGACGAGGTGGACTCGATCCTGATCGACGAGGCGCGCACGCCCCTCATCATCTCGGGCTCCGCCGAGCAGTCGGTCGATCTCTACCAGAAGGTCGACGCCATCATCCCGGGGCTGCGCAAGGACATCGACTACACCGTCGACGAGAAGGCGCACTCCGCCATCCTGACCGACAACGGCATCGAGCGGGTCGAGCAGCGCCTGGGCGTCGGTAACCTCTACAACCCGGCCAACATCGAGTGGCTGCACCACGTGACCCAGGCGCTCAAGGCGCACACGCTCTACAAGCGCGACGTCAACTACCTGATCGACGACGGCGCCATCATCATCGTGGACGAGTTCACCGGCCGCAAGATGCCGGGCCGGCGCTGGTCGGACGGCCTGCACCAGGCCATCGAGGCCAAGGAGGGGGTCGAGGTTCAAGAAGAGAACCAGACCATGGCGACCATCAGCTACCAGAACTACTTCCGCCTCTACAAGAAGCTGGCCGGCATGACCGGCACCGCCGACACCGAGGCCGAGGAGTTCCACAAGATCTACAAGCTCGGCGTCACCGTGGTGCCGACCAACAAGCAGATCCTGCGCGCCGACGCCGACGACGTCGTCTACAAGAACGAACGCGGCAAGTTCCGCGCGGTGTGCGACGAGATCGAGGACTGCTACAAGCGCGGCCAGCCGGTCCTGGTCGGCACGGTGAGCGTGGAGAAATCCGAGGTGGTCGCGTCGCTGCTGCGCAAAAAGAACATTCCGCACAGCGTGCTCAACGCCAAGCAACACGAGAAGGAAGCCTTCGTCGTCTCGCAGGCGGGGCGCAAGTCGGCGGTCACCATCTCGACCAACATGGCGGGCCGCGGGACCGACATCATCCTGGGCGGCAACGCCGAGTTCATGGCGCGCGCCGAGGTCGATCCCGAGAACGCCGGCAAGCCGGGCCACGAGCTCGACCCGGCCAAGCAGGCGGCCTACGACGAGGCCTTCGGCCGGTTCAAGCCCCAGTGTGACGCCGAGAAGCAGGAGGTGCTGGCCGCGGGCGGCTTGCACATCCTCGGCACCGAGCGGCACGAATCGCGGCGTATCGACAACCAGCTCCGTGGCCGGGCGGGTCGCCAGGGGGATCCGGGAAGCTCGCGCTTCTTCCTCTCCTTGGAAGACGATCTGATGCGCATCTTCGGCGCCGAGCGCATCACGGGCTTGATGGAGCGCCTCGGGATGGAAGAGGACGTGCCGATCGAGCACGGCCTCATCAACCGCGCCATCGAGAACGCGCAGAAGAAGGTCGAAGGTCACAACTTCGACATCCGCAAGAACCTGCTCGAATACGACGACGTCATGAACCAGCAGCGCAAGACCATCTACGCGCTGCGCCGGCAGGTGCTGGAGGGGCGCTACGCGCCCGAGCCGACCGACGAAGAGAAGAAGCGCGGCACCGCGATCGAGGTGGAGCTGCCCACCGAGTCGGGCAAGCACACCGTGGCCAGCATCGCGGCGGTGATCCGCCCGGTGCTGGCGCGCATGTGCGACGCGCTCGGCGAGCATCGCGTCCCGGACGCCAGCGCGCCCGGGGGCTTCGCCGTCACGGCCGTGCCGGTCGACCCGGCGCACCTTCGGTCGCTCATCTATCGGGATTTTGGCGCCTACCTCGATCCGACCGGCATCGTCGAGGATCGGACGGCCACCCTCGATCGCCTGGCCGACGAGGTCGCGTCGTCGATGATCCAGCAGCGCGAGCGGCTGCTCGATCTCAGCGAAGAGATGATTCATCTGATCGTCGGTGAGCACTGCCCGCCCAACTCCCATGCCGAAGATTGGGATCTGGGCGCGCTCAAATCCGCGGTCAAGGAGCGCTTCGGTTTCGAGCCGACCATCGACGTCAGCCAGGCGCTCGAACGCGACACGATGGCCGAGTCGCTCTGGAACGAGGCGGAGAAGGTGATCGAGGCCCGCGAGGCGGAGTTCCCGCTGCACGTCCTGCTCCACTACGCGCGCCTGTTCTACCTGGAGGAGATCGATCTGCGCTGGATCGAGCACCTCAAGGCGATGGAGGCGCTGCGCGAGGGCATCCACCTGCGCGGCTACGGCCAGATGGACCCCAAGCAGGAGTACAAGAAGGCGGGCTACGTCATCTTCGGCGAGATGATGGAGAACATCGGTCGCAACGTCTGCGAGAAGCTGTTTCACATGCGCCTGCAGCGCAGTCCCGAGGCGCCCGGCGCCCCGGCCGCGGCGCCCCCGCCGGGGCAGCAGCGCCGTCCGCGGAAGGTCATCGAGTCCGGCGGCGGATCGGCGGCCTCCAACGGCGACGGCGCCGCGGCGGCCAAGACCGGCGACGACGGAACGGCACGGCCGGTGCGTCGCAACGAACCCAAGGTGGGCCGCAACGATCCCTGCCCATGCGGGAGCGGGAAGAAATACAAGAAATGTCACGGCCTCAACGCGGCGGCCTGAGCGCGGCCACCGCGGCCGCTGCCCTGACGGCCGCGGTCCTGGGCGTCGCCGCCTGTCAGGCGGATCTGGGCGACGCCGACTGCCAGCTCATCCAGCAGGTGGTCCTGGCGGGCTCGCCGAGCTCGCCGCTCTTGCTGCTGCCAAACGTCCGGCTCGATCAGGTCGGCGACGGTTTTTTTCTCCTGGGCAATGACGGGACCACGGTCCGCTGGGCGGCTCTGGCGGCCAACGGAACCCTGTCGCCCGAGCAAGCTTTCGTGCTCCCGGCCGGCGTCGCAAATCCAGTTTATGGCGTCGCGGGCGTCACCACGCCCGGCGACACGGTCCTCGTCGCCTATCTGACGACCAGCGCGACTACCTCCGACGGGGAGATCGACGTCGTCGCGGTCGCAGCCGATGGATCGCAGCCGCCCACGCCGGCCAACCCGGTGCTCACGTTTGCCGCCGGTGTGCCGCCCGCAGCGGCGATGGCGATGAGCTCCTCGCGGTTGGGAAACGCCGCGGGTCTCGCCTGGATCGACTCCCAGTCCAACCGGGTGATGTTCGCGACGGTCAGCGGGCAAGGGGCGCTGGTCGGCCAACCGACGCCCGTCGCCGTCTCGGCGGCGGCCGCCCCGACGACCGTCTTCGGCTGCCTCGGTTTCTCCCCCGGCAAGGACCACCTGACCGTCAGCTACCTCAACGAGACGTCGGACGGGTCCGCGCCGCCGACCTGGATCATCGCCGAAGGCAATGAAGGGGGGACCATCGACACCACCACCACCCTCAACGTCGCAAACCAGATGGGGTGCGCCGTCGTGACACCGACCGAGACCGAGTATGCGCTGGTCTGGCAGGACAACCAGGGGAGCTGGATGGCGGTCGCGGTCGGGGTGGGGAATCAAATCCAGGTGGCGACCTATCCGTTCGCCGCGGCCTCCGACTTTGGAGGTCCCGACCTGCAGCCGCCGCTGGTCGGCCTGGCGCCGTTCGGGAGCGACTTCGGCGTGGTCCTCGCGCGCGCGCACGACACCGAGCTCTGGCGACTCGACGAGATGGGCAACCGGAAACCCGGCGCGCTCCACTTCCCCTCGCTGGTCGGGAACCTGGGAAGCGTCTCCGCCTTGCCGGTGGGCGGGGCCCTGGTGGCGACCTACGCCGACTACAGCAGTCCTCCCGGGACGCCCAACCCGGCCGGTCGCCGTTTGTTCGTTAACGCGGCTTGTTATTGACCTCCGGCGGGCGAAGCCCGCCTTCGCTCACGCGATCTAGATGGGGACGGGGTGGATGGGGACCGGTGGATAGCGATGCGGGGGTGGAATAAAATGGGGGGGTTGGGTGGTTTTGGAGAGTGAATGAAGCGGCGACCCTTGCAGTCGGATTTCGAACGCGAAGCGCTTCCCCACCTGGGCGCGCTCTACGCGGCCGCGCTGCGGATGACGCGCAACGAGAAGGACGCCGAGGATCTGGTCCAGGACGCCTTGCTGCGCGCCTATCGCTTCTTCGACACCTTTCAGGCCGGCACCAACTGTAAAGCCTGGCTGTTTCGCATCCTCACCAACGTCTTCTGCAACCGCTACCGCGAACGGGAGCGGGAGCAGGTGGTGCTGTCGGAGGCGGAGTCCTCGCCCGCCAACCTCGAGCAGTTCCTGGGCGGCACCGGCGCCGATGCGCGCGACACCGAGACCGCGCTTTTGGGACAGATGGTCTCGGCGGATGTCGAGAAGGCGCTGGCCGCTGTGCCGTCCGACTTCCGGATGGCGGTGATCCTGGCCGATCTGGAAGACTTCTCCTACAAGGAGATCGCCGAGATCATGGACTGCCCGGCCGGTACTGTGATGAGCCGGCTCTTCCGTGGCCGCAAGATCTTACAGGGTCTCCTGCGTGACTACGCGGTCGAGCAGGGGATCATCACCCCCGAGACCCCGCCAGGGACCGCCGGGGACGCACCGGTCGATCTGGCGGCTTACCGGCGGCGCCGGGATCGGGGGGAGGCCTCGTGATCTGCGCCGAGGTGGATACCTGCGTCCAGACCTACGTCGACGGTGAGCTGGCCGGGGTCGATCGGGAGGTCGTCGAGCGGCACCTGGTCGGCTGTCCGGCCTGCGCGGGGCGCGTGCGGCTCGAGGCGCGGTTCAAGGCGGCGGTTCGCGCCCACCTCCCGCGACCCGAGGTGCCCTTGGCGTTCCGGCTGCGCATCGAGAAGTCGCTGGCAACGCAGCCGATCGCGCCACTGCGCTGGCCGTGGCTTTCGTATCCGAGGCTGGTTCCGGCGGCGGCCGCCCTGGTGCTCTTGGTCGGCATCACCGGTACGGTTCGGGAATCCCAGTCTGGCCTGCTGCAACAGGCTCAGCGCAGCTACCGTGCCGAGATGCCGATGGATATCACCGGCTCGGATTGTGGGTCGATCGCGTCCTGGTTTCGCGGCCGCCTCGATTTTTCGATGCACGCCCCGGCGCTCGGCGGTGGCGCCACCTGTCAAGGGGGCCGCCTGGTCAACGTCGGTGAGCGTCCGGCCGCGTACCTCATCTACCGCATGCAGACCGGTCACCGGGTCGCGTTCCTGGTCTTCGATCCGCGCGATCAGTCGTTCGAGGCCCCCGAGCGCCGGGTGGTCAACGGCCGTGAAATCTACGTCGAGGCCGGCCCCGGCATTTCGACCGCGACCTATCGCGACCGGGGCCTCGGCTACGTCGTGACTTCGGACATCGACGAGGACGCGCTGACCCGCCTGGTCACCACCTCTTTCGGCCGCTGAGGCCAAAGATTCTGTTAGGATAGGCGGTCCCTCGCGCGCGGATCAACGGGCATACGCCCGGTGGTCTCCAACGCGTGGGGGTTGGGAACCCCAGCCGGGATTCCCACTTCCCAGGAGGCGAGATGGCCGACCGAATCGCGCTGTGCATCGAACCCGACGCCGCCACCGCGGATCAGCTCCGCCGGTGGCTCGAGCCGCACGGCTTTGAAGTCAAGAACATCCCCAACGGAGACGAGGCGATGGAGTGGGGTCGCACCACGCGACCGGCGGTCATCATCCTCAGCGTCGAGCCCAAGAAGGTGGGCTACGGGATCTGCAACAAGCTCCGCCGCAGCCCGAGCCTCCGGGAGGTTCCGCTGGTGCTGATCTCGGCCGAAGAGACCCCGGCGACGTTCGAACAACACCGGAAGCTGAAGTCGCGCGCCGACGAGTATCTGCTCAAGCCGCTCGACGGCAAGGACCTGCTGGACAAGATCGGCGGGCTGCTCAAGGTGCACCTTCCGGCCGGCGATGACGACGAGGTGCACGAGCTGGACGCCGATTCGGACATCGTTCTGGCCGAGGACGACGACATCGACATCGTGAGCAGCGCCTCCACCGACAGCGACGAGGAGCAGACGATCGCGGTCGATCCGAGGAACAGCTACGGCGCCGTGGTCGAGAGCGCGAACCCGCGCGACACCTCCGAGGAGCGCCTCCTGCCCGACGCCAGCCCGCCCTTCGAGGGTGAGAAGTTCGATCCCGAGACCCAGGCCGCGTTCGCGGCGCTCGAGGCCGGCTCTCCCGAGGGCGGCTCGGCGTCGCAGCACGCGAACGACATGGTGGACTTGCGGAACCTCTGGACCGACGACGATCTGCCGCCGAACCTGGGGTGGGAGCAGCCGCCCGCCGGCAAGGAGGCGAACCAGGGCTGGACGGGCGACGTGCTGGCCGCCACCAACGAAGCGGCGCCGGGGGAGTTCGATCCGGATTCCTATCGGACAGGTGAGACGCTCGGTCCGGAGCCGATCATGTCGGATGCCCTGCTCGCCTCGGCGCTCTCCGGCGCGGGCGAGGCCGAGGTGCCGCCGACACCCGACGAGGTCGAGTTCGAGGACGTCGCGACCGAGGCTGGCGGGCGCTCCATTTCAGACTTCGGGCTAGCCGCTGCGGACGACACGCGCGCGCGGGAGGCGGAGGCCCGCAACGTGGAGCTGCAGGCGCGGATTCAGTCGCTCGAAAACGAGCGGCAGACGCTGCGCAAGGAGATCGAAGAGGCGCGTGAGCGGTTCACGCAGTCGGCCACCTTCTCCAAGGAACGCGAGTTCCTGGGTCTGCGCGAGATCATCAACAAGAAGGAGAAGGACATCCTGGATCTGCGCGACGCGCTGGATGCCAAGGAACGGCAGATCCTGGACCACAAGGACAAGATCCGGGAGCTGGAGCGGGCGCGGCGCGATCTGGAAGAGAGCACCATCGGGTTCGAGCAGAACCTGGTCGCGGCCAACGAGCGGGTCGCGGAGCTGGTGCAGGACCGGGAGAAGTCGGGCGAGCGCGAGAAGGGATTCAAGGCGCGGCTCGACGACGCGCAGGTGGAGCTGCGCAAGGCACACGACGAGATCGACGCGATCAAGAAGCGCGCCATCCAGGACGAGGTGCGGGCGCGTTCGGATGCCGATCGGTTGCGCGGCGAGATGGAGACCCGCCTGGCGGAGCTGGAGGAGGCTCACCGGGCCGAGGTCGCGCGCTTCTCCGACGAGCACGGTCAGGCGCTGGCCTCCGCCGAGGCGGCGCGGCAGACGGAGCTGGCGCGCAACGAGGTCGCGCACCGGGCCGAGGTGGAATCGCTGCAGCGGCGACTCACCGAGGAGCAGGCCCAGGCCGGAGAGCGGCTGTCGGCCGAGGTGTTCAAGCTCCGCAAGGAGCACGAAAAGGCGATCGCGGCGGCGCGTGAAGAGCAGGCGATCCAGCTCGCGTCCGAGCGGCAATCCTACGAGGCGCTCACCGAGCAGAAGGAGCGCGACCACCGCAACGAGATCCTGGGGATGCGCCGGCGGCACGAAGAGGAGGCGACGTCGGCCGAAGAGCGGCGCCAGCGCGATATCGCCGAGCAGGAAGGGCGGCGAATCGCCGAGCTGGAGTCGGCCGAGACCCGGCGCCGCACCGAGCTGACGACGCGGGACGAGGAGCATCACGTCCGGGTCACCGAGATCGAACGTCGCCACCTGACCGAGAAGACAGACCTGACCGAGAAGCACCGCGCCGACTACGACCAGGCGCTGGGGCGTGCGGCCCGGGCGGAGGGCGAGCTGGCGGCGCGCGTGCAGGAGATCGAGCAGGCCTACCGCCGGCTGGCCGGCCTCGAGGCCGACGTCGACGAGGCGCGCGCCGAGCTCGGCAACCGCGAGGTGCGGCTGGCGCAGGGGCGTGACCGGATCGCGGAGCTGGAGGCGAAGGTCGCCGACTACGAAGATCAGATCGTGCGCGCCTTCCAGCGCATCCGAGCCGACGACAAGACCACCGAGAAGACCCGGCGGGCGCTCTCGGTGGCGTTGGCCCTTCTCGACGAGCGGGTCAGCGCCCCGCCGCCGGGCCCCGCGCCTCGGGCCGCCCCGGACGACGCCGAGCTCAAGACCTGACGATCTGACGGGGGTGTGGCTCGCTGCCGCTCGCACACCCCCGGGCCCCCCTCGCTACGCCCGGCAAAGCCGGGCTACGCTCGCGCTTCGGGTGGGTGTCCGGCGTCCCCGGCGGGGGGGTACCCGAGGACGCCCGATGCGCCTGGGCGGTTGACGTTCAGACGGCGCGCCGTCTAACGTCCCCCCGAGCTCCATGCGCGTCTCGGCGAATCAGGTCACGGGTCTCCGACTGGTCGCGATGCCGTTCGTGGGCGCCACCCTCTACGGCAGCCTGCGGACCCAGATCGTGGGCGTCATCGTCGGCACGCTGATCGGTCTCACGGATCTGGTCGACGGTTACCTGGCGCGCAAGCACGGACCGACGGTGCTCGGGTCGCTGCTGGATCCGGTGGCCGACAAGATCTTCATCGTGGTCTGCTACGGCTGCTTCGTTTCGCGCGGCAGCATCCCCTGGTGGGTGGCCGCCGCGATTTTTTCGCGCGAGCTGCTGGTCACCGTGCTGCGGTCGAGCCTGGAGCTCGGCGGCCGCCGCCTCCCGAGCTCCGGGATCGCCAAGGCCAAGACCTGGATTCAGATGCTCGGCTTCGCGTTCCTGGTCCTGATTCCGATCGTCGGCCCCTCCGGCCTGCGGCTGCTGTTTGCGATCCCGCTGGGCTTCGCGCTGCTGGTCGTGGCCATCGGCCGGGTCTTCGCCCGTCGGCGCTGGCGCGGGTTCGAGATCGCGGCCGCGACGCTGGTCCCGTTCGTGGCGGTGTCGTTCTGGGGCCCGACCGCCGCCCACGTCCTGCTCATGGTCGGGGTGGTGTTCATCACCTGGTACAGCGCGCTCGACTATCTCGCGGTCGGGCTGCGCTACCTCCGCGGCGCGCTCCCCCAGCGGGGGCTGCACTGGCTGCGTCTGGCCGCCGGCGGCCTGCTCCCGATCGTCGCGCTCGCCCTGCTGGCGACGGGCCGCGTTTCGACCGTCACCATCATCGTGCTCCTGTCGAGCGTCATGGCGCGCGGCGCCCTCGACAACTTCGCCGCCCACCGCGGCGTCGCCGATTTTTCCTGGGCGGCCAGCCTGTGGGCCGAAGCGGCGCTCCTCGCGGCGGCGCTGGTGTTCCCAGCGCCCGGGAGCGCCCTGGCCCTAGTGGCCGCGCTGATCGGGGTGCTGGAGACCCTGCGCAGCCTGGGCCAGTACCTGCGGGCGCCGACGGCGGAACGCGCCGCCGGCGCCGCTGCGCCTAGGAGGGCGTTGCCGTAAGGCAACGGTGAGCGAAGCGAACCATGCCCGACGCCGTGCCGCCCGGAGGCGGCCTAGCCCCGTTTCTTCCGTGCGTGGAACGCACTGACGATGCGTTCCGCGGCGACGTAGGTCCGGCTGTAAGCGAGCGGCAGGCGGGCGGGCGCGCCCGCCTGGGCGTCGGCTTCGATCGCCTGCTCGACCCGCTTCGCGAAGGCCCGATCGCGGCAGAAGAGGTCGACCTCCTCGTAGTCCCCGTGCGACAGCTGCGTGAAGTTCGCCGAGCCGAGGTCGACCCATTCGCCGTCGCCCACGATCGCCTTGCCGTGCACCATCCGCGGGTGCAGGACGATGCGCAGGTTTTCGGGGCTGCCGGTCCGGCGCAGGAGCTCCGCGCAGGTGAAGAGGTTCAGGTCGGCGCCGACGTTGGAGCGCGCCGCGGTCAACATGGTCACCTTCACGCCCCGCTTCACGGCCGCCACCAGAATGTCGGTGGAGGCGGGGTCGCCCAGGTAGGCCATCTCGATCGTCAGGCGTTCGCGGGCGCTCGCGATGAGGTCGAAGCGCTCCGCCGCCAGGCCCTTCCGATCCTGGCTGCGCAGGGTGTGCAAGAGGTAGTCGTACGACCGCGTCGGATCGAAGGGCGCCCGCCCTTCGTAGCGATCGGCCAGCCGGGTCGCGGCGCCGCCGCCGCTGATCTCGACCATGAAGTCGACGTTCGTGTCGCGGAAATCGTCGCCGATTCCCATCCCGCCCAGGATCACCACCTCGTCGTCGAAGACGTAGAGCTTGGCGTGATCGAAGCGCTTGTTGTCGACGAACTTCACGTTCGGGTGGGCGACCAGGACGTCGGCGAGCGGGCTGGGGCTCTGCCGCAGCGAGCCCCAGCGGCCGTAGAACGTCATGAGGGCCCAGGTCTGCAAGCGGGCCGGAAGGTCGATCTTCTTGTGAAAGAAGCTCTGCTTGGTCGCCTCCAGGTGCTCGTAATGGCGGCCGACCCGATCCTTGTAGATGGTCACCGCGACGCCGCGATCGGCGGCGCTCAGCAGCGCGCGCGCCAGGGATTGCCCGGTGTCGTCGTCGCGCCACTCGAAGCAGCGGAGCATGACGCTGCGCCGGGCCTGGGCGATCCGGCGCAAAATGCGGTCATAGGCGGCCACCCCGTTCGCCAGGAGGTGGAAGCTCGGTGCAGCCTCCGCACCGGTGACCGGCCATGAAATGAGCGACACGGGCGGCGAAATCTAGCTTAGGTGGTGGGTGGCTGCAATGCGGGGTCCCCCGAGGTCTAGGGACGGCTGACCTCGGCGGCCCAGGCGCGGTAGCGGGTGAAGAACGCCCGCCGCTCTTCCGCCCGGAGCGGGATCCAGGCTGTTGCCGCATAGCCGCAGAGCCAAAAGAAAAGAACGTCGAAGGTGTAGGGCCGCGCCAGGATGAACGCCGCGGGCGGCGTAAAGATGAACCCGGTGATGACCATCCGGACGTACCACTGCATGCGCCGGGCCCCCCGGTGGGTCATGTAGGGGATGGGCAGGAGGTTCATCAGGGCGAAGGCCGGAATGAGCAGATCGCCCAGCAAGAACCCGATCTCGCCTCGAAAGAAGAACCGCGAGAGCACGAAGGTCATCGACGCGTAGCCGCTCACCGTGCGTGGCAGGCCGCAGTACATGAGCGGATCCCCCAGCTTCGCCACCGTGAAGAGCGCCTGCCGGACGGTGGCGCAGGTGACGATCACCGCCAGCAGCACGATCCCAGCGGTGGTGTGTCCGCCGCGCGCGTAGACCGCGTAGACCACGATCCCCGGCACGATCGCCTGCACGAAGTGGTCGGTCGCGGTGTCGAGCTCGCTGCCGAACTGGTTCGACGTCTTGGTCGCCCGTGCCACCATGCCGTCGAGGGAGTCACCGAAGATATAGCCCACCATCAAAGCAAAGCCGGCGACCTGGAGCTGGCCGACCAGGACGAAGTGAATCGCCGCCACGCCGCCCAGCAGGTTGACGAGCGTGAAGAGATCCTTGACCCCGAAGGGACCGATGTTCCAGCGCATCGCGGCCGAGAGTAACAGGTGCCGCGGGGCAGAAGCCTACGATGGCGCGCCGGGCCGTCTCGCCTCGACCGCCTGCGATAGATGCACCGGGGTTCCGGTGCTAACCTCGGCGGTCTGCACGTCGTCACGGGGAATACGACCGGGCTCAAGGCGAGCCAGAAGCATGCCCTCGAGCGCGTCTACCGGCGGCGGTTGCGACCGGGGGAGGTGGCGTCGCCAGAGCTGGCGTCGCTGCTGTGCGGCATCTCGCGCGAGATCGAGCGTCAGGTGGGAATCCTGGTCGGCCGGCGCGGCGACGTCGAGCATGTCTTCGTGGGCGACGCCTCGCGGATCTACCTGCCCGAGATCGGGCGTGTCCGCGCCGGGCGCGGACGCTTCCGGGGCCTGCGCCTCGTGCACACCCACCTGCGCAACGAGCCGCTCACGCGCGACGATCTGGTCGACCTGGCGCTGCTGCGGCTGGACCTGGTGGCGGCGATCGGCGTGCAGCCCGACGGCCGACCGGCCGATCTCCACGCGGCGCACCTGCTGCCGCCGGTGGAGGGCAAGCCCACCTCGCCCTGGCAGATCCTTCCCAGCGTCCCGTTCCACCACAGCACGCTGGACGCCGCCGCGCTGATCGGGGCGCTGGAAGAGGAGTTCGATCGGGTCGCGCCCTCCGCCGTCGCCACCGACAAACGCGATCGCGCGCTGCTGGTCGTCATCGAGATCCGCCAGCGCAGGAGCGGCACGGTCGCCCAACTCACGAAGGGAGTCGAGAAGGTCCAGGAGCTCCGGGAGCTCTGTCGAACCGCCGGCGTGGGCGTGATGGGGGTGATCGAGCAGCGCCGTGCCGACGCCGATCCGAAATACCTGATCGGGCGCGGCAAGCTGGAAGAGGTGCTCATCCGCGCCATGCAGCTCGACGCCAATGTGCTGATCTTCGACCCCGATCTGACGCCGGTGCAGGCGCACGCGATCGCCGACTTCACCGATCTCAAGGTCATCGATCGGACCATGTTGATCCTGGACATCTTCGCGCAGCGGGCCAAGAGCCGGGACGGCAAGCTGCAGGTCGAGCTGGCGCAGCTGCGCTATCGGCTGCCCCGCCTGCACGAGAAGAACACCATGATGAGCCGCCTGACCGGCGGCATCGGCGGGCGCGGCCCCGGCGAGACCAAGCTGGAGGAGAACCGCCGTCGCGCGCGCGAGCGGATCCACCGGCTCGAGAAGGAGATCGACCGCTTCGGCGAGCAGCGCGCCGGCCGCCGCGCCGAGCGGGTGCGGCGCCGCCTTCCGGTGGTCGCCATCGTCGGCTACACCAACGCCGGCAAGTCGACGCTGCTCAATACCCTCACCAAGAGCGAGGTGCTGGCGGAGGACAAGCTGTTTGCGACCCTGGATCCGACCACGCGCCGCCTGCGGTTTCCGCACGAGCGGGAGATCATCATCGCCGACACGGTGGGGTTCATCCGCGACTTGCCGCGCGATCTGGCGCGCGCCTTTCGCGCCACGCTTGAAGAGCTCGACCAGGCGGACCTGCTCCTGCACGTGGTCGATGCCGCCGATCCGGCGCACGAGCAGCAGACGGCCGCGGTGGAGGGTATTCTGACCGACCTGGGGCTGGCCGAGACGCCGCGCCTGCTGGTCATGAACAAGATCGATCTGGTACCGCTCGAAGAACGCGCGCCGCTGGTGCGTCCGGATCGCGGGCTGGCGGTGGTGGCGATCTCCGCCCAGGACCCGGCCTCGACGGCGCCGCTGCTGGCGGCGATCGAGCTGGCACTCTGGCGCGACGGGCTCGGCGCCAGGCCGGCCGAGCCGGAGGCGCTGCCGCTGTGAGCCTGCTCGTCTGGGCCGGGGCCGTGCTGGTGTTGCTGGGCGTCTTGATCCTGGTCCACGAGCTGGGCCACTTCGTCTTCGCGAAGCTGTTCGACGTCAAGGTGATCCGCTTTTCGCTGGGCTTCGGGCCGCGCCTCTTCGGCTTCACCTACGGCGAGACCGAATATCGGCTGTCGCTGGTGCCGCTCGGCGGCTATGTCCGCCTGCTCGGCGAGGATCCCGGTGAGCCGATCCCCCCCATCGATCGCCCGCGCGCGCTGGCCGCCAAGCCGCTCTGGCAGCGCTACACCGTGGTGGTCGCCGGTCCAGCCTTCAACATGTTGCTGCCGCTGCTCATCTATTTCGTCCACTACGCGGGACAGCGCACCCTCCTGCCGCCCACCATCGGCACGGTGCTGCCCGATCTGCCCGCCGCGTCCGCGGGGCTGCTCCCGGGCGATCGGGTCGACACCGTCGACGGCCGCAACGTTCGTTACTGGGAGGAGCTGGAACGGGTGATCGCCGGTTCGGCCGGCAAGACGCTGCGCTTCGCCATCCACCGCGGACCCGATGCCGAGGAGCGCGACGTGACGCCGATCTTGCTCGAGCGCCTGGGACCGTTGCGGGTCCGCGAGCACGTGGGCTGGATCGGCGTCTCGCCGCGCTTTCATCTGCCAGAGATCGGCGTGCTCGATCCCGCCTCGCCGGCGGCCCAGGCTGGGCTGCGAACCTTCGACTTCGTCACGGCGGTGGGCGGCGTGCCGGTCGGGACCTGGACCGAGTTCGAAAAGGCGGTGGAGCATGCGGGCGCGTCGCCGCTGCGCCTCAACTACCTGCGTGGCGGCTATTCGGCCGTTCCGTTCGCGCACGTCGAGATCGAGGAGCCCGGTTCGGCGATCGTGATCCCGACCGCGGTGTTCGACGCGGCCGGCCGGCGGCACTACGAGACCGGCATCGTGTCGGCGGAGCTGTTCGTCTTTTCGATCGAGCCGGGCAGCCCCGCCGACCAGATCGGCCTGCGGCGCGGCGACCAGATCCAGACCCTCAACGGGGAGCCGCTGCCGCATTGGGACGTGCTGCGCGAGCATCTGGCCGATCACCCCGAGCAGACCTTTCGCATCGGCTGGCTGTCGCCGGGCGGCGTGCACCACGAGGCGGGCTTCAAGCAGGAGGTTCGCTCCGAGCTGGATGCCTACCGACAGGACGAGCAGCACCTGATCTTCGGCGCGCTCAACCGGCTGGCCTGGAAGACCGATCCGCCGGTGCCGATCACCAACCGCTTCGGGTACGCGCTGTCGCATTCGTTCGAACGGACCGGGCAGATCATCGCCGCCATGACCACCGGCTTCGCCGAGATCGTCCGCGGGCGCGTGCCGCTCACCACGCTGGGCGGACCGATCATGATCGGCTACGCGGCGGGGGTGGCCGCCGAACAGGGGTTCGATCAGTACCTGTGGCTGATGGCGCTCATCAGCATCAACTTGGGTCTGCTCAACTTCCTGCCGGTGCCGATCCTCGACGGCGGGTTGCTGGTCTTCTTCACCCTGGAGCTGTTCAAGCGGCGGCCGCCCTCGCCGCGGGCGCGGGAGATCGCAACCTACGTGGGGCTGGTGGTGGTCGTGACGTTGATGCTGTTCGCGATGCGCAACGACGTGTTCCGGTATCTGCTGCCGAGATAGAGCCGAGAAGCGAACGCGAAATGACGACGGCGACCCGCGAGCTCTTTCTCTGTCTCGACACCTCGACACCGACGGCGCGCGTGGCGATGCTCGACGGGCACGGGGCGGTCGCGTTCGCGAAGGAGGCGACCGCCGAGCGGCATTCGGGCCACGTGCTTTCGCTCTGCGCCGAGGCGATGGGCGCGGTCGGCGTCGCGCCCGCGGAGCTCGGCGGCATCGCCTGCGGGGGCGGCCCGGGCAGCTTCACCGGGCTGCGGGTCGGTCTGGCGGCGGCCAAGGGCCTGGCGCTGCCGACGGGCGTGCCGCTCTTCGTCGTCTCGTCGCTCGAGGCGATGGCCTTGGACATTTTTGGAGGCCCGAGCGGCCCCGACGTCACGGCGGTCCCCTGCCTCGACGCCGGGAAAGGCGAGGTCTATGTGGCCGCCTACGCCGCCGATCGGGACCGCTTGGTACGTGAGACGGCCCCGACGGTTCGTCTGACGCCCGTGGCCATGTCGGCCTGGCTCGCAACGTTGCCATCTGCCGCCGCGCCTGCCCTGCTGGCGGGCAATGGCGCCGAGCGATATCGCGACGCGCTGCCGGGAGCGGCCGTGGCCGCGATCGCCGGTCCGACCGCGGTCTCCGTCGGGCGCCTGGCGCTGCTCCAGCGCGTGCGCGGCGAGGTCGCCGATCTCGCGACGGCGGTTCCGTTCTACGGACGGCCGCCGGACATCACCGTCAAGCGCCAGCCCGGTTGAGGCTCTGCGCGGCCCGGGTCTCCGCGACGAGACCGTCGAGGAATCGCGCGACGGCCTTGGTGCGCTTGAGCGTGGGACGACAGACCAGGCGGACGTCGATGGCGGGGACGTCGGCGCGCTCGACGTCGAGCTGGCGGCGATCCCCGCGACGGAGCGCGAGCCCGGGGACCAGCCCCACGCCCAGCCCCTGCCGGACGTACGACAGCAAGAGCGATACGCTGGGGACGTCGATCGTCGACAGCGGGCGCAGGCGCATGCGTCCCAGATACTCGTCGAGGACGCGGCGCCCCTGGCTCCCCGCGCCGAGGCGCAGCAGCGGCTCACGCGAGAGCCGGTTCCGGATCGGCTCGCGGCGCTTGCCCTTCGCCCGCGGCGCGACCCAGTAGAAGGGCTGAGCGGCGAGCGTGGTCTCGTCGGCGGTCTGCGTCCGGTCGCTGCTCACCATCGCGACGTCGACCTGCCCGGCGGCGCACAGACGCGCGGCTTCGATCGAGTTGGTGGTGGTGATCTCGAAGCGCAGCGGCGCGCCCTCGGCGAAGAGGCGGCGCAGGACCGGCAATAGCAGCGCCTCGCCCAGGTAGTCGCTGGCCGCCACCCGCAGCGTGGTCACGCGTGCGGTCGCCATCTCGCCGAGGAGCGTTTCCAGCGACGCCGCCTCGTCGAAGAGGCGGGTCAGGCTGCCGAGGACGGTCTCCCCGGCCAGGCTGGGGCGGATGCCGCGCCCCACCTTCTCGAAGAGGGCCACGCCGAAGCGCGCTTCGATCCGCCGAATCTGCTGCGACACCGCCGAGGCGGTCTTGTGCAGCCGCCGCGCCGCTTCGCCCACCGAGCCGGTCTGGGCCACCACCAACGCGTCGTGGAAGGCGGGGATGAGCGTCGCGTCCATGAAACCGCCCCGATTGTATACTTAAGCAGAACTTAACTGTTACTCCCGCGGTTGTCACTGGACGCGGCCCGGGACCCCGGTCCAGAGTGCACAGCGATGAAACCCCGCACCATGTTCCAGAAGATCTGGGAGGCGCACCTGGTGCGCCCGGCCAGCGCCGACACGCCGGCGATCCTCTACGTCGATCTCCACCTGATCCACGAGGTCACCTCGCCGCAGGCCTTCACCTGGCTGCGCGAGAAGAACCTCAAGGTCCGGCGCCCGGAGCGGACGGTGGCGACCATGGACCACTCGACGCCGACCACCCCGCGCGGCCGCGACGGCAAGATCCAGGTGCTCGACAACGCGGCGGCGCTGCAGATCGCGGCGCTCGAGAAGAACTGCGCCGATTTCGGGATCGAGCTGCACGCGCTCGGCAGTGACGGGCAGGGGATCGTGCACGTGATCGGACCGGAGTTGGGCCTCACCCAGCCGGGCGCGATCATCGTCTGCGGCGACAGCCACACCAGCACGCACGGCGCGTTCGGCGCGCTGGCGTTCGGGATCGGGACCAGCGAGGTCTCTCACGTGCTGGCGACGCAGAGCCTGCTGCAGCAGCCGCCCAAGACGCTGGCGGTCACCATCGAGGGGACGCTGCGTCCGGGGGTCACGGCCAAGGACGTGATCCTGGCGGTGGTCGCGCGGCTCGGCATCGGCGGCGGCAACGGGCACGTGATCGAATACCGCGGCTCGGCGATCCGCGCGCTGTCGATGGAGGAGCGGATGACCGTCTGCAACATGTCCATCGAGGCGGGCGCGCGCGCCGGCATGATCGCCCCCGACGAGACCACCTTCGCCTATCTCGAGGGGCGGCCGCGGGCGCCCAAGGGGGCGGCCTGGGACAAGGCGGTCGCGGCCTGGCGATCGCTGCCGTCCGATCCCGGCGCGGCCTTCGATCGCGAAGAGAAGTTCGATGCCGACAAGCTCGAACCGATGATCACCTACGGGACCAACCCGGGGATGGGGATCTCGATCGGCGGGCCGATCCCGGCGCCCAGCAACGCCACCGCCGAGAAGGCGCTCGCGTACATGGGGCTCACCGGCGAGAAGAAGCTCCTCGGGCACAAGATCGACGTGGTGTTCATCGGCAGCTGCACCAACTCGCGCCTCTCCGACCTGCGCGCGGCGGCCGGGATCTTCAAGGGCCGCAAGGTCGCCGAGGGCGTGCGGGTGCTGGTGGTGCCCGGCTCGCAGGCGATCAAGAAGGCGGCCGAGGCCGAGGGGCTGGATCGGGTTTTCCGCGAGGCGGGGGCCGACTGGCGCGAGGCGGGCTGCTCGATGTGCATCGCGATGAACGGCGATCAACTCAAGCCCGGTCAGTACGCGGTCAGCACCAGCAACCGAAACTTCGAGGGACGACAGGGGGCCGGGGGACGCACCTTCCTGGCCAGCCCGGTCACGGCCGCGGCGTCCGCCATCACGGGCCGCATCACCGACGCACGGGAGATGGTCTAAATGGAAAAGGTCAACCTCATCACCTCGCGCACGGTCGTCTTGCCTGTCGAGAACGTCGACACCGACCAGATCATCCCGGCGCGGTTTCTCAAGGCCACCAGCAAGATTGGCCTCGGCAAAAATCTCTTCGCAGACTGGCGCTTCGACGCCGACGGCAAACCCAAGGCCGATTTCATTCTCAACCGGCCGGAGGCGAGCGGGGCGGCGATCCTGGTCGCCGGCGACAACTTCGGTTGTGGCTCGTCCCGCGAGCACGCGCCCTGGGCCCTGCACGACTACGGTTTCCGCGCGGTGGTCAGCACTTCGATCGCCGACATCTTCCGGAACAACGCCCTCAAGAACGGCCTCATTCCGGTGGTGGTCGATCGGGCGGTGCACGAGAAGCTCCTGGCCGCCCCGGACGCCATCGTCACGATCTCCGTCGAGGACCAGACCCTGACGCTGGCCGACGGGACCCGGACTTCCTTTCCGATCGACCCCTTCGCCCGCTTCTGCCTGCTGAACGGCGTCGACGAGCTGGAGTTTTTGCTGGCCCAGGAGCCCGCGATCGCGGCCTTCGAAAAGAGCCGCGCCGGCTGATCGATCGGCGCTATCATCGATGCACGGAGGCGCGTGCATGGAGAAGGTCCTCGTGGATCCGGGATCGACGGCGGTTCAAATGGTGAAGCTGCGGGAGCGGCACGGTGAGCTGGAGCGGAGGTTGGCCGAGCTGGAACGGCACCTGTCGCTCACCCCCGACGAGCAGATCGAGCGCATCCGACTCAAGAAAGAGAAGCTGCGCATGAAAGACGAGATCACCCGCCTCGGCGCCGCCGGGGCCTGAGCGGCGCTACACTGTCGGCGTGACCGACGCCGCCGACGCCGCCAATGTCGATTGGCTCGAGAAGCTCCGCCAGTCCGGAATCCGCGTCGACCGGGAGGGGCGCTTCATCCACGAGGGCGCCGAGGTCACCCACGGCGGGCTCAAGAGCGCCCTCTTTCGCTGGCTCGATCGCTTGCCGCCCCCCGACGGTCGCTACGTCCTTCGCCTCGATGAACGCCGCTTCGCCTACCTCGACGTCGACGACACGCCGCTGGTGGTCCGCGCGGCCCGCGTCGATCCGGCGGGCGCGATCCTCCTCGCGCTCTCCGACGGCGCCGAGGAGCCGCTCGATCCGTCGACGCTGACCGTCGACGACGCCGGCGTCCTGCGGGCCTGGGTGCGGGGTGGGCGGCTGGAGGCGCGCCTCTCCAGCTCCGCGGTGGCGGCGCTGGCCGACCGGCTCACGGAATCCGGCGGCCGCCCGGTGTTGCACGTGGCGGGGCGGTCGGTCCCGCTCCCGGCAAGGCCGGCAGGGTGACAACGAACCGCGCGCCGCCGAGCGGCGCCGGCGCGTCGGTCAGGCGGATGTCGCCGCCGTGGTCGAGCACGATCTTGCGCACGATGGCCAGCCCCAACCCGGTGCCGTGCTCCTTGGTGGTCACGTAGGGATCGAAGATCCGATCCCGCGAGGGGGCCTCGACGCCCGGTCCGTTGTCGTCGACCGTCAGGGAAGCCGCGCGCCCGGACGCGTCCAGCGCGACCGCCAGTCGGACCATCGGTTTCTTCCCGGCCGCCGCCGCCGCCTGCACGGCGTTCTCGACCAGGTTGGCGAGTACCCGCCGGACCAGCATCCGATCGCAGAGCGCCTCGACGGGCGCGTGGCGATCGACGTGCAGCGCCTCTTGCCACTCCGGGTGGGCGCGCGCGAAGTCGTCGACCACCTGGCCGAGGTCGACCGGCAAGGGCTCGACCTTGGGCAGCTTGGCAAAAGCCGAGAAGTCGTCGACCAGGCGGCGGATCGCGCCCACCTCCTCGTTGAGGATCTCCTGCGCCGTCTCGAGCAGCCGCTGGTAGGCCGGATCGCCACCGCGGTAGGTGGAGGCCAGCTCCTGCACCGCCAGCTGGATCGGCGTGAGCGGATTCTTGATCTCGTGGGCCAGCCGGCGCGCGACCTCCTGCCAGGCCGAGACCTTTTGCAGGTAGACCAGCCGCGAGCGCGCCTCGCTGAGCTCGGCGACCATGCGATCGAACGCCCGCCCCAGATCGTCGAGCTCGTCGGAGCCGCGCGGCGCGACGCGCACGGTGAGATCGCCTTCGCCGACCCGCCGGGCGGCGTCGCTCAGCGTCGCCACCCGCCCGGTGGCGCGCCGGGCGATGAACAGCCCCAGCGCCGCGGCCAGCGCCAGCACCGCCACCAGCGCCACGCCCAGGCCGTGGAAGATCCGCGGCAGCACCACCGGCAGCAGGCGATCCAGCTCGTGCTCCTCTTCCATGGCGGCGCGTAGCGCCAGGAAGTTCGAATAGATCTCGCGCGGGATCCCGAAGGTCACCTCCAGGAGACGCGGCTCGGGCCCGACCGACGGCAGCGCGACCAGATTGGGCGGCGCCTCGTGCGCGTCGGCGATCACGTTGGGGGCCGCGGACCACTCGTCGACCACCCGGGTGCCGGCCAGGATGCGCGCCCGCAGGAGATCGGGCACCTCGGCCAGGTCGGCGGCGTGGTCGACCGGGCCGGTGGCGATCTCGTTGGCCCGGGCGCGAAAGCTGTCCTTCATCTTGTCGAAGTAAGCCTTGTAGACGTCGACCGCGCCGCCCAAGGATTGGCGGACCGCCTCCTGGTGCTGGAAGGTGATGGCCTCGATGCGACCGATGGTCACCGACATCAGGTAGGCCGCCGCGCCGAGCGGCAGCGACGCGACGATGAAGAGCGCCAGCAGGATCTTCCATTCGAAGCGGCCGGGCAGTCGCAGGAGCTTCATCGAAGGGTCCTTCCGGTTTGCGGGGGCGGGGCCGGCGCGGGGTTGCCGGGCACGAAGGGCTGCGACACGAACCGAACCTGGCGCTCGCTGTCCTCGATGCGCGGGTTGACGAAGATGCTCACGAACGATCCGAAGAAGCTGTCGCCCGCCCCCAGCTTGCGTTCGCCGCGCGCCGGCTGCACCAGCCAGCGGCGCACCTCGACCAGGAGATCTTCGGAGATCGGGTTGAGATCGCCGCGGACCACCACGACGTACCGTCCGTCGGGCCGCAGCCGCTTGGCCTCGGTGAGGGGAAAATCGACGAGCGCGGTGGCGCGCCAGATCGCCTGGTCGGCCGTGGGCGCGACGGCCCGCTGCTCGGCGCCGAGCCCCCGCGTCGCGCGCACGTTGAACCGTTCATCCCAGATGTCGTAGACGATCTCTGCGCGCTGGACGCCGAGCGCGATCGGCTCGCCGGTCGATTCTTCCTGGATGGCGACGCGGATGAGGACGCGCGTCGCGAACCCCGAGGACAGGTGCTGGCGCTCGGTGGCGCCGAACAGATCGGTGAGGCCGACGCTGATCGTGAGCTGGCCATCCTTGATCGCGATCCCGGTCTCGCGTCGGGGCGGATCCGCAGCGCGCGCGGTTCCGCCTGCGCCCGCCAGCGCGCCCAGCGTGCAGGCGACGACGACGGCGGAGGCGACGCGGCGGTGGGCCATCAGAACGAGCTGCGGCTGAGCGCGTTGGCGATTGAGATCGTGAAGACGCCCACGTAGGTGTCGAGCCGGAGGCCGAGATCGCCCGTCAGATCGATGGGGAGGGAGCTCAATGAAAACGGACCCGGCGCGGTGAAGTCGCCGTCGCTGGCCATGCCCAGCAGGCCCGCCGCGACGAAGGCGTCGCCGCCGTAGACCAGCCCCCGGCGGCGCCAGATCGGAACGGCGTACTCCACCAGCAGCCGTCCCGCGAAGTTGTCGTAGCGGTGGTGCGCGACGTTGGTGCCGAGGAGGTTTGGCGACGGTTGGGTCGAGAAATTCATCCCCAGGGCCCGCCGCGGCAGCAGCAGGTTCAGATCGCCGACGAAGAAGCGATCGAAGTAGGGGGCGTCGCCCGCGATGGCGCCGGCGAAGACGTGAAAGCCCAGCGCGTGCCCGTGCGGCATCGCCTTGTAGAATGATCCGTCGAGGACGGTCTTGACGTAGTCGTAGCTCGATCCGAGCAACTTGCTGCCCGCTTCGACCGAGAGGGCGATCCGCATCCCGGAGCGCGGCAAGATCGGATCGGATCGGGTGTCGAGGTCGAGGCTGGCCGCCAGGGTGCCGACGCGGCTGGCGCCGTTCTTCACCATGAAGTCGATCGGCGCGCCGAGGCCGCTCGGCAGCGTGCGCGTCTGGAGCGCCGGGAGCGTCGTCGCGATCTCCTCCTCGCGAAAGCTGACGGTGGCGTGGAAGCCCGCCGGCAGCATCTTGCCGACGGCCAGCAGGCCACCGGCGCGCCGCACGCGGGTGGCGACGAAGTCCGCCGGATCGGCGTCGCCGTCCTCTCCGAGCGCCCGGTAGAACTCGCTGCCGTCGTTGTAGAGCCCGGTGAGCGACAGGCTGAGGCCGTTCGGCCCGCCCAGCGGGGGCACGCCGATGTGTAATCGCAGGCCTAGCGCCGTGGTCGCGTCCTCGACCACCGGTTTCGTCGAGGCGACGAAGCCGGCGCCGAGGTTGATGCCGCGGCCGAGGAAGTTGGTCTCCGAGAGATCGGCGCCCCCCCAGAACATGGTGGCCCCGCTGGTGGCCGGAAACAGCTCGTTGATCACCAGCGTGCCGCGTTCGTCCACCTCGACCACCAGGACCGCGCCGCCGCGTTTCGCGCCGCGGGTCACCGAGAGGCGGACGTCGAGGAAGAAGCCCAGCGCCAGCAGGCGATAGCGCGCGGTCTCGACGCGTGGATCGGAGGCGTCGACGTTGGCGCCCGCCGCCAGCCCCAGCGCCGCCAGCTCGCGCAGGATGAGCGACTTTTCGGTCTTGCGGTTGCCGCGAATGAGCACGTCCTCGATGACGTACCGAGGTCCGAAGCGCGCGTCCGGAAACGGCGCCGCGTCATCGTCTGGGAGGGCGTCGCCGGCGGCGTCCTCGCGCGTGACACGTGCGGCGCTGGCGCCTTCGGGGGCCCCGACCCCATGGGTGCTCGGCGCGGCCGGCGGATCCGCCGCGAGCGCCCGGCCACCCGCCATCACCACCACGACGGCCAGGAAGCGCGCGCCGGCTCGGGCGATCATGCCCGCAGGATAACCCGTCTGGGCCCCACCGCCTGTGACGGACACCTCCGTTCCGGGCAGAAGCCTACCGAAGCAGATCCAGCAGGACGTCGCCGTAGAGCTCGAGCTTCTTGGGACCGATGCCCGGGATGCCGAGCAGGGCATCGCCGGAGCGCGGCCGCTCCTCCGCGAGGCGCATCAGCGTCGCGTCGTTGAAGATGACGTAGGCGGGGACACCGCGCGCCGCGGCCAGCGTTTTGCGCAGCGCCTTGAGCCGCCCGAAGAGCTCGGCCGCCTCGGGCGTCGGCTCGGCCGCCAGCGTCGATCGGGCGGGCGACCCCGCCGCGTCCGCCGTCGGGCGCCTGGGCTCGCCCCGCACGGAGCGGCCCGCGGCCAGCACGTCGAAGCCAGCGCAGGCGTCGCAGGACTCGCCGCAGGCCTCCATCTGCTCGCCCAGGTGGCGCACCACCAGCCGGTGGCGGCAGTCGCGCGCCGAGGCGAAGCTGAACATCTCGCGGATCTGCGCGCGCTGCCGGGCGGCCGTGGCCGGATCGCCCTCGTCGCCGAACCGGTCCCCCGGCCGATCGCTGAAGCGTTCGTAGGCCACCACATCGGCCCACGAATAGAAGAGGACGCAGTCGCTCGGCAGGCCGTCGCGTCCGGCCCGTCCGATCTCCTGGTAGTAGCTCTCCATCGAGCGTGGCATGTCGCGGTGGATGACGTAACGAACGTTTGATTTGTCGATCCCCATCCCGAAGGCGACGGTCGCGACGACCACGTCGATCTCGTCGCGCGAAAACGCGTCCTGCACGCGGGTGCGATCGGCGGGCTCCATGCCCGCGTGGTAGGCCGCGGCCTTGACGTCGCGCTCGCGCAGGAACTCCGCCAGCCCCTCGCAGGACTTGCGCGACAGTGCGTAGATGATGCCGCTCTGTCCTCGCCGCGCCCGCACCAGGCTCAGGATCGCGGTGCGTACCCCTTTGGCCCCCGCGCCACGCGCGCCGGCCTGGCCGCCTTCGGCCTCCCCCTTGCGGTAGATCGAGATGCGCAGATTCGGGCGAAAGAAGCGGCCGCGGAAACAGGCCGGGTCGGCCATCGCGAGCTGCGCGATGATGTCGGCGGTGACGGCGGGCGTCGCGGTCGCGGTCAGCGCCAGCACCGGCACGCCGCCGAATCTCTTCTTGAGGCCGGTGAGGTTTCGATAGGCCGGCCGGAAATCGTGTCCCCACTGGCTGATGCAATGCGCTTCGTCGACGGCGATCAGGCGCAGATCGAGATCGGCCAGCACCCGCCCCACCGACGCCTCGATCCCCTCGGGCGCCGCGTAGCAGAGCTCGTACTCGCCCGCCGCGAGCGCGCGCACCCGCCGCTGCCTCTCCGCGGGCTCGAGCGACGCGCTCAGGTAGGTCGCCCGCAGCCCGACCTCGTTCATGGCGTCGACCTGATCCTTCATGAGCGCGATCAGCGGCGAGACCACCAGCGTGGTGCCCCCCAGGATGCGCGCCGGGATCTGAAAGGTCAGCGATTTGCCCGCGCCGGTCGGCATGATGCCGACGCAGTCGCGGCCGCTCAAGAGCGCCTCGATGATCTCCTGCTGCCCCGCGCGAAAGGACGGGTAGCCGAATACGTTCTGCAGGATCTCGATCGGCGGTGGGCCCGACAGCGGACGCGCTGCCACCTCGCGCGCGATGGTGCGCAAGAAGCCGACCGTCTCGGAGCTGAAGGCCGCCGGGTGCAGTCGCCAGGCGCCGCGAAGCTCGCTGAGCACGCGGGCGCACGCGGCGCGGAAGGCCGGATCGGCCCGGTCCCCGGCGCGCCAGCGGTCGCCGAGCCGTCGGGCCTGGATGTTCATGTCGCCGTCGTCTCCGAGCGGCACAGCTTCGATGCTCATGCGTGGTTATCGGCCGCCACGTTAGCGAAGTGGCTTGTTGTCGTCGAGAGCGACCTTAGATTTCTGGTGGAGGCAGAGCACCATGCGTCAGACATTCTTCTTGGCGGGTCGGATCTTGCTGGGTGGTTATTACCTGATGGGCGCGTTTCATCACTTCGCGGACGTCGGAAAGATGGCGGGCCTCGCGGGGGCGCACGGCGTCCCGATGCCGGAGGTCGCGGTGGTGGTGGCCGGCATCCTGCTGGCGGTGGCCGGACTCTCGCTGCTCCTGGGGATCTATCCCGCGGTCGGGGTGGCTGCGGTGGCGCTGTTCCTGGTTCCGGTGACCTTGAGCATGCACGCCTTCTGGGCCGATCATAATCCGATGATGCGTCAGATGGACATCATCAACTTTGGCAAGAACGTGGCACTGCTGGGATCCTCCCTGATGTTCCTGGTGATCCCGCGCCCCTGGGCCTACAGCGTCGAGGAGCACATCCACCTGCCGATCCGCGCGCGGGTCGTTTGAACCGAGATCCTCAGCTACTCGCCGAGGTGTAGAGCGCGAGGGCCCGGCGCCAGACGCGGCGGGCGATCGCGGCGAACGCCAGACCGCCCCCCAGGGCGGCCAGGGCGGTCTTCAAGTCCAGGCGGCCGAGCAGCGCCATGGCGGGGTAGGTGGTGAGCAGCGCGATCGGGAAGACGAAGGTGAAGACCACCCGCAGCGCGCCGCGAAAGACGGTGATCGGCCAGCGGGCGGCGTCGAACAGCGACCCGAACAGGTAGGAGAGGTTGTCGACCTTGATCACCCAGAACGAGGCGCTGACCACCAGGATCCAGATCGAATAGAGGATGATGATCGCGAGGCCCAGGAACGCCACCCCGGTCCCCAGATTGAGCAGCGACGGCCAGCGGCCGATCTTGCCGAAGGCGTAGGCGAAGAGAGCGAGCGCGCCCACCACGTCGACCAGGTGCCAGGGCTCGATCTTCGCGGTCGACACCAGGAACTGCGCGTCGGCCGGCTTGAGCAGCACGAAGTCGAGCGTGCCGTGGCGGACGTGCTCGACGACGGCGGTGAGGCTGGGGCTGACCGCGCCCTCCAGCACGGCGCGCAGGAGCGTGAACCAGGCGACCACCACCAGCGACTCGGGGAACGACCACCCGGCGACGCTCTTGCGGACGCCGAAGACCACCAGCACCGGCACCAGCGTGACGCCCATCCAGAGGATCGCGATCAGCCCCTTCACCACGAAGTCGGCCCGGTATTGCATCGCGGTGAGCGCCGACATCGCGAGCTGCACGCGGAAGAGGCCCGCATAGCGCCGCAAGAGCGCGGCCGGTCCCGCCCGACGGGGTCTGATTTCGTTGGCCGCCGTCGCCGTCATCCGTCAGCCGTCAATCCGTCATCCGCCATAGGCCGAGAAGTGGCGGACGCCCACCCGCCAGACACCGACCGCCGCCGCGCCGAAGAAGGCCACGTATCCCCACTGGGCCGCGAGCGCCCAGAGGGCGTCGTGCCGGGAGAGCAGACCGACCAGGGCCTCGACGGGAAACCCGAGCATGAATCGGAAGGGTAAGACATTGGCCGCCGCGCCCGCCCAGTGCGGCAGCGCCTCGAGCGGGACCAGATAGCCGGACAGGATCGCGTGCACGCCCAGCCACAGCTCGAAGATGCCCAGCGCGCTCTCGACGAAAAAGGCCAGCGCGCCCATCAGGATCATCGTGAAGAAGATCAGCAACCAGGCGCCCACCAGCGAGGCGACGAAGACCAGAGCCAGCGCGCCGTCGTGCCGCAGCAGCCGATCCCAACCCACATAGGCCAGGATCGCGACCGCCGGTGAGATCACCAGCGCCCGCATCGGCACCGCCGAAAGATGATCGGCCGCCAGCGCATAGATCGGATGGATCGGGCGCAAGAGCTTGGCCGACAGCGTGCCGTCGCGGATCTCCATCGACAGCTGCCAGACTACCCAGTTGCTGGTCAGCAGGCGCACCGCCAGCACGCCCAGGTAGTAGGTGGTGAAGGCGCGCTGATCGAAATGCCCGACCGGTCCGTCCGCGGCCACCGCGTGCCAGATCGCCAGCATGACGAGCGGCATGTTGGTGGTGAGGATCCAGACCAAGAACTCCGCGCGGTAGGCGACCACCTCCGAGACGCCCACGCGCAGCAGGGTCGGGAAGGCCTTGGCCACCCGGCCGAGCTCGCTGGTGAAACCCGGCCGCGCCGGGACCGCGTCCAGGCTCACCCGTGCGCGCGCGATACCTGGCGCGCCTCTTTTTCGCGGGCCCCGAACAGCTCGCGCATCACCTCTTCCAAGGGCGCCTCTTCGATGGTGAGGTCGACGATCGGCAGCGCCGACAGCGCCCCCTGCACCACCGTCGAAAGGCGCGCGTGCGGCACCGAAAGCACCGCCTGCGCGGCGTCCGCCGAGACCACGGTTCCGAGCTTCTCCAGGTCCGCCCGGTCGACCGGGCGCGACAGCCGCAGGGTCATGCGCTTGTCGGGTCGCACCCGCCGCGCCAGCTCGCGCAGATCTCCATCGTAGATGAGACGGCCGTGATCGATCACCACCACCCTCGGGCAGAGCGCCACCACGTCGTCCATGTAGTGGCTGGTGAGCAGCACCGCGGCGCCGAACCGTTCGTTGTAGTCGCGGATGAAGTCGCGCATCTTGGCCTGCATCGACACGTCGAGCCCGATGGTCGGCTCGTCGAGGAACAGGACGCGCGGCCGGTGCAGCAGCGCCGCGACCAGCTCACACTTCATCCGCTCGCCCAGCGACAGCTGACGGGTCGGCTTGTTGACCAGGTCGCCGATCTCGAGTAGCTCGACCAGCGTCCGCACGGTTTCGTCGGCCTGCGCGCGGGGGATGTCGTAGATGGCGCGGTTCATGGCGTAGGTCTCGGACGGGGGCAGGTCCCAGAGCAGCTGCTGCTTCTGCCCCATCACCAGCGTGATGAGCTGGAGAAACCGTGGGTCCCGCTCGTGCGGCACGTAGGAGCCGACGCGGACGCTGCCCGAGGTCGGGTGCAGAAGGCCCGCCAGCACCTTGAGCGTGGTGGTCTTGCCGGCGCCGTTCGGGCCGAGGAAGCCGACCCGCTCCCCGTCGGCGATCTGGAACGACAGCTCCTCGACCGCCTTGACCACCTCGTATTTGCGCCTGAGAACCGACCGGAGCGCCGCGCCCAGGCCAGGCGCACGCTTGTGCACGCGGTAGGTCTTCGAGAGGGTACGGACGTCGATCATGGCATTTTCGGACATGAGGATTGGGGGCGGAGGTCGGCGCGGGCCCGGTTCAATCGTACACGGGTAACCCGCGGATGTGCGTGTGGTTACGTCGGTGTAACGGATCATGCGCCCGGTCGCAATGGTTCCCAACTGACCCGAGGGATCGGCGGTTGGTTTCGTTCTTGCAGTTCCAGAGATCGCCATGAAAACCAACCCGAGAATCAACAAACCCGCGAAACTGGTGCTCAAGCGCCGATACCGGATCCTGGTCGTCGACGACGACCTGGACACGCGTGAGCTGGTGGCCGCTGCGCTCATCGAGACGGGCTATGCGGCCGAGGTTGCCCAGGACGGATTCGACGCGGTCGCCAAGCTCCAGGCGCTCACGCCCGACCTGGTGCTGACCGATCTCATGATGCCGGGCATGCATGGGGTCGATCTCGCGCAATGGATCCGGACCTACAAGCCGGGCCTTCCCGTCATCGTCATCACCGGCAGAGAGACCTTTGGTCTGCGCACCGACGCCGAGGCCTATGGCGCGCTCGCCTGCCTGGTGAAGCCGGTCAATCTGGAAGAGCTGCTCTGGACGATCGATCGCGCGCTGGTCCAGAGCGGCATCGATCGGCCGGCGCTTCCCCCGAGCTAGGCCGGATGACGTTGGGGGACGATCAAGATCGGGCACGGGGTGTGCCTCACCACCCGCTCGGCGACGCTGCCCATGAGCGCGTGGGAGAGCCCGCTGCGGCCGTGGGTCCCCATCACGATCAGGTCCGCCTTGGTCGCGGTCGCGCGGGCCACGATCTCGGTGTCCGGGCGGCCGAACAGCGTCGCGCTCTCACAGGCGAGGCCGGCGGCGCGAACCCGGGACTCCTCGTTGGCGAGGCCTGTGGTGGCCTGCTCCAGCGACTTGGTCATGTCGAAGGGAAGCGTCGCGAAGTCGACCGGCGGCGGCAACACATAAGAAACGGCCAGCGCCACGTGCACCAGGTCCAGCTTTCCGCCGAACGCGCTCGCGAAGGCCATCGCGGTGGCCAGCGCCTCGTTCGAGGGGTCCGAAAAATCGGTGGGTACCAGGATTCTTTGGATCGAACGTAGCTCCATAGGTGGGCAATCTAGCCTCGAACCCATCGGAATCGAGGCAATTCTTTGACCGGCTTGACGCGTCCCCGGGGGTTTGGCAGGAAGGCGCATGCCCAAGCAGCTGGTCGCCCCCCGCATCCGTAGCTTCATCTGTCTGAACGCTCACCCGGGGGGGTGCGCCGCCAACGTCGACGCGGAGATCGCGGTCGCGACGACCGGCGCTCCGGGCACCGGCCTGCGCGATGCCCTGGTGGTGGGCGCCAGCACCGGCTACGGGCTGTCCAGCCTGGTGAGCGCGATCTTCGGCTACGGCGCGCGCGGCACGGCGGTCTGCCTGGAACGGCCACCGCAGGGGGAAAAGACCGCTTCGGCGGGCTGGTACAACCTGGCCGCCGTCGAGCGCCGCGCGCGGGAGCACGGACGCGAGCTCTCGGTCGTCAATGGGGATGCCTTCAGCGACGAGATCAAGCGCGACACCCTGGCCCGGCTCGCGCGTGCCGGCACCAAGCTGGATTGCGTCGTCTACAGCCTCGCCAGCCCCAAGCGGACCGACCCCCAAACTGGCGTCAGCTACAGCTCGGCGCTCAAGCCGATCGGTGCGCCGTTTCGCAGCCGGAGCATCAACCTCGGCAACGATCAGGTGACCCCGGTCGAGATCGGCCCGGCCAGCGACGCCGAGATCGAGGCGACGCGCAAGGTGATGGGAGGCGAGGACTTCGCGGCCTGGATCCGCGCGCTCGAGGAGGCCGAGCTGCTGGCCGAAGGTTGTCGCGTCGTCGCGTACAGCTACATCGGACCAGCGCTGACCTTCCCGATCTACCGCTCGGGGACCATCGGCAAGGCCAAGGAGGATCTCGAAGCCACGGCCCGGACGCTGTCGACGGCGCTGGCCTCGCGCCTCCGAGGCGCGGCCTACGTGAGCGTGAACAAGGCGCTCGTCACCCAGGCGTCGGCGGCGATCCCGGTGGTTCCGCTCTATATCAGCCTGCTCTACAAGGTGATGAAGGAGGCCGGAACACACGAGGGGACTGCCCAGCAGATCGCGCGTCTCTTTCGCGATCACCTCGCACCCGGGCGCAGCCCGGCCACCGACGAAGCGGGCCGCATCCGCATCGACGACCTCGAGATGGAGGCCGGCGTCCAGGCGCGCGTGGCCGCGCTCTGGGAGACGGTCACGACCGAGAACCTGTTCGAGGTGACCGACTACGCGGGCTTCAAGACCGATTTTCGCCGTCTCTTCGGCTTCGAGATCCCCGGCGTCGACTACGCCACCCCGGTCGAGACCGACCTGCCCATCGCATCGGTTGCCGCGGCGCTATAATCCCTCGGTCATGCAGCGTTCGGTTTCGCTCAAGGTGATCGTTCACTGCCCCCACTTCGGGCGTCCGGTGACCGCCACGCGCAACCTGGCCATCGACAGGCTGGTGGCCTGCACGGACAGCGAGCTCTGCCGAGATCCCAACCCCGTCGCCGCCCCGACCGAGCACGCGCGCCCATTTCCGCGCGGCTGCCCGGTGTTCCCCTCGCTCGCCAAGTAGCGGCAGCGCGACGGCCGCTCGCCTGTCGGCGATCGCCTTGCTACTTGGGCATCGGCTCGTCGTCGGTCGACGGCGCGGAGGACTTCTTCTTGCCGGCCTTCTTGGGCTTTTCGGCGGCCTTGTCGGCTTTGTCGGCCTTGTCGGCCGCCTTGCTGGCTTTGTCGGCCGATTTGCTGGCTTTGTCGGCTGATTGGTCGGCCTTGCTGGCCGCCTTGTCGGCCTTCTCTGCTGACTTGTCGGCCTTGTCGGCGGCTTTGTCGGCGGCCTTGTCGGCCTTGTCGGCTTTGTCGGCCTTGGCTTTTCCGGCCTTGTCGCCCTTGGCCTTCCCGCCCTTGCCCTTGCCCTTGCCCGCGCGATCGGGCGACGGGTTGATGTCCTCGGGCTCGGGTTGGGTCTGGATCTTTTCGCTGCCGGAGAGCAACCGGAACTCGATGCGCCGGTTCTTTTCGGTGCCCTCTTTGGTGGCGTTGTCGGCGATCGGTTTATCGGGGCCGTAGCCGATGGTGCCGATGCGGCTCTCGTCGATGCCGGCCGAGACCAGGAACGCCTTCACCGCTTCCGCCCGCTTGCGCGAAAGCTTCATGTTGAACTCGCGCTTACCCTCTGTGGATGTATGGCCGGAGATCTCCACCCGCAGGGCCGGGTAGTCCTTGAAGACGATGATCGCCTGCTTGAGCAGCGGGAAGGACGAGGCCTTGATGTCGGCCGAGTTGCGCCGGAAGTTGATCCCCTTGACGACGCCGGTGAAGGCCTTGACCGCCACCGGGACCTCGTCGGGGCAGCCGTCCTCGTCCTGGTACCCGTTCTTGGTCTCGGGCTCGTTCGGGCACTTGTCCTTCTCGTCGAGAATGCCGTCCTTGTCGTTGTCGGGATCCGGGCAGCCGTCGGCGTCCTCGAAGCCGTCCTTGTCCTCGGGGTCGTCGGGGCACTTGTCCGCCGAGTCGACGATGCCGTCGTGGTCGCGATCCTCCTCGGGGCAGCCGTCGCGCTCCTTCGGGCCGGCCTTGTCGGGGCACTTGTCCAGGCGGTCGACGATGCCGTCGCCGTCGGTGTCCTTGTCGGGGCAGCCCTTGTTCTCCTTCGGACCGGCCTCGTTCGGACAGTTGTCCTTGTCGTCGGTGATGCCGTCGCCGTCGGTGTCCTTGACGAGCTGCGCGACCGGCTCGGGCGGCGGGGGCGCGTGGCCGCCCAGCGTGACGCCGAAGCCGAGCGTGACCTCCCAGTCGGGAGAGAAACCGTTGTTCTTGACGTTGGGGGCCGCCAGGGCCCGGCCGTCGAGCCGCAGGTGCAAAAGCTCGGTGAGGGCGAACTTGGCGCCGAGGCCGACGTAGAAGTTCGCGTCGGTATCGTTCTTCTTGATGGCCGTATAGCTTCCGTCGCCGGAGGACGCGAGAACCGAGGTCGCGCCGACGCCGGCCAGCACGAACGGCGTCACCGGGCCGGGGAGGATGATGTTGTAGCGAAGGTGGATGCGCAACGCGCTGATGAAGAGGCTCTTGCCCTGCTGGTTGTCCTTGGTGGGCATGCCCAGCGCTTCGCCTTCGATCGCGAACATTGGGTGGAGCACCAAGGCGGTGCGGATCCCAAAGGTCACCGAGCTCTTGGGGCTGGGCAGCGTGGGGTCATCGGCGACGCCCAGCTCGAGATCCTTGGCGAACCAATGGTAGCCACCGGTCACGCCGAGCTCGACTTTGATCCCCTCGCTGTTGTCTTGCGCCGCGGCGTTGCGAGCCCCGAACAAGATGCAAACGCCCAAGGCGGCCGCCAGGGCGCCGCGCGATCTCCACTCGAGGATCTGTGCCATGGCCTGCCACTATAACGCGTTTGGCCCTCGCCGAAAATTCCGCCGCGTCGCGCAGCGAATATTTGTCCGGGACGGCGGTGGCCGCGCTATAAGCTCAGGCGCTCGACGGCCGGTCCGTCTTCACAGACCACACGAGGAGGAACCATGATCCGTTTTGCCGCCCCGCTCTCCGCCGCTGCGCTGCTTTTCCTGCTCACCGGGACCGCCGGCGCCGCCGACGAGGGGAAGTGTACCATCGCAATCAAGGGCGACTCCCCGACGGCCCGGGCCTGCACAAAAGGCGGCCGGGCCGAAGCGAAGAAGATGATGAAGGAGATGGTCAAGCAGGCCAAGGGCAGCGGGCAGAAGTTCACCTGCGACGGTTGCCACAAGGATCTCGACAACTACGAGCTGACCAAGACGGCGCCCGAAGATTTCAAGAAGCTGGAAGCCGCCCAAAAAACCAAGTGAGGCCGGAGCGGCGTAACGCCCGCGCCGCGGATAAACGATGAAAACTGTCACCGAGTTTCCAGGAATTGTGCTCCGAGAGGCGGCGGGAATTCGGCGCCTGCATCGCCCCGCGCCGGTGGCGCCACCCGCGGCGCCCGTCCCGCCCGAGTCCGAAGCGGGATCGTCGACCGCGGTCGAGCCGACGAGCGAGGCACCATCGGCTGAGCTCGACCAGGTTTCCGCGGTCGAGGCACCCGCGGTCGAGCCGACGAGCGAGGCACCCGCGGACGAGGCACCCGCGGACGAGGCACCGGCCGTCGAGGCGGCACCGGCCGTCGAGGCGGAGCCGGCCGTCGAGGCGGCGGCGAGCGCCGAGTCTGTCGGCACCGACGTGCCCGCGCCCGAGGGACCACCTCCCGAAGGTCCGACGCCCGACGGACCCGCGCCCGAGGAGCCTGCGCCCGAGGCACCACAGCCGGAGGTGGCGGAAGCCGCCGCGCCGGTGGTCGATGAAGGCGCCATTGCCGCCGCGGCCGAGCTGGAAGAGAAGCTCGATATCAAAGGCGATCGCCTGGCGCGACTCATGGAGGCGCTCGACGTCATCCGCGATCGCGCCGACAACGTGCGGCTCGTGCGCGTGATGAGCGGCGAGGATCCGCCACCCGGTGCCAAGAAGCAGGGCGACTTCTACTACCTCGTCGATCTTCTGCCGCGCCCGGAGCAGCGGCGCGATCGGGGCGATCGCGCTGGCGGGCAAGGTCGTCGCGAGCGGGGTGGCGGCGGTCCCGGCGGCGGCCGTGGCGGCGGCGGTGGTCGTCCAGGCGGCGGCCCCGGCGGAGCCGGCGGCGGTCGTCCCGGCGGCGGCCCGGGCGGAGCCGGCGGTCGTGCCGGCGGCGGCTTCGGTTTCGGCGGTCGTGATCGCGATTCGGGTCCAGGCACACCCGCCGCCGGTCCCGGTTGGATGATCACCCGGGATGCCGGCGGTCCTCCATTGCCGGACGGTCGTCCCGGTCGCCGTCCGGTCGCCAAGCGCGCAGACGCCGAAGCGGGCGATCGGCGCCCCGGTCGGGGAGCTGGCGGTGGTGCAGGTGGTCGTCCCGGCGGCGGTCCGGGTGGTCGTCCCGGCGGCGGTCCGGGGGGCGGCGCTGGAGGTCGGCCGGCGGGTGGTCCCGGTGGCGGTGTGGGCGCCCGGCCCGGTGGCGGACCCGGCGGTCGCCCGGGCGGCGGGCCAGGCGGTGGCTCGGGTCGCGGACCTGGCGGTGGCCCAGGCGGTCGTCCCAGCGGCGGGCCCGGTGGTGATTCTCGCGGGCGCGGTCCGCGCGGACCCGGCGGTGGACCGGGCGCATCGCGCGGTCCGGCCTTCGCGCGCGGTGGGCCGGGTGGAAGGCCGCCGGGGTCGGGGCCGAAGCGCGATTCGATGGGCTGGCCGATCGCCGACACCGTCGCGCCGGGGTCGGTCGCTCCCTTGCCGAGATCGACGTCGGCCTCCAGGGCGGAGCCGAAATCCGGGCCGAAATCCGAGTCAAAATCCGAGTCGAAGCTCGAGCCGGTCTCGGCTCCGCCAGAGCCGTCCACCCCCGACGCCTCCAAGTCGTCGTAGCGTTTGCGGCGCGATATGCGCGGAAGACCTCGGATGGCGTGGGCCAAGATCGTCGGCGTCGGCGCCTGGTATGCGCTGGGGATCTCCGCGGTGGTGGCCGCGGCGGTCGTCGCGCCGCCTTCGCCGCCGCCGCGTCTGGCCGTCGAGGGCGGCCTGTCGTTCGACGTCCGTGACGCGAAGACCGGCCAGCCGATTCCCTGCAAGCTGACGCTGGTGGGCGTCGACGGCACGCCCGATCCCGAGTTCACGCGCGTCGACATCGCGCGGCAGGAGGGCGACGGCGCGATCGCCGCCTTCAATCGGATCATGTCGCTGACCGGCGTCGGCGTCGCGCACGTGCCCGCCGGCACCTACGACGTGACGGTGAGCCGGGGACCGGAGTGGGAGATCTCGACGGCGCGGCACCTCAAGATCACGGCTCGCGGAGCGACGGTGACGGCGCGGCTCGACCACGTGGTCGATACGCACGGCTGGCTGTCCGCCGATTTTCACGTCCATGCCGCCCGCTCGCCCGATTCGCGCGTGCCGATGCACGACCGGATCTTCGAGTTCGTCGCCGACGACGTCCAGATGATCGTCGCAACCGATCACAACGTGATCTCGGACTACGAACCGTACATCCGGGAGCTCGACGCCGGACGCTACATCACGAGCGCGGTGGGCGACGAGCTGACCACCGCCGCCTGGGGTCACTTCGGCGCGTTTCCGTTGCCCCGTAACCTGGAGGCGCCCGGGCAGGGCGCGATCCTGGTCCACGGGCGGCGGCCGGATGACTTCTTCAAGGACGTGCGCCGGAACGCCCCCGACGCGATCATCGACGTGCACCACCCACGGATCGACGCCGAGATCGGCTATTTCGACATCGGTCAGTTCGACGCCCGCTCCGATCGGGCCGGCCGGGCCGGGTTCTCCTGGGACTTCGACGCGCTCGAGGTGATGAACGGCTATCAGGATCCGGTACGGCGCAGCGTCGACCGCGTGGTCGAGGACTGGTTCTCGCTACTCAACCACGATCACCTGGTCACCGCGACGGGAAACTCCGACACCCACCACCTCACCTTCAACATCGGCGGCTACCCGCGGAACTACGTCAAGGTGCGCGAGGACAAGCCCGAGCGGATCGATCCCAGGGAGATCGCGACGGCGCTGCGTGGCCACCACGCCTTCTTCACGACGGGGCCATTCGTCGCGCTGGCGGTCAACGGGGGCGCGATCGGCGACCTGGTGCCGGCGCGCGGCGGAAAGGCGCACGCCGAGATCACCGTCCAGGCGGCCTCGTGGGTCTCGGTCGATCGGGTGACGCTCTACCTGAACGGCGAGGAGGCGAAGCGCTGGACGGTGCCGCCCGGGACCGCGGCGGTGCGTTTCCACGAGACGTTCGATCTTTCGACCCCGCGCGACGGGTACGTGGTGGTCCGGGTCGACGGCGGCAAGTCGCTGTCGCCGGTGGTCGGCGATCGCAAGACCTTCACGGCCTACCCGTTCGCGCTCACCAACCCGGTCTTCCTCGACGTCGACGGGGACGGGAAGTACCGCACCGGCTCTCCACACGGGCACCCGTAGCCGATTCGGCTACGAGTGCCCGTGTTACGCTGACGGCGGGGGGACGAGCAGCTTCGTCGCGCGCATGAGCGCAGAGCCATCAGAGCTGACACTGGAGGCGCGCCACCACGCGCTGGAAGAGCGCTACCACGCGCTGGAGGCGCGGTACCGCGCGCTCCTGGTGGCGGCGCCGACGCCGCTCGGTGCCGCCGGCGCGCCGGCGAGCCAGGTGCACGAGTCGGTGGACCGTCGCGCGCGTTTCTTGGTCTCGGCCAGCGCCGCCCTGTCCGAGTCGCTCGACTACCAACGCACGCTGCGCCGGGTGGCGGAGCTGGCCGTTCCGGACATCGCCGACTGGTGCACGGTGACCGCGATCGACGAACAAGGGGAGGCGAAGCGCCTGGCGGTCGTTCACGCCGATCCCAGCCGGGGCGATCTGGTCGCCGAGTACGAGCAGAAGTTTCCGCCCACCGAGCACAAGGCCGGATTCCTGGTCGACGTCCTCAAGAACGGGACCGCGGTGCTGAGCGCCCAGGTCAGCGACGGGGACCTGGTCCGCGCCGCCCAGACCGACGATCACCTGCGGGTCATGCGCGGCCTCGGCTGCACCTCCTGCATCATCGTGCCCATGGTCGCCGGCGGCGAGACGCTCGGTGTGATCTCGCTGATGCGCGCCGCCCCGGACCGCCCCTACGGCGAGGCCGACCTCGCGATCGCCGAGGAGCTGGCCCACCGCGCGGGGCTGGCCGTCGACAGCGCCCGGCTCTACCGGCAGGCGCGCCGCCGGGAAGAGACGGCACGCTTCTTCGCCGAGGCCAGCGTGCTTCTGTCGAGCTCGCTCGACTTCAAGTCGATCTGCGAGCGGTTGGCGAGCCTGGTGGTCCCGACCTTCGCGGACTGGTGCGGTGTCGATCTGGTGCAGGACGGCGAGCTCCGCCGGATCGCCATCGCCCACGTCGACCCCGCAAAGATCGAGATCGCCTGGGAGTCGCGGCGTCGCTTCCCGCCGGATCCGAATGCCCCACGCGGTCCCCACGCCGTGGTTCGTACCGGGCGATCCGAGCTCGTCGACGAGATCTCCGACGGGATGCTGGCAAATGCCGCACAGAACGAAGAGCACCTGCGCTTCATGCGAGATCTGGGGATGCGGTCGCTCATCCTGGTGCCGCTGGTGGCGGGCGGACGCCCGATCGGCGTCCTCAATCTGGTCTGGGCGGAGTCGGGCCGCCGCTACGGACGTGAGGATCTGGAGATGATGGAGGAGCTGGGGCGCCGCGCCGGGCTCGCCATCGAAAACGCACGGCTCTACCACGAGGCCCGGGTGGCCGTGAAGCTGCGCGACGAGTTCCTCTCCATCGCGAGCCATGAGCTCAAGACGCCGCTCACCAGCCTGCGCCTCAAGGTCGACGGAATCCTGCGGGCGGCCACCAAGCGCAGATCGATCGAACCCGCCACGCTGATCGCGCGCATCGAGGGCGTCGACAAGCAGCTCGCGCGTCTGACCGAGCTGGTGGACGCCTTGCTCGACGTCAGCCGCGCCGCCGCCGGTCGGTTGGAGCTCACGCTCGACGAGGTCGATCTGGTGGTGGTCGTGCGCGATGTCGCCGAGCGTTTCAAGGACGAGCTCCGCTCCGCCGGGTGCGCGCTGTCGATCGTGGTCGCGGGATCAAAAGGTCCGATCATCGGCCGCTGGGATCGCCTGCGGCTCGACGAGGTGGTCACCAATTTTCTTTCCAACGCGATCAAATATGGCGCATCGAAACCGATCCAGATCCGGGTGTCGGCTTCGCAGGACCGGGCCTTGCTGGAGATCGAAGATCACGGGATCGGAATCTCGGCCGGCGACCAGCAGCGCCTCTTCAAGCGGTTCGCGCGGGTCGTCTCGCCCCGGAACTACGGCGGCTTCGGTCTGGGGCTCTGGATCGTGAAGGTTCTGATCGAAGCGATGGGGGGCGAGGTGGCGGTCGAGAGCACGGTCGGGGTGGGGTCGGTCTTCCGCGCCGCGATTCCGCGCCTGCCGCCCGCCGTCGAGCGCGACGGCGGCTGATCGTCAGCCGGCCAGCGCCTCGAGACGCGCCAGGATCTCCTTGGCGGCGATGACGCGGCCGAAGACGTAGAGCGCCGCCGTCGGCGCGCCGTCGAGCAGCGCCTCGCCGACCCTCAGGCTCTTGCTCACCGCGAAGAGGATCCGCTGCGGCAGGCCCGCCCGCACCAGATCGATGCGGCGGAAGACCGCCTCTCGGCTCCAGAACCCGAGGAGCTCGAAGTAGACGCAGGCGCCATCCCGGGCCCGCACGAAGGCCAGGTCGGGGACGCACAGGCCGGCGCCGGGGAGATCCAGCACCGCCGGCTCGCGGTCGATCCGCCATTCGCTGCCCTGCCGTTCGAACGCGGCGATGAACGCGGCCAGCTCGTCGGGCGGCGCCGCGTCGGTGGCCGCCGCGCCGGCCGCGGCCTCGCCCGCCAGGCGAAACCGCAGCGTCCGTCGCTCGGCCCCCCAGCGCACGTCCGCCTCGATCGACCAGGCGTCGCAGGCCGCGATCGCCGGCAGCGCCAGCGCCAGCTGCAGGCCGTAGCGGCCGCCCCCCTGGAACAGGCTGAGCGGCCCGTCGATCTCGATCCGGATGCCGCTGCGGGCGGCGGTGATCACCGGCAAGAGCCGCAGGAACTTGAGCGTCCGAAACAGCCTCCGGTAGATCGCCGCGTCGGCCGCCCGCACGGTGGCCTCGATCCGCGTCGCCCGCAGGAGCACCGCCTGCGCCTCGCGGATCTCGAAGCCCGCCGCCAGCAGCATCGGCGCGGTCGTCTCCACGGCCAGCAGACGCTGCGCGCCCGGCCGGTCGGCGTAGAGGCCGGCCTCGAGCGCGGCGGCGGTCGTCCCGCGCGCGCGGGCGACGGAATCCAGAACCGCCGCGCGATCGAACGGCGCGGGGGGCGCGGCCCGACGGGCGGCGGCCGCCCAGCGAAACGTCTCGCGGCGGAGCGCGATCGCGTCTTCCCGGGCCGGCTCCTCGAAGCGGAGCTCGTCGCGCACCAGCTTGCCGACCGCCTCGTGCAGGCGCCGCTCGCCGGCTGCGCCGGTCTCCGCCGCCAACCCGGCTTCGCGCAGCGCCTCTTCGACGGCGTCGCGGGTCTGCCCGAGGTGCGCGCGCGCCACCGCGCCCAGCTCGGCCGCCAGCGTCGCGATCCGCGCGCGCCTGCCCGCGTCCGTGGGCGGGAGGCGCAGCTCCGTCCCGCGCCGGCGCGCTGCCACCAGGTCAGCGGTAAGCACTGTGGTCCCGCCGGCGCGCGCTGGTGAAGGTCTCGGTGGTCTTCGCGGTGACCAGCTCGTAGAGCAGCGCGTGCTTGCCCGCCTGCGCCCGCAGGATCCGACCCAGGCGCTGCACGTGCTCGCGCACCGACGCGCTCCCCGACACCACGACCGCCACGTTGGCCGCCGGGATGTCGACCCCCTCGTTGAGCACCTTGGAGGTCACGATCGCGCCGTAGCCGCCGTCTGCCAGCCCGGCCAGGATCTCGCTGCGCTCGCGCACGCGGGTCTCGTGCGTGATGATCGGGATCAGGAACCGCCGCGACAGCTCGGTGGCGGTCGCGTTGTCCTGGGTGAAGAGCAGCACCCGATCGTCGCGGTGGCGGTCCAGCAAGAGGCCCACGTAGTCCAGCTTGGCCGGCGCGGCGAACGCGATCTCGCGCTGCCGCCGGTAGGCCGCCATCGCCCGCCGCCCGTCCTCGCTGCGCGCCGAACGGATGATGAAATCTGACCAGCCGGACGGGCTCGACATCCGGATCCCGTTTCGCGCCAGGAAGTCCCGGTACACGCCCCGCGCCTCGTCGTGGGCGAGGCGATCCGCCTCGCCGAGCTCGACCGACAGCCGCACCGTCTCGTATGGCGCCAGGTAGTCGCCGCCCGACAGGTCCACGATGTCTTTTCGATAGACGATCGGGCCACACAGCTCGTCGAAGTCGGCGTGACGTCCGTCGGCGCGCTCGGGCGTCGCCGTCAGACCCAGACGAAAGGGGGCCACCGCCGCGCGCGCCGCCAGCGCGTAGGCGGGTCCCGGCAGGTGGTGGCACTCGTCGAAGACCAGCAGGCCGAACCGATTGCCCAGGTGCTCCATGTGCAGGTAGGCCGAATCGTAGGTCGACACGGTCAGCGCCTCGACGCCATAGTCGCCCCCGCCGATGATGCCGACCGGGACGCCGAAGGTGGCGCGCAGGACGTCGTACCATTGACGGACCAGATCCAGGGTCGGCGCCAGCACCAGCGTGCTGCGGCGCCGGTCGTCGATCGCCATGCAGGCGACCTGCGTCTTGCCGGCGCCCGTCGGCAGCACCACCACACCCCGACCCTTGGCGGCCTGCCAGGCGCAGAGCGCTTCCTCTTGATACGGCCGCGGCGTCCGCCGGACCAGCGCGCCGCCCGGCAGCTCGGCGTAGCCGCGCGCGCGATCGTCGACGGTCTGCGCCTGGCGCGCGAGCGCCCGCCGGAGATCGGCGTAGGCGGAGGCGGGCGCCCGCCAGCAGGCGGTTCGCGCGTCCCACAGGCAGCCGGGCAGGGCGGCCCCGCTCGCGGGCAGACCCGTCACCTCGACGGTCCCGCCCCTGAACGTCAACGTCACATCCACGCGGGCAGAATAGATCGCCCGAGGGTCGGCTTCAGGCGGATCGACTCAGGCGGATCCGAAACGGTCCTGAAACGTCCGCACGACCCCGGAGGTGGCCCCTTCGAGCCCCAAGGTCCCGGCGTTGACGACCAGGTCGTAGTGGGCCGGGTCGGCGATGTCGGCGCCATAGTGCTGCTTGTTGAACGCGACCCGCTCGCCGTCGATGCGCAGGATCTTGGTCCGCGCGGCGTCGTCGGTGAGACCGTCGCGTTCGGCGATGCGCGCCACGCGCACCTCGAGCGGCGCGATGACCCGGACCCGCAAGGTGGTCCTGGCGTCGAGCAGGAAGTGCGCCCCGCGACCGACGATCACCCCCTTGCCGTGTCGCGCGAGCGTCAGCACCACCTTGGACAGGTTCCGCAGGTAGTCGCTCGGCTCGAACACGCCGCGCTTGATGAGGCCCGACATCCACTCCGAGATGCCGTCCCGCACCCGCTCGTCCAGCGATTCGACCAGCTGCGCGCGGACGTGCGCCTGCTCGGCCACGTCGTGAATCAGCTCCTGCGAGTAGAACCGAAAGCCGAGCCGCTCGGCCACCTGCCGACCCATCTCGGCGCCCCGTGCGCCGTATTGACGGGAGATGCAGATGGTCGGCTGCTGCGCGCCACTGCCTTCGAGCCCCTTGCGTTCCGCGATCCGCCGCTCTTCCTGCCAGAGCAAAATCTGACGGTTCACGAAATGATCGATGTTCCCGATCATCGTCTCACCTCCGGGATCGACCAAGCTATCATGGTCAATATCGGGGTCAAGCTGGATGAGCTGACCAACCTGCGGCCCCCGAGCCCCCGCCGGGTTAGGCTTGCCGCAGATGGACGATCCGGCGCTCGAAAACGGCCTCGTCGGCGGGCAGGTGCTGCGGACGACGGCCAGCACGACGCAGGCCGGCGACTGGGGACTGGTCCTGGCGGCGGCGGGGATCCGGTACCGGCTCGACGAGCGCGACGGACGCTTCGCGCTGGCGGTCGAGCCCGACGAGGCCGCCGCTGCCGAGACCGCGCTGCGGGGATTCGACGCCGAGGGCGCCCCCGAAACGCAGCCTCCCGCGCCCGACGTCGGGGCCAGCGTGCTGGGGCCGCTGGCGGCGATCGGGTTCTGCGCGATGTTCCTGGTCACCGGAACGCGAGCCGGGGGATCGCGCTGGTTCGACGCGGGCGCGGCGTCCGCCGAGCAGATCGCCGCCGGGCAGTGGTGGCGGGCGATCACGGCGCTGACGCTGCACGCGGATCTGCTGCACCTGTGTGGGAACGTCGTGGCCGCGCTGATCTTCGTCTCCGCGGTCGGCCGCTGGCTGGGCGGCGGGCTGGCGGCCGCGCTGATCCTGGTCGCCGCCACCGCGGCCAACCTGCTGACCGCGGCGGTGCACCGGACGGCCTTCGTGTCGGTTGGCTCGTCGACGGCGATCTTCGCGTCGCTGGGGCTCGTCGCCGGCCTGCAGGTGGTGCGCCGGCTGCAACTGCGCACGCGCCGCGGCTATGCCTGGGTCCCGCTGGGCGCTGGCCTGGGGCTCTACGCGATGCTCGGCGTGGGCGCCGGCGCGGACGTCTATGCCCACCTGTTCGGGTTGGGGATCGGCGCCCTGGTCGGCTTCGGCGTGGCGCGCGCCCAGGTACGCGCGCCCCGGCCCGCAGTTCAGGCCCTGCTGGGCGGGGCCGCTCTGGCGCTCGTTATTTCATGCTGGGCGCTGGCGCTGATGCCTCGCTGAGCGGTGCCCGCGGGCGGTGGTTCGTGATCGACTTGCCGCCCGTGAGGTGGGTGGCGCGCTCGACCGCCAGCCGATCGACGTCGCCGCGCCGGAACAGGCGGCGACCCCCGATCGTCCGCATCGACGCCAACCGCCCGCTGTCGGACAGGACGCGGACAGAGTCCGCCGACAATCCCAGGACGCGTGCGGCGTCGCTGGGCGTAAGAAGATCATTCGGATCGAGCGGATCGGACATGGTATCGGCCTCCTGTTTCCTGGAAATACTGCGAACCCCCGATAGTCAGGTAACCACCACCCCGCAGGGCGCAAGAGGCGGAAGCCGGAAAGTTGCCGAGCGCAGCCGGAAAAGTTGCAGGGGGGAGGTCGGAAAAGCCGTGCGCAGGCCCGAGAAGTTATGGGAAATTCGCAAGCGAGGCCCCTGGAAACGATTTTTCGAAAATCGTGTTACAAGGGGCAAGTCAGCTTGAGCCTTCCCTTTTTCTTCGCTGAGGCAAGCATCGCATGACCAAGCGTGAGTCTTCGATGGTGCGCGTCATCGCCGCCGTCGTCACCCTCCTCTGCCTATCGGCCAAGGCACGTGCCCAGGCCGAGGATGCTGTTGCGAAGATAACCCAGCTCAACAAGGACGCCGTCACGGCCTATCAGGCCAAGAAGTACGAGGACGCGCGCAAGATCCTGAAGCAGGCGCTGGATCTATCCGACACCTCGGGCCTCGAGCAGCACCCGATCACCGCGCGGACCCACATCCACATGGGGATCGTGATCATCGGCGGGTTCAAGCAGCGGGATCTCGGCATCAAACAGTTCAAGAAGGCGATCGAGATCCAGTCCACCATCAACCTGACCAAGGCCCTGGTCACCCCGGAGATGACGGAGGCCTTCGCCGAGGCCAAGGGGGGACCGGCCGCGCCGCCACCCGCCGCGCCTCCCTCGTCGCCGACCGAGCCGACCGAGCCTCCCACCACGGAGAGCCCCGCGGCAACCCCGGCCGCGCCGCCGGCCGAGAAGGAACCCGAGGTCCCCGCGACCGGGCTGGCCCACGAGCCCGTCACCGAAGGGAAGAAGGGCAGCGCCATCTCGATCACCGTCGGCGTTGCGGCCGATCTGAAGTTCGACAAGATCATCCTCGCCTATCGCCCGGAGGGCGCGACCGAGTTCCTGGGGCGTGAGATGAGCGAGGTGGCGGAGGGGCGCTACGGCGCCGAGATTCCGACCACCGGGACGTTGGGGGCGTCGGTCGCCTACTACGTCGAGGCGGACGACGCCGAAGGCAACGCCGTCGCGGCTCGCGGGTCGGTGGAGAGTCCGCTCGTGATCAACCTCGGCGGCGGCCACGCGGTCGCCCGCCACAAATCCGAGGAAGAAGAAGAAGGGGACGATGAGGACGAAGGGCCGAACCACCAGTACTTCGCGGCACTCCTGCTCGGCAGCGGTTTTGGCTGGGCGACCGGCGTCGGCGACACCAACCACGACGTCATGATCAACCCGGCGGGCATCGCGCCCGCGTCGCTGTTCCAGATCGCGCCCGAGTTCGGCTACTGGTGGAGCTCGTCGCTGATGGTGTCGCTGCAGCTCCGGTATCAGCACATCACGGGGACGACGGACGTCATCGTGGGAACCAGGACCTACCACACCGCGAACTACGCCTTCGCCGCCATGGGGAAGGCGACCTGGAAGTTCGGGGAGGATGACCACAGCCTCCACCCGTTCTTCTCGCTGGCCGTGGGCGGCGGGCAGATCCGGCACGTGGTGACGTTCAGCAAGTTGCCCAAGACCTGCGGGCCGAAGATGAATGAAACCTGCGTCGACACCATCGCGGGGGGGCCGATCCTGGCCGGTCCCGGTGGCGGAATCTTTTACGACCTCACCGACAACCTCTCGCTGGTGGGGGAGGCGGACTCGGTGATCGCGCTGCCGAACTTCACCTTCAACATCGACATCAACATCGGCATCGCTTACGGGTTTTGAGGGCAATCTGGTTCGGGACGGGCGGGGCAATTTTGGCCTGCTATAGTCATCGAATGGGGCGCGTTCTTCTGGGGCTTCTCAAGGGGGGCCTCGTCGGTGAGGCAGTCGGCATGGCGGCCGTCAAGCTGGGGATCGCCGGCGGGTTCTTGGCCGTCGTCACCTACGCGGTGATCGGCGCACTGGCCGGCATCGTGTCGGGCCGGCCTCCCTGGCGCCAGGACACCATCTGGACCACCGCGCTCAAGGGGATCTTCGGCGCGCTGGTGGGCGGCGGGCTCTACTGGGGCGCGGGGAAGCTGTTCGGTGGCGCGCACCTGGCGTTCGCCGGCCGGCTGGGCCTGCCCGATCGCCCCCTGGTGGAGGTGCCCGCGCTGCTGGGCCCCCTGATCGGCGCCCTGTGGGGCATCTTCGTCGAGATCGACGACAGCGTCGGCGACAAAGCCAAACCCGCCGCCAAGCCCGCCCGCAAGCGCGCCTAGGTTTCGTCCGTCGCGTCGAAGGCGCCGAGCTCGCGCAGGACGTCGTCGTCGGGCGGCGTCTCGGGCTCCTGCGCCTGCGCCTTCTTGTCCTTGCGGTGCTCGACGAACGTCCGGCGCATCTGCAGCACCGTCTCGGCGATGCCGAGAACGATGTAGGCCAGGATCATCGCCAGGAAGATGAGCGACTTGTCGACGCCGTTCATCGCCACCACCGCCCAGCAGCCGCCGATGAGCAGCGCCAGCTCGATGGTGCGCTTGGTGAGGCGCAGATCCTTGAACGAACGAAACTTCACCCGCGAGACCATCAGGTACGACAGCACCAGCACCACAATGGCGACGACGCCGTCGCTCACCATTCGATAGTGGCCGACCTTGTGCGCCACCAGCACCATGAATACCAGCACGCTGGCCGAAGCCGGGATGGTGAGCCCCAGCGTGTACTTGCCCGGGCCGGTGTGGCCGCTCTGCGCCTCGCGGCGCGACAACACGTTGAAGCGCGCCAGCCGCATCACCCCGGCGCAGACGTAGAGGCCCGCGAAGAAGATGCCCCAGCGACCGAAGTTGGTCAGGCCCCACTTGTAGACCATGAGCGCGGGGGCCACGCCGAAGGTGATCGCGTCGGCCAGCGAGTCGAGGTCCCGGCCGAGGTCGGTCTGCGTCTTGGTGAGCCGCGCGACCCGGCCGTCGGCGGTGTCGAAGAAGAATCCAAAGCAGATCGCCAGCGCCGCCTGGTAGAGATCGCTGCCGGCCTCACCCGACGCCGAGATCGAGATCGAGACGAACCCGCAGAAGACGCTGGAGAGCGTGAAGAGGTTCGGAAGAATGTAGTAGGTCTTCCGGAAGTCCACGGCGAAAGAAGATACCATGATGCCCGGCTCCGCATGATTCGCGCTGTTCTGTCCCTCTCGACCTTTCTGGTCGCCACGATTCTAGGATCCGTGGCCTCGCTGGTTCTCGGGGTGATCGACCGAACCGGGGATCTGGTGCTGAAGCTCTGCCGGGTCTGGTCGGGCGTCGTCCTGGGCGTACCGGGCGTCAAGGTCGAGATCAAGATGCGTGTCCCGCTCGATCCCACCCGTCCCTACGTCTTCATGGGCAACCACGCCTCGATGGTCGACATCTGGGCGATGTTCTTGCGCCTCCCGATTCCGGTGCGCTTCATCGCCAAAAAACAGCTGGGACAGATTCCGGTGTTCGGCTGGGCCATGCGCGCCGGCCGCTTCGTCTTCATCGATCGCCAGAACGCGGTGTCCGCGCGGCGGAGCATCCAGGAGGCCGCCCAGCGCATCAAGGACGGTCAGTCGGTGGCGATCTTCCCGGAGGGGACCCGCACGCGCGACGGCAAGCTCGGCGCTTTCAAGAAGGGCGGCTTCCACCTGGCGATCGACTCGGGCGTCGAGATCGTGCCGCTGGCGATCCGGGGCTCGCGCGCGGTGATGCCGCCCGGGACGCCGCTCATCCGCGCGGGCCTGGTGCAGATCGAGATCGACGAACCGATCTCGACGGCCGGCCTGGGGCCGGGCGACCGCCAGCAGCTGCTCGAGCGCGTCTACGCGCGCATCGCCGACATGCTGGGCGAGCCGACGACGCGGCGGTCAGAGCCTGCGGGCGAAGGCTCCGCCCGGACCGGCTGAGGGCGAAGGCAATTGTCGTTTTCGCGGTCGTTTTCGCGGTCGTCTTCGCGGTCGTCTTCGCGGGTCCGGGGCTTCGCCGTCGCGCTGTCGGGCTCGATCGTGCTGGCCGGATGCGACGGCGTGCCGCCCTGTCCCGACGTCTTCTTCGAGACCGAGATCGCGGTTCCGGCGACCCACACCACGGTGACCCCGACGTTCTCGGCGATCAACGCGGCGACCGCCGCGGGCGCGACCGGGACCGTGGTCTCGATCGTCGACAACCAGGGGACGGTGGCCTTCGACGGACGGGGGCCGGTGCCGGCCTTCATCTACGCCGAGATTCCCTACCCGGCCGACAACACCACGCTCTATGCCGGCGTCGGGATAGACGACGGCGCCTGGTTGCCGTTCTGGCTCTATTGCTCGAGCGACGGCCATCTCACCGAGGTGTTCGGGGAGATGACCGATCGGGACCACGACGTCTTCCCGGACGTCGACGGGACCTGTGTGAGCACCGGGGCGCTGCCCACGATGACCATCGACATCCCGGCGCACACCCTGCGGCACACCGCCTTGACCTGCGGCTTTCAGGTCACGGCGCCGGCCGGATCGACCCCCATCGATCTGCTCGGCTCGCAGCCGGGCAGCGCATCCTTCATGGGCGATTCGGTGACGGTGTTGCCTTTTCACGGGGTCGACTGTCGCACCGGGTGCGGCTCCCCCGGCTGGTACGAGCTGCACGCGATCACCTGGGATCAGATCACCCAGAGCGTCGGGTTCGAGATCTTCTATCTCGACGCTTCGGGGGTCGCGCTCGAAAACGGGGTACTTCTGCCGAGCGGAAACGCCCTCGCGGTCGAGGGGTATCCGAACGCCGTCTGGTCCCTGGATCGGTGAACGGGCGGGGGCATCGGGAGCTAGTAGATCACCCGCAACAGCGTGAGGCCGTGGGCCGGCGCGGTCATGCCGCCCGCGGCGCGGTCGCCGGTCTCGAGCATGTGCGGGATCGCCTCGGGGCCGATGCGGCCGCGGCCCACGTCGACGAGCGTGCCGACCAGGATCCGGACCATGTTCTTGAGGAAGGCGGTCGCCTCCACTTCCAAGGTGAGCAGGGCCCCCTGTCGATCCACGTCGAGGCGGCGGACGATCCGGCGGGTGGTGCGGCGGTCGCAGTCGGCGGCGCGGAAGGCGCGGAAGTCGTGCTCGCCCACCAGCAGGGGGGCGGCGGCGCGGATGGCCTCGACGTCGACGGGGTGGCGCACGTGCCAGGCGTCGCGCGCCCGTCGCGGCGAGCGCACCAGGTGGGCCCAGACGGTGTAGCGGTAGACCTTGCCGCGCGCCGAGAAGCGGGCGTCGAAGTCGGGCGCGGCCTCGGCCACCTCGATGAGCGCCACGTCGGCGGGGAGGATCGAGTTGAGGCCGCGCAGGATCCCGTGCGTCGGAATGTTGTCGGCTTCCAGATCGAGACTACACACCTGGCCGTCGGCGTGGACGCCGGCGTCGGTGCGGCCGGCCCCGCGCACGAACACGGTCTCGCCCGTCATCGCGCGGATGGCGTCCTCGAGCACGCCCTGCACGGTTCGTTCGGTCGGTTGTCGCTGCCAGCCGGAGAAGTCGGTGCCGTCGTACTCGACGACCAGGCGGAGCCGCCGGCTCAAAACTCGAGCAGCAGCCCCAGCGTCCAGTTGGTATCGCCGACGTGCAGCCGGTTGGATTCGCCGAGGCCGGAGATGTCCGAGTGGAAGAACTCGAAGGTGATCGCGGTGTGGTTCACGCCCACGTCGGTGTCGAAGTCGTGCGCCGCGTCGGGATCGAGCATGTCGAGCACCAGCGCGATTCCCGCCCCGACGTGCCAGCCCAGCGTCCCGCCGCGCCCGCTCCCGCCGTGCCCGTCGGTGGCGATGTCGCCGTTGCCGTCGGTGTTCTGCCAGTAGGCCCAGTCGAGCCCGAGCTTGCCGTAGGGGACCAGCGGGAAGTTGCGGGTCTCGAGGAAGTAGTCGAAGCGGTAGACCGCCGACAGGCTGACCGGGATCACCTTGAGCTGCGACTGATCGCCGCTGGGCATGCCGGTGCCGTTCGCGACTGGCGCCGTGCCGGTGACCGAGAAATAGCCGAGGCCGATCCCCGCCGCGATCGAGCCGAACCGATGCCAGAACTGATAGTCGAGCTCGATCTGGGTCATCAGGTGATGATCCGATCCGTAGTACTGCTGGTAGGGCTGGAAGGGGGGATTGCCCCCCACCGACTTGAACTCGCTGTCGATGTCGGGGCGATAGGGGCCGAAGCGCAGCTCGAAGGCGAACTTCTGCGGCGAGCGGAACGGGTGGTCCCCCTCGACGATCGCGGCCTCTTCGGCGTAGGACTGCGCGCGCGCGGCGCGCGGCGCCAGGGCCAGCGCCAGGCCCACCACCAGCATGGCGGGCGCGACGGGCGCCGCACGCTCACGATGTGGACCGAGCGATTTCACCGCCGCCCTCGCCGGCGGCGGCGGACCACGGCCGCGCCGATCGCGCCCAATCCGAACGCCAGCAGCGCGCCCAGCGTCGAGGCCAGCCGGGGCCGCGACGTCGCCAGCGCGCAGAAGCCACCGGACGCGCCGCCCGCGTCTTGCGGATTTTCGTTCCGGTAGACGTCGTAGAAGCTCAGCGTCTTGATCGGCGTGCCGTAGCCGACGATCGGCGCGCTGGCGTTGCCGCTGTTGTCGATCGCCACCACCGCCGCGGCGTAAGTGATGTCGTTCTGCAGGATGCGGACGCGATACGAGCTGGTGTCCGCCGACAGCAGCGGCGAGCAGATGAAGGTCGGATCCAACCCCTCGACGCCCAAGAGCCCCGATGCGGTCTGCGTCGCTGGGCAGGTGAAGAAGCTCGAGGTGAATGGGCCGTTGGCGCCGCCATCGGTGCCCGACTCCTTGAACACCTGGTACTGGTCGGCGCGGCTGCACAGGATCTGGTAGCCGAGAAGGTCATTGACCACCGAAGTGTCGGTGGTCGTCCACTTCATGATCAGCGCCTCGTTGCCCCCCGCGATCGTGACGCCGGTCGGTGGCGGCGGTGGCGACAGGTCGATGTAAAGGGCGGTGCTGATTGGGAGGTCGACGGAGCCATCGCCGTCGAAGTCGATGTTGACGTTCAGGGTCTGGTTGAACTGCAGGCCCGAATCGCAGTTGGCGGTTCCGGCGTCGGTGCCGGGGAGCAGATTGGTGCTGAGGAAATGCGCGTCGCTCGGAACGGTAAACGATGTGTTGTTCAGAAAGGTGGTCACTTTCTCGGTGCCGTTCGGGACCGCGACGCAGTTCCCCACCACCTGCCCGAGGGTGGAGGTGCAACCGGGGCCGAGCACCAGCGAGACGGTTCCGGTCGTTCCGGTGACCGTCGTGCGCTTCGAGATGCTGGCCGGCTGGATCGCCACGAAGATCTGGACCGGCGCCGCGCATTCGCAGCGCGCCTTGTCGAAGAAGCGACCCTGCTCGGCGAGGCTGAGATTGACCCCCGGAACCTGCTGGACGCCGACGAAGAAGTCGGAGGCCGCGAACGACGAGCCGCTGGTCCCCCCCGTCCCCGTGGTCCCGCCGGTGCCGAGCTGCGCCTGCGCCCGTCCGGGGGCGAGGAGCGCGACCGCCGCCACGAAGAAGGCCGCGACGATCGGTGCTCTAAGCCATGCGCGGAACATCATGAATTTTTCCAACGGACCCCACACTGCAAAGAAGGTGCCTTCATCGTGGCGCTAGGACCCGCCATGGGCCCCGCGGTTAGCTGCCGGACTGGCGGGCGATCGCCGCCGACTCTGCCATTTTGTCAGGGCGATCGGCCAGTTTTCTCGCCGCCCGGGGTGGCGATCGAAAGGGCGGCCAGGATCGTCCGGCCGAGCTCCGCGACCACCTCGTCGGAGGACGCGTGGCCGCCGAAGCGGGCCTCCGCGTAGCGATCGGTGAGCGCGTCGAAGGCGCCGGCGGCGAACAGCCCCGCGTCGCGCAGCCTCTCGGCGTATTCGTGCGGCGTCTCGTTCGCTCGCCGCGGCCAGCCGACGCCCGCCAGCCGTCCCAGCGCCCGCCGGTAGAGCCGATCGATGGCGCCGTCCGGCCGCCGCTTTCGACCCTCCGGCCCGACCGCCATCGCCAGCGTCGGCTCGGCCTGCCCCTGCAGGCGCCGCGCCCGCCGCAGGGCGAGCCCCAGCGCGACCATCGCCAGGAGGAGCCCGAACCCCCCGACCACGCGTCGCCAGGTCGCCGCCGGCGTCAGCTGACCGAGCTGCCGCCAGGCCCGGTGCGCGAGATCGCGCTGGCGTCCCAGATCGTAACCGACCACCCAGCGGCTCCAGAAGAAGTCCAACGCGTCGCTGGTCTCGGCGAAGCGACCCGCGCGCGCGATGCCGGTCGCCGGCGGCGTCGCGTCGACCCGGACCCAGCCTTGCCCGGAGACCCACGCCTCCGCCCAGGCGTGGGCCCGCTCGTCGCGCACGGCGATGTAGCCGCCGAGCGGGTTCCATTCGCCCCCGCGGAAACCGGTCACGTAGCGCGCCGGAACGCCGGCCGCCCGCAACATCAGCACCGCCGCCGAGGCGAAGAACTCGCAGTGTCCCGCCGGCTGATCGAAGAGGAAGTCCTCCACCGGATCGACGCCGGCCGGGCGCGCCGGCGGCCGCAGCGTGTAGCTGTGGCCGGCGCGCAGCCAGGCGACCACCGCGGCGATCTTCGGCGCATCGCCCGCTCCGTTCGGCCCGGTCCCGAGCGACGAGGCCAGCGCCCCCATCCGTGGCAACCCCGCCGGCACCGCCAGATAATCCTCGCGCGCCTTCGGCTCCAATTGAAACGAACCCATGATCGCGTCGGGTACCGACGGGCTTTGCCCGGCGGGACCCATCGACTGCAACCGCGAATATCCGACGTAGTGCGCCGAGGTCAGGGTCACGAAGCCTTCGGAGTTGTCGCCGCCCACCCGCAGCGCCGTCTCGCCCGACCAGCGCGGCGCGACCCGCACGCTCCCCGCCGCGCCCAGGTGGCTCGCCGGCAGCTCGATCGCGATCGGCCGGTCGATCGCGAACAGCACCGCCGCCGGAATGCCCACCGCTTCGATCTCCACCCGCTCGCTGCCGGCCAGGCTGTTGCGCCCGGCGGGCTCGCCGATCTCGTGGATGAAGGCGCGCTCGCCCTCCTGCTCGATCACCGTGCGCAGCTCGGGCCGGCGGCTGCGCAGCCAGCGCCCTCGATCGTAGCCGTCGTAGACCGCTCCCCGAAAATAGAGCTGCTCCGCGGCCGCTCGCCGGGCGTCGTCGTCGGGCAGCGCGCCGAGGCGCGGCAGCGTGGCGCGAAACAGGACGGTGTGGCGCGCGGAGCCGAACACGCCGTAGCGCCCCAGCGCGACCTCGTCGGCTAGTCCGATCACGTTGCCGGAGGCGCGGGCGCCCAGCACGAACCCGGCCCCGAGCCGGGGCAGGAGCGCGAAGATCGCGACTGCGCCGGCGAACACCGCCACCGCGACCGCGAAGGTCGCGCCGAAGAACGCGCGCCCGACCACCCGGCGCGATCCCAGGATCCGCCCGATGCCGACCTTCTGGCTGGGCGCCTGCGCCGAGTGCCGGACCAGGTAGTTCTCTTCCATCTCGCGGCGCAGGTGAAACAAGATCAGCGCCCAGGTCGCCAGCACCACGTAGATCGCGAACGTGACCATGAAAAGCACGGTCGCGGCGATGGTCGAGGCCACCAGCATCAGCAGGAACGCCAGCGCGTAGATGTGCACGTAGTCGCGGTGGCTTCGCCGGTAGCAGAGCTTGTAGCCGAGCAGCGCCAGCACCAGATCGAAGGCCGGCGCCAGATCGGCGTCGGGCATCCGCCGCCAGATGCGCCACACGATCACCGCCAGCAATCCCCCCATGCCGGCGCGCATCGGGCCGGCCACGCGATCCAGCCAGGCGGCCCGGCGGTTTCCGGCGTCGACGCCGAACGATCCGACCAGCACCACCAGAAAGATGAGCGCGCTGCCGGGGGCGACGGCGCGCGTGGTGCCGAGCGCGGCCAGCGCCGTCAGCACCAGCAGGTAGGTCACCAGCTTGTGCGCCGCCTGAAATCTCATCGGGCGCCCCGACCGCTCCCGAGATCGATGGCGGCCCCCGGACGCACGCGCACCACCGCGTCGCCCCGCACGCGCATCGGCCCCTCGCCCGCCTCCGGCTCGATGAACGCCAGCAGGTGGAGAAGCCGCGCCAGCTGCCGCGGTCCGAAGGCCGGCGCCAGCTCGCCCCCGCGCGTGGCCAGCCCCACCGCCAGCCCGCGCCGCGCCAGCTCCACGCACAGCGCCGCCGTCAGCGACACCGCCAGCTCGAACGCCGCCTCGTCCCCCGGCCGGTTGTCGAAGACGATCAGCGCCCGCTGCCCCTCGTCGTCCTCGTGCTCGCGCACGAGCGGCAGCCCGCGTCGCGCGCTCGACCGCCAGTGGATGTCGCGCGGATCGTCCCCCTCGCGAAACGCCCGCAGGCCCGCCAGCTCCCCCTGCCGGCTCTGCGCCCGCCGTCGCGCCGGCGCCAGCGGCGAGGGCAGCCCGCGCAGGATCGCCGGCGGCAGCGGTGCCAGCGCCGGGTAGACCACCACCTCCGCCGGATCGACGACCATGCGCGCGCGCTGCATGAGCCCGAAGGGAAACTTGGTCGCCAGCCGGAACCCCGACAGCCGGTGGCGCCCGCGCTGCGGCAGCCGGTGGCGGTACGACGTCTCCTGCGTCCGCCCAGCCGGCAGCTTGAGGAAGTAGCAGCGCTTGTCGATCGGGTGGGCGTCGACCAGGTCCTCCACCTCGATCGAAAATGACGGCAGCCGCCGCTTGCGGTTCTCGAGCGCGATCCCCATCAGATAGGGCGTTCCGGCGTGGATCACCGGCGGCGGGACTCGCCGCACCTGCAGCCCCGAGAGCCCCAACCCCGAGAGCAGCACGCTGGCCAGGAGCAGGCAGACCATCATCCCGAAGGTCAGGAAGAAGAGGTTGATCCCGGCGTCGATCGCGACCGCGCCCACCAGCAGCGTCGCGATCACGAACCACCACCCCTCACGCGTCGGCGGGAATCGCCGTTTCATGCCTCAACCCGGCGACGGGAGGCGGTCGATGATGTCGGCGAGGACGCGCTCGATCTCCTGCCGCGAGCGCGCCACCGCCTCGACCGGCGACGCCGGGATCACCCGGTGCGCCAGCACCGCCCCCGCCAGCGACTTCAGATCGTCGGGCAGCACGTAGTCGCGCCCCTCCGCCATCGCCGCCGCCCGCGCCGCGTTTCGCCAGGCCAGCTGCCCGCGCGGCGACACCCCCACCGCCAGGTGCGGCGACCGCCGCGTCTCCCCCGCCACCGCGACGATGTAGTCGGCCAGCTCGGGCGACAGGTGCACGCGCTCCGCCGCGTCCTGCAACCGGCGCACGTCGGCCACGCTCACCACGGCGTCGAGCCGCATCAGCTCATCCTCGGGCCGCCCCAGCGACTCCAGCAGGATCCGCCGCTCGTCGGCGGGCGACGGGTAGTCGATCCGGATCCGCAGCAGAAAGCGATCCATCTGCGACTCCGGCAGCGGGTAGGTCCCGTAGTGCTCCTCGGAGTTCTGGGTCGCCATCACCAGGAACGGATTTTCGAGCGGGAAGCAGCGGCCGTCGATCGACACCTGCCCGTCGTTCATCGCCTCCAGGAGCGCGCTCTGCGTGCGCGGCGGCGTCCGGTTGATCTCGTCGGCCAGCACCAGGTTCGCGAACACCGGGCCCGGCTTGAACTGGAACTCGCCCGACTTCGGATCGAACACCGAGACCCCCAGCACGTCCGACGGCAGCAGATCGCTGGTGAACTGGATGCGGTGAAAGCTCCCGCCGATCGAGCGCGCCAGCGCCCGCGCCAGCGTGGTCTTGCCGACCCCCGGCACATCCTCGATGAGCAGGTGCCCGCGCGCGCACAGCGCGATCACGGCGTGCCGGATCGCCCCCGGCTTGCCACGCAGCACGCGGGCGATGTTCGCCTCCAGCGCCGCGACGAGATCCGCGGGCGCCGCCAGCCGCTCCCGAGGTAGGGCCGTGGTGGTCATACCAACCACTAACTATATCACCCCGCCGGACGGGGGACAGCGCGCGTCAACGGGGGGCGGGCGCGGGGCGGATCCACCCATGAACGATCGTCGGCTGGTCTCTACATCCGTGCGCCAGACGGTGTCTTCGCGAGAAGATCGGGTTGCTTGCCTTCCCGGGACCGCTCCGGCTCCTTACGCTTTCGGCATCCGATGGCTGAGGGGACGACCGGACACATACAGGACTGGCCGCGTCAGGGAAAAACATCTAAGCTGTGTGCTCTTAATTCCTTTACATCCTGCGCCAAAGCGCTGATCTGGGAGACTCCATGGGGGACACGCGGGTTCGACGGGCTTCGGTTTCTCGGTTGTTTCCACTGCTTCCGGTGCTGGCGGTCTTCGGGCTGGCGGCCGGGTGTGGCGACAACACGCCGGCGCAGTCGTCGAATGCGGGGACCAGCGGCGGGGGCACCGGCGGCAACGCGGGCACCGGCGGCAACGCGGGCACCGGCGGTAGCGCGGCGATTGACGGCGGCGCGGGCACCGGCGGGGGCGCGGCGATCGACGGCGGCGCCGGAACCGGCGGTAGCGGTGGCGGCACCGCCGGCCGCGGCGGCACCGGCGGGAGCACTGGCGGCAGCGGCGGTGGCACCGCCGGCCGCGGCGGCACCGGCGGCAGCACCGGCGGCAGCGGCGGTGGCGGCGGCCGCGTCACCGACGGCGGCCTCGACA
>JADGRB010000017.1 GCA_017881315.1 Pseudomonadota bacterium
CCGTCCCGCTCGACGTCGCGCGCCGCCTCGGCCGCGCGTGCCTCGAGCGCTCGCAGAAGATCGAGCGCCTCACCGTCCGCGAGCGTGCCGCTCGAAAGGCCGCGCACCGCCCGCTCGAAATCCGCAGCGAGCGCCGCCAGCCTCGCGTCGCTCCGTTTGCCGGCCTCGGCCAGCGCCGCACGCGCCTCTTCGCGCTCGACGTCGAGCGCGCCGCCGCCCGGCGGCGGGCGTCGCTCGACCGACGCGAGCGGGCGCGGCGTGCGCGCGGCGCGCGACGAAACCGGGAACAGAACCGCGCCGCAGAGCGCGAGCCCCGCCAGCCCCAGCGCGGGCAGTCCCTTCGGGCGCCGCGCCGGCACCACGCGGCCGGGCGCGAGGCGCGAGGCGGTCCCGAGCGCATCGGCGACCAGCGCCGCCACCAGCGGTGACGGCGCCTGCTGCGCCAGGCTCCAGGCCGAAAGCACCCGGTCCTGCCCGTCGAGCGCGGCGTCCGCGATGCGCGCGCAGCGGGCAAGCGGGATCCGCTTCCCCGCCCGCAGAGCGGCGCCGATGAGGACCCCCGCCAGACCCAGCAGGATCGGCAACGGCGAGGCCCCCAGCGCCGGCGCGCCGTGGTGCCGCCGAACGATCGCGATGCCCGCGGCCAGGGCCAGGCCCACGACGGCGCCACCCGAGATCCCGCCTTCGATCGCCGCGAAGAAGCGCACGCGCCGCCGGATTCGCCGCAAGAGGGGGAGCAGAGGACTGCCCTTCACCACCACGAAAGCTTAACAGACGAAAGCCCGACAGCTGAAGCTGGCCTAACGGTCGCCGGCCATCGGGGGCATCGCGACCTCGATCGTCGCGCCTGGCGGCACGATCGCGGTCGGCGCCGCCAGGATCGCGCCCGGGCGGATGGGCTCGGCGGCCTCGGCGGACGTTTCGGAGAAGAGCCGCACTTTGGCCTCGATCGCGGTGGGGTTGCGCAGGGCCACGATCAGCCGGCCCGCCAGCCGTTCCTTCAACCGCGCCTCGACGTGGTCGAACGCAAAGACGAAACCGGTGTTGGTCTGCCCGTAGACGCCGGGCACCTCGGTGTAGGCCAGCAGACCGATGGCATCGAACAGGCCAGCCACCGGAACGACGCCGTTTTTTGCGTCGAGCCAGGTGGCGGTGTCGACGCGGGGACCGTCGGGCTCGGCGCCGGGCTCGGCGCGGGCGTCGCTCTCGGGAGCTCCGGCCGGCGGCGTCTCGGCGTGCCTCAGGTACTGGCCCAGGTTGTGGGTGGTATCGCGCAGCAGCTCGAGCCAGGCGACCTCGCCCGTCGCGCGGTAGAGCCGAAAGAGAGCGTCCCCCGACGAGAGCACATACCCGGGCATTCCCGTCCGGCTCTGCGCGTTCGATAGAACCGCGCCGGCGGTGTGCGTCCTCTCCGCAGGCGGGTCGCGTCCGCTCGGGATCGCGTCGTACGAGATCACCCAGCTCGCCAGCAGATGCGCCGCGGCCCGCGCCCGATCGATCCAGATCCGCTCCCGCGTCGCCTCGAAGAGCGTCACGAACGATTCCAGCAGCGCCGCCGCAGATTCGCTGTCCGGGCACTGGAGCGCGTCGCCCGGACCGCCGCAGGTCAGCCCGATCTGGACGTAGCGCTCGAAATAGTGCTCGGCGGCGGCCTTGGCGATCTGGAGGTAACGCGGCTCTTTGAAGTAGTCGGCGGCCAGCGCCAAGCCGGCCGGCGCCAGTCCGGCCGAAGTGGAGCCGCCCACGATCAGGTCGCCACTGCCGATGTCGACGAACTGCCCGAGCTGACGGTTACGCTCCCACAGCCGCGCCAGCGCGTCGGCGCAGAGCCGGGCCGCCTTGCTCCAGCCCGGGTCGACGGCGGCCGCCGGCGCGGCGGCCGGGGTGCCGGCCGAGTGTCGGTCGAGCATCGCCAGTTGCTTGACGAGAAAGGTGAGCGTGTCGGCGCTGCGCCGGACCAGGTGCCAGCGCGGGTGGTTGTAGGGCGGCGCCCGCGGCGGCCAGGCGTTGGCGACAGGCGGGAGTCGCGCGGAAAATCCGTCGTCGTACCAGGTCTTGCCGTCGGAGAGGCCGTGGAAGAAACCCGATGGGGCCTGGCCACCGTCGAGCGCGAAGGCGATCGTGCGCAGCGCCCGCGCGCGCGACTGTGCGCCGCCGGCGCCGAGCAGCGGCAGCGTTTGCGCCAGACCCCCGCACCACCCGGTCTGCCAGGTCGTGTAGGCGCTCTCGCGCCCGCCGGCGGCAAAATATCCGGGGGCCTCGACCCAGCGCCGGTTGACCCGCTCCTCGTGCTCGGCGAACGCCGCCGAAAACGGGAGCGTGTGCGCACGCGCCGTCGGGCCAGAGAGGCTCTTGCGCACGGCGAACAGCCGTTCACAAAGCTGGCCCACGTCCCGACAATCGAAGGCGAAGATCCGCGCGCGCAACGTGATCGGCTCGCCCGCGCGGGTGGGTGAGGGCGCGGCTCGCCGCGCGGGGACGGGGCCGTTCGGTGACCGTTTGCTCTCCGGGGTGAAGGGCGCGCGGACGCCGATGCTGGCGCGCGCGCGATCGTCGCTCTCTGAGACGGTCAGGCCGGTTCGCCCGATCGACGTCCGCGGATCGACCAGCAAGATGACACCCAGCTGCGCGGCGGGCAGAAAGACCGCCGCGGCCGGCGTCGCCAGATCGGCCGCCAGGATCTCGAGGCTCGAAGGCCCCGCGTGCAGGTTGAGGCGGGGGATGTCCGAAACGATCGGTGGCACGTGGGGGCCGATATCGGCGGGCTCGGTGAGCAGCGGCGGATATCCGACGAAGCGCGACGCGAAGCGGTTCCCGGCATAACAGCCGCCGGGGAGCAGCACATAGTTGTCGTGCGACCAGACGCCGAACTCGAGTCCCAGGCCCGCACCCGGATCGGACGTGCCTTTCTTGGGCGCGAACGTCGCGAAGAGATCGACGGCGTCTCGGGCTCCCGCCACCGGCGCGGCGCGCAAGCGAAGGGCGCCGCCGCGCAGATCGCGGCGCGCCTGCAGACCATCTTCGAGCACCAGATCGCCCTTGCCGGGCTCGCCGGCGTCGACCGGCGTCGCGTGCGCCGTGACCGCGATCTGCGCCGCCCGGAGCCGCTCGAGGGTGGCGACGCGCGCCGCGCCCGCCGGTCTGGTGAACGCCGCGCTCAGCGCCAGGCCGCCCGCCGTCCCGACCCCCAGCCCGACCCCTCGCAAAAACGCGCGTCTTCTCATCCGGGAGCCCGAAGACTACAACGCCCCGCCGCCGTCTACTCTGATAACCTCATGCGGCTCGTGAGATCCGTGTCGTTCGCTCGCGTGGCGCTTGGCTTTGCGTCGCTCGTCTTTGTTGTTTCTCTCGGCGGCTGCCGGACGGTTGGAAGAGCCGCCGGCAGTCGGGCGAACCCGGTCGTGCCGGTCGCGATGGGGGGCACCAAGACCCGCGCCGAATCGCGCCTCGACAACGACGTCGCGGTCGTGATCGAGGAGAATCACTCCGCCCCCGTGGTTGCGATCCAGGTCTGGGTGGCCGCGGGCGCGGCCGACGATCCGCCGGCGCTGGAGGGCGCGGCCCACCTCTTCGAGCACCTGGTTTTTCGCGGAACGCGGCGCCGGGCGCCGGGGGCCGCCGCGCGCGAAATCGAGGCGGCCGGCGGGACGATCGGCGCCTGGACCGGCCTCGACGAGACCGTCTATCACGTCGCCCTCGCGGCGCCGTTCCTCGATCTCGGCCTCGACGTGCTGGCGGACGCGCTGACCGGTCCCACCTTCGATCCGGCCGAGGTGGAGCGGGAACGCAAGCTGGTGGTGGACGAGATCGGGCGCGACGCGACTTCGCCGGCGCGGGCCGCGATCGACGCGTTGCGTGCCACCGCGTTCGCCGGCGAGGGCGAGGGTCGACCATTGCTCGGTACGGCCGCCGCCGCCTCAGCCCGCACGCCCGCCGAGCTGGCCGCGCGCTTCGCGGAGACCTACGTCGGCGCGAATCTGACCGTCGTGGTGGTGGGCGACGTCGAGGCGGGCGCGGCGCGCGCGGCGGTCGCGCGCGCATTCGGCGCCGTCCCGCGCGGGCGGCCGGCGCGCCGGCCGCCGCCGTCCACGCGGGTGCCCACCTCGACGGTCGGGCACGTGGTCCTGACGACCGGCCCGGCGGTCGTTCCCGAGGTGATGATCGGCTTTCGCCTGCCGGTGGAGGGCGCGGAGCAGGCCGCGGCGCTCGATCTTCTGGCGGCGCTGCTGGCCCGGGGCGACGGCGCGCGTCTGCCGCGCGAGCTGATTCAGAACCGAGCGGTCGCCGACTCGGTCCGTGCGCTCACCCTCCGGGCGCGCGGTGGCGCGTTGCTGGCGTTGATCCTCTCTCCCGCGCCCCGGCGCCTCGAGGCGGCGGCAGAGGGTGCGGTCGACGAAGTGTTGCGCCTGGGGCGCGAAGAGATTTCGGCGGAGGAGTTGGCGCGCGCGCGCACCGCGGTCGCAGGCGATCTCGCGCGCGGCGAGGCGGGCGTGGAAGGGCACGCCCGGCGGCTCGGCTTCGGGGCGGCGATCGCGGGCGATCTGGATTACGGCGCGCGCTACCGGGAGCGGCTCGACGGGATCTCGGCGCCGGAGCTTCGCGCGGCGGCGTCCAAGCTCCTGCGCGCCGACGCGGTCACCCTGTCGGTGCGCGGACCAGCCGGCGGGTCCGGCTCGGCGGACGCCGGCACCAAGGCCCGACTCGAGTCGATGCTCGCGGGCGCGGAGGCCCGCGTCGATCGGCAGCGGCTCGCTCAGGCGCCGGCGCCGTCCGACACCGGCACCGAGCTCCTCGGCGACGTGGTGCGGGTGGTGGCGCCGTCGGGCCTGCGAATCCTGGTGCTGCGCGACACCACCGCGCCGCTCGTCACCGTCGAGGCCGCCTGGCCGGGCGGCTCGCGCCTGGAGGACACCGGCTCGAACGGCGCCGCGACCTTCATCGCGGCGCTCCTCGATCGGGGGACGCGTACCCGCTCCGCCGCCGCGATCGCCTCCGAGCTCCAGGCGATCGGCGGCTCATTTTCCGGCTTCGCCGATGGCAACCACCTCGCGCTGCAGACCCAGTTCCTGCCCCGCGACTGGGCGCGCGGGCTGGATCTGGTCGCCGACTGTCTCTTGCACCCGAGCTTTCCCGCCGAGGCGGTCGACGCCCAGCGCCGCGTCCTGCTCGACCGGGTTCGTCTGGCCGGCGATGATCCGGCGCGCGCCGCCCGGCAGCTGTTTCGCGAGGCGCTCTGGCCCCAGCATCCCTTTCGCCTGGATCCCCTCGGCAGCGCGGAGGCCCTGGCGACGCTGGGCCGGATTCGCCTGCTCGATCACTACCGCCGTCGCTATCCCGTCTCACAGCTGGTGCTGACCGTCGTGGGCGACGTCGATCCGGGTCGCATCGTGGCGACGTTGACCGCCCTGTTTTCCGATGCGGCTTCGCCCGCGCCATCCGCCGAGTTGCCGCCAGAGCCGGCGCACGCCGAGCCAGTCGCGGTCTTCCGCACGGCGGGGAGGGACGTCGCGGAGGTGATGCTCGGCTATCCCGGCGCGCCCGCGCGCGATCCCGACCGCCTGGCCGCGGAGGTGCTCGCCGAGATCCTGTCGGCGGAGGGCGGCCGCCTCAAGAGCGCCCTCGGCGGCGCGTCGCCGCTCGCGTACCGGGTGGAGGCCTTCGCCGCGCGGGGCGTCGATCCCGGCTTTGTCGCGGTCTCGATGGCCTGTCCGCCGGCCCGGGTCGATGCCGCCGTGGCGGCGGTGCGCACGGCGCTCGCGCGGGTCGCCACCGCCGGCGTCACGGCCGACGAGGTGAGCCGCGCGACCCGCCGGCGCGCCGGAGAGCAGGCGCTCGGTCTGCGCGGTCGGGCGGCGATCGCCGATGCGCTCGCGCTCGACGAGGCGTACGGTCTTGGCCTCATGAGCTACCGCCAGGTTCCGGCCACGCTGGCGCGGATCACCGCCGACGACGTCGCGCGTGCCGCGCGCCGCTTCCTCGACCCGAGACGCGAGGTCATCGCCGTGGTGCGGCCCCCGAGCGCGCCGGCCGCGCCGGTGGTCCGCAAATCCGCAGGAGGGCGGTAGCGGTGTCGAGCTGCACGGGATGCGCCGCGGCCGTCCAGCTCGAGGACACGTTTTGTGCACGCTGCGGCGCCCCGGTCACCGATCCCTTCATCGGCGCTGTGGTGGGCGAGCGCTACCGGATCGTGAGCCGCATCGGCGTCGGTGGGATGGGGGCGGTCTACCGCGCCGAGCACACCATGATGCGGCGCGATCTGGCCATCAAGGTCCTGCTGCCGGAGCTGTCGGGCAAGGAGGAGTTCGCGCGGCGCTTCGAACGCGAGGCCGAATCGGCGAGCCGCCTCGATCACCCCAACATCATCACGGTCACCGACTTCGGCCGCACCGCCGAGGGGTCGCTGTTCCTGGCCATGGAGTTTCTGGCGGGGACCTCGCTGTCGGCGGCCATCTCGGGCGGGCCGATGCCGGTCCCGCGGGCGCTCGCCATCATCCGGCAGATCCTGCGCGCGCTCGACCACGCCCACGCCGCCGGCGTGGTGCACCGGGATCTCAAGCCCGAAAACATCATGCTGGTCGAGCGCGACGGCAACCGCGAGGTGGTGAAGATCCTCGATTTCGGCATCGCCAAGGTCACCGAGCCCCAAAGTGGGACGCCGGGGCGCGAGGCCCTCACCCAGGCCGGCGTCATCTTCGGGACGCCCGAGTATCTGTCGCCCGAGCAGGCGCTGGGCGAGCCGGTCGACGCGCGCGCCGACATCTACGCGGCGGGCGTGATCCTGTTCGAGATGCTGGCGGGACGGCGCCCGTTCGAATCGGAAGACAAGGTGAAGATCATCTCGATGCACCTGGCGCACGCGCCGCCGCGCATCCGGGAGGTCAATCCCGCCGTCGAGGTGCCGATCCCGATCGAGCAGGCGGTGTTGCAAGCGATGGAGAAGTCGCGCGACAACCGCTTCTCCTCGGCGGTCGCATTTCTGCAGGCCCTCGAAGACGCCGAGGTCCCGCTCGATCCGGCGCCGGAGATCGACGAGAACCTTCCCGCGATCGGGCTCGGTCGCCGCGGGGGACGGGGCCCGGCGCTCGGGCTGGCCGCGACCGCGTTTCTCGTGCTGGTCGGGGCGATGGCCCTCAAGAGGCACCGCGCCGGGCGTCACCCCGCGCTCGTCGCGACCGCCACCAGGCCGGCGCCACCGCCCCCCGATCTCGCCGAGCAGATCCGGAAGGTCGAGGCCTGGCTGGAGGACGGGGACACCGTCGCTGCGCGGCGGGTGCTCGAGAGCGCGCTGTCGGCGCGTCCCAAGGACGCCCGCGTGCGCTATATGTTGGGGCGCGTGGCCTATGCCGAGGATCGACGTGCCGAAGCCCTCGACGACTACCGCGAGGCGATCGCGCTCGATCCTGGGTTTCGCGGCGATCCGGTGTTGCTCGGCCACCTCGACGCGATGCTGGCGGATCCCAAGGAGGACGACGCGGCGCTCGATTTGCTGATCGACCACATCGGGGCGCCGGCCGCCGACCTGCTCGCCAAGGTCGCCAACGAGGGGAGCGACCTGCCTCGGCGGCGCCGCGCCGCGACCGCGCTGGCGGACATCGATCAGGGCAAGCGCGTCGACCGCGTCTCGATGGACATGCTCGAGCTCAAGAAGGCGCCAACCTGCGAGGAGAAGAAGGACTGGGTGGGCAAGCTCAGCGATCTCGGCGACCCGCGGGCCTTGCCGGCGCTGCGGGGATTGCGCGCTCGGCGGATGGGTCCCATCAGCTGGGGCGGCACCGACGTCGGCTGCATGAAGAAGGAGCTGGCCGACGCCATCGCCGCGCTCGACAAGAAAGCGGGAACGCCCGAGAAGAAAGCGGGAACGCCCGAGCGCCGAAGGCGCCGCGGCCGATGAGCCTCCGATGAGAAACAAGACCGTCAAGCACGACCCGCGCAACCTCCTCACCAGTCTGGTGCTGGTGTTTCCGCTGTTCCTCATCTACCAGGTCGGCGTCTTGTTCACGCTCCCGGTGCTCAACGGCGCGGACTTCCTGACCGTGTTTCTGTTCCGCAATCTGGGACTTTCGACCGGGTCCTATCTGGCCTACACCTTCGCGGTCGCGACCGGCTTCGCGATCGCGGTCGCGGTCTTGCGGCACCGGCAGAAATTCGATCCGAGGCTGATCGTCCCCGTGTTCATCGAGAGCTCGATCTACGCGCTCACCATGGGGTCGCTCATCTTGTTCGTGATGACCCGCGGTCTGGGAATTTCGCCCCGTCTGGCCGGCGGCGATGGCGGCTTCATCGCGCAGCAGGGGTTCGGGGCGCGCCTCGTGATGTCCCTTGGCGCCGGCGTCTACGAGGAGACAGTGTTCCGCCTCGGGATCATGGCCGGTGTCGCGGCGCTGCTCGAGAAGGTGGTGGGCCTGAGGCGCGTCATTGCCGCGACCGTCGCCCTCCTGCTGTCGGCGCTGCTCTTTTCAGCCATGCACCACATTCCACCCTACGGTGACCCCTTGCACCTCGGGGTATTTCTCTTCCGCGTGCTGGCCGGCATCTGCTTCGGCCTTCTGTTCTGGTTTCGCGGCTTCGCGATCGCGGTCTACACCCACGCCCTCTACGATATCTACGTCTTGATCGTCAGATAGCCGGGCGCGCTTCCTGCGGGTCTACTTCTTGCGCTTGGCGGCCTTGGCAGGCCCTTTGGACTTGCCGGCGGGTGCCCGCTTTGCGGCCGCGGCGCGCACAGGCTTGGTCGCGGCCTTGCCGGCCTTGCCAGACTTGCTGGCCTTGGCCGCGGGCGAGATCGTCGCCGGCACCTTCGCCGGTACCTTGGTGGGGGCCGCCGGCTTCGCCGCTGGCTTGACCGGGGCGGGCTTGGTGGCCTTGGCGTTCGGAACCGCCTTCACCTTGCCGGTCACTTTTCCCGTCTTCGAGACCTTGGAGTTGGAGGGGTGGCCATCGCCTTCCGCAGCGAGCGGCAGCCCCGGCATGTCCTTGCGGTTGTGGACCAGCACGCGCCGCGAGTCCTTGAAGGTGATCTCCGCCTTGCTGTCCGAGAGAATCTCGGACACGAACCCCTTGCCGAACTTGGGGTGGGTCACGATCACGTTCTCGTGATAGTGCTCGCGAAACTCGTAGGGCTTGGCGTTCTTGTCGCTGTGCTTGGCGAAGAACTCCTCGAAGGTCTGCTTCTTCATCATCGCCCGCTTCTTGGCGGCGATCGGCTCGGGGACATCTTCTTCCACGTCGCCGCGAGGCTTGCGGAACGAGTGGACGTCACCGCACGGGTTGCACTGTACGCGACGGATCTCGTCTTCGTATTTTGAGATGACGACGTGAGTGGTATCGCCCTTGCACTTGGGGCAATATGCCTCGACGTCGGAGCCGACCTCATCGACCTCGTCTTCGAACATGAAGTCCATACGCTTCGAGCCTTTAGAGTCCGGCTAGTAACACAGGTCCAGTAGCCCTGCAAGAATAAGAGGGAAAATCGGGCGTGTTCGCGGTAGAAAACCCTCTCGGCTCGACCATGCGCTACTTCCAAGCGAAAATCTCGGAAAACCGGGTGCTTGGCGGCGGCTATTTCGTTTTGCGCCTGTCGGGCTGCGGGTCGCTAGCGGCGGCAAATCCCGGACAATTCGTAATGATTCGAGGTGATTGGGGGCGCGATCCGCTCCTGCCTCGGGCCTTCTCCCTTTTGGCGGTTGGGCCGGGGGGAACGGCCGATATTCTGGCCAAGACGGTCGGACGGGGTACGGCGCTGCTCGAACGATCGCTTCCCGGAGCCGAGATCGACGTGCTGGGGCCACTCGGATCCAGTTTCCCGGAACCACAGGGCGACACGACGGACCTCCTCGTCGCGGGTGGGGTGGGTCTGCCCCCTCTCTATATGCAAGCGGCACTGGCCGCCGACCGCCGCCAGGTCGCCCGGTCGGAGATGATCTACGGCGGACGGGGCGGGGACGATCTGGTTCTGCTCCACGAGATGCGGGCCCTCGGTCTCAATCTGTTTCTCACCACCGAAAATGGCGCGGTCGGGACCAAGGGGTTGGTGACCCGAGCCCTCGAGGCGCGCCTCGAGCACCATCGCGGCACGCCGCTGCGGGTTATGGCCTGTGGGCCGAACGCGATGCTGTGGGCCGTCGCCCGGATCGCGCGCGACAAGGGCGTTCCCTGCTTCATCTCGCTGGAAGAGCAGATGGCTTGCGGGATCGGCGTCTGCCTGGGCTGCGCCATTCCGGCGCGCTCGCGGCCCTACCGCTACGTCTGCAGCAACGGGCCGGTGTTCGACGCAGCCGACGTGCTGGATGTCGACGGCCAGCCCGGGCCAGCCGTCCCGGCGGCTTGCCCGGCATGAGCGCCGCCGTCAACCTCGCCATAGAGACCGGCGGGATTGCCTTTCGCAATCCGATCCTCACGGCCTCGGGCACCTTCGGTTACGGCAAGGAGTTCGAAGGGCTGACCGACCTCCGCGCGATTGGCGGCCTGGTGACCAAGGGGATCTCCCCCAAGCCGAGGTTTGGCAACGCCACGCCGCGCATCTGCGAGACGGCGTCGGGCATGCTGAATTCGATCGGTCTAGAAAATGTCGGGGTCGAGGGGTTCGAGCGCGACAAGCTCCCCTTTCTGCGGGAGTGCGGAACGCGGGTGCTGGTCAATTTCTTCGGCGCCACCTTCGACGAGTACGTCGACTGCGGGGCGCGTCTCGACGCCCTCGACGGCGTCGACGGCCTCGAGATGAACGTCTCTTGTCCCAACATCAAGGCGGGCGGAATCGAGTTTGGCACCGACCCGCGGGTCTTGCGCGATCTGGTCCGGGCCTGCCGCGCCGTCGTGAAGAAGCCGCTCTGGGTCAAGCTGACCCCGAACACCTCCGACATCGTCGCGCTCGCCGTCGCTTGCGCCGAGGGGGGCGCGGACGGTCTCTCGATCATCAACACCATCACGGGAATGGCCATCGATGCCCGGACCCGGCGGCCCAAGATCGCCACCATCTTCGGAGGCCTCTCGGGACCCGCCATCAAACCGATCGCGTTGCGGATGGTCTATCAAGTCCGGCGGGCGGGTGTTTCGTTGCCGATCTCAGGCATCGGCGGCATCCAAGATGCGACCGACGCCATCGAGTTCTTCCTGGCCGGCGCGAGCACGGTCCAGATCGGCACGCAGAGCTTCGTCGATCCCGACGCGTCGGGCCGGATCGTGCGCGATCTGGAGGCGCGGCTGGCCGCGGACGGCATCCGCGATGTCCGCGAGCTGGTCGGCGCCCTGTCGGTCGGTTGACCGTGGGACCCTGGGAGGGTCCCACCCCCCCCGCGACGCGTTCAATAGTGCTTGACGGTACTGGGTTACGACGATTTAACTGCTGGGAAACTGCCTCGAAACATTGCAGCGCTAGCGTGGAGACCACATGAAAAAGATCGAAGCCATCATCAAGCCGTTCAAGCTCGACGATGTGAAGGATCGTCTGCGCGAGGTCGGCGTTCAGGGAATGACCGTCTACGAGGTGAAGGGCTTCGGTCGGACCGGCGGAAAGAAAGAGGTCTACCGTGGGTCGGCCTACGTCGTCGACTTCGTTCCGAAGGTCCGGATCGAGATCGTCGTCAAAGATGACATCGTCCGTGACGTCGTGGAGGCGATCATGAGCGTCGCGCGAACAGGGCGGATCGGCGACGGGAAGATCTTCGTCACGCCCGTCGACGAGGCGATCCGGATCCGCACCGGTGAGCGCGGCGAAGACGCGCTCTAAGAAGACTCGGTAACTTCGGCGACACCACAAACACAACGCACAGGGGAACGTACATGACTCCATCTGAGGCCCTCAAACTCGCAGAGAAGAACGGCGCGCGAATGGTCGACTTCAAGTTCGTCGACTTGCTCGGTATCTGGCAGCACACGACGATGCCGATCTCGAAGCTGAGCGTCGACGTCTTCAAGGACGGCTATTTCTTCGACGGCAGCTCCATCCGCGGCTGGCAGCCGATCCACGCCTCCGACATGATCTTCATCCCGGACCCGGGCTCGGCGATCATGGACCCCTTCTACGCGCTGCCCACCCTGTCGCTCACCTGTGACATCGTCGACGCGATCACCAAGCAGCCCTATTCGCGCGACCCGCGCACCATCGCCGCCAAGGCCGAGGCGTACCTCAAGTCCACGGGCATCGGCGACACCTCGTACTTCGGCCCCGAGCCGGAGTTCTTCGTGTTCGACGAGGTTCGCTACTCGGAGGGCCCGAACCGCTCCAGCTACCTGGTCGACTCGATCGAAGGCCGCTGGAACACCGACCGCGCCGAGGGGCCGAACCTGGGCTACAAGCCGCCGCACAAGGGCGGATATTTCCCGGTGCCGCCCACCGATACGCTCGGCGATCTGCGCGCCGAGATGGCCGTGACGCTCGAAGCGGTCGGCATCCCGGTGGAGGTGTTCCACCACGAGGTCGCCACCGGCGGACAGTGCGAGCTGTCGATGAAGTTCAACAGCCTCAAGCTGATGGCCGACTGGACCATGTGGTACAAGTACGTCGTCAAGAACGTCGCCCGCAAGAACGGCCGCACGGCGACCTTCATGCCGAAGCCCATCTTCGGTGACAACGGCTCGGGCATGCACTGCCACCAGTCGATCTGGAAGGATGAGAAGAACCTGTTCGCCGGCGACAAGTACGCCGGCCTCTCGGACATGGCGCTGCACTACATCGGCGGCATCCTGAAACACGCGCCGGCGCTCTGCGCCTTCACCAACCCGGGGACGAACAGCTACAAGCGCCTGGTGCCGGGCTACGAGGCGCCGGTCAACCTGGCCTACTCGTCGCGCAACCGGTCGGCTTCGGTCCGCATCCCCATCGGCGGAAGCTCGCCGAAGGCCAAGCGGCTCGAGTTCCGCTGTCCCGACCCGACCGCGAACCCGTACATCGCGTTCTCGGCCATGCTGATGGCGGGGCTCGACGGCATCCAGAACAAGCTCGATCCGGGCAAGCCGCTCGACAAGGACATCTACGCGCTGTCGCCCGAGGAGTCGAAGGACGTCCCGAAGGCGCCCGGCTCGCTCGACGACGCGCTCAGGGCGCTCGAAAAGGACCACGCCTTCCTGCTCAAGGGGGACGTGTTCACCCCGGACGTGATCTCCACCTGGCTCGACTACAAGCGGGAAAACGAGGTCGACGCGATCCGGCTCCGCCCGCACCCGTACGAGTTCGCCCTCTACTTCGACAATTAGTACGTTTCGGTAGGTCACCGACGGGAAAAGGGGTCATCCTCGAATGAGGGTGGCCCCTTAGCCTTTGACGGGGCGGGTGAGCTGACCTAAGATTCCAGGTTCGCGGAACGCCCGCGACGCTCCGAAAAATCCAATGAGTGGGCTCTCTTTCAGCGACCGGGCTCGGCGCTCGATGTGGCGAATCGTTCCCAAGCGCGCCGTGTCCGGAGCGATAGGGTGGGGGGGAAGCCGAGGCATCCCCACCCGCCTGCGCAGCCTCATGCTGTCGCGGTTTGCGCGCGTCTACGGCATCAACGTCGACGAAGCCGAGAAGCCGCTCGACGATTACGCCGGGTTCGACGAGTTCTTCACACGGCGTCTGCGGGCCGGCTTGCGCCCGATCGCCGATGGTTCCGGGCAGGTGGTGTCACCCGCCGACGGGACGGTGGTGGAATGCGGGCTGGCCACCGCGGGGAAGCTGATCCAGGCGAAGGGAGACTTCTTCCAGCTCGGCGAGCTCCTCGGCGACGAGGCGAACGCCTCACGCCTGGAAGGTGGCGCCTACCTCATCACCTATCTGTCGCCCAAGGACTACCATCGGGTCCACGCACCGGTCGGTGGGCGGGTCCTGGGATGGCGCCACATTCCCGGCACGCTGTTCTCGGTCGGGGCCAAGAGTGTGCTTTCGGAACCAGGTCTCTTCATCCGGAACGAGCGCTTCGTGACGTTCATCGAGATGGAGGGGGGGGGACTGTGCGCGGTGGTGATGGTGGCGGCAATTGGCGTCGGCCACGTCACGGTGTCGTATGATCCGGAGGTGGCGACGCATCGACCCCAGTTCCTGCGCGCCGCCGTTCGCAACCGCAGCTACGATCAGCCAAAGCCGATCCGGCGCGGCGAAGAGCTGGGGATTTTCCACCTGGGGTCGACCACCATCGTGGTGTTCGAGCCGGGGCGGGTCGACCTCGAGGGCCTCTCGGCCGGTGACTCCGTGAAGATGGGAGTCGGCATCGGCCGACATACATCGTCGAATGGCGCCTAAGAGCCACGACGAATCGTCTCGCCGGACGGAGGCGCAGGCCGCCGAGGTTGGGGTGACGCCTGGGGCCGAGATCGTTTCGACCGACGATGGCCAAGCTGCCAAACGGCGCGAGGCAGCCGGAGGCCGCCGGGTGCGCTCGAGCCTTTCGCGTGAGCGCAGCGGTCCAATTGGCATCGCGAGCGGCGACTTCGCGACGCCCTCGGTGCGACGGCGGACGACCACACAGCCGCGCGGCACGCCGATCGCCGGTGTACCCCTGGATCTCGATCCACCCTTGTCTTCCCCGGTTGCGCCGTTGGCGGCCCCCGAACCCCTCCCGGTTGGTGCCCTCCCGGTTGGTGCCACCCCGGTCGATCTCGTCGACGCGCGCGCTTCCGGCCGAACGCCCGCTCCACCGCCGGTGCCGTCGGACGGCCCCTTTGGCGCGATGGACGGGACCGGCGGAGACCTCGACAACGAAGCCGCCGTGCTCGCGGCGGAAGCGGCCGCCGTGCGCGCGCTGGACTCCGGGCCGATGACGCCGCCCCCCGAGGTCGCCCCGGTCGCGCCAACGCCGCCCCCCGAGGTCGCCCCGGTCGCGCCAACACCCCCACCCGAGGTCGCCGCCGCGCCGTCCCCCAGCATTATCGACGTCGAGGTGGAGGTGACTCCACCGCCCGAGCCCCGTGGAAAGGCTGCTCCGCCCGAGGGGTCCGCGCCGCCTGACGCGCCAGCGCTCGATATCACCGGGGCGCTGCCGGTGCGCCCCATGGGCAGCGACGGCAGCGCGGCGTCAGCCGATCTGCCGACCGCCATGGTCGCCGCCACCCCGCCGCCCGCCGCGGTCGCCCAGACCGAGAGCGACGTACCGGTCGACGAGATCGAGGTCCTGGAGGCCAAAGACGGTGCTGGCGGGAGCATCTCCGACGCGCTCACACCGGCGCCCGAGCTGACGTCGCAACCGGTTGCCGCCTCGCCGTCGACGCCACGACCGACACCACCGCCGATTCCGGGCAGCTATCTCAAGACGCCCGGTCCAGAGCTGCGGATGGCCCTCCCGGCGGTGGTCGAAGAAGTGCGCGCGCCTCTGTTGCCGGCGCTTCCCATTCTCCCCGAAGCGCTCTCGCTGCGGCCGCGTCGCCCGAAACGCTCCAAGCCGTGGTTCGAGGAGGTCTTCGATGAAGACTATCTCCGCACCTTGCCCTTCATGCGGGCGGATCAGACGCTGCGCGAGGTCGAGTTCATCTCCAACGCGCTTCAGACCGATCCCGGCGCCGAGATCTTGGATGTGGGATGCGGCTACGGTCGGCACGCGATCGAGCTCGTCCAGCGCGGATTCAACGTCACCGGGCTGGACCTCTCGCTGCCGCTGCTGATCCGCGCGGCCGACGAGGCGCAGCGGCGAGCGCTGTCGGTCAATTTCGTCCACGCCGACATGCGCGAGATGTCGTTCGAAAACCAGTTCGACGGCGCTTACTCGATGCTGACGTCCTTCGGCTACTTCGACGAAGAGACCAACCTTCGGGTGGCCGAGCGGATCGCGCACGCGCTCAAGCCCGGGCGCCGCTTTCTTCTCGACGTCATCAATCGCGACTACGTCGTGGCCGACTTGCCGGTTCGTGTCTGGTGGGAAGGGACCGGTTGCGTGGTTCTCGAAGAGGTTGATTTCAATTTCCACACCAGCCGGATCAACACCCACCGGTCCATCGTCTTCGAGGATGGCCGGCAGCTGGAGCAGGAGCTGTCGGTTCGCGCATACAGCCTGCACGAAATCGGCCGTCTCCTTCGTCAGGCCGGGTTCCGTGTGATCGACGTCTCAGGTGGCCTCGCGCTCAAGGGTCAGTTCTTTGGCGGGTCGTCGCGAAGTCTGCTCATCGTCGCGGAAAAACGCGACGAAGACGCCTGACCGACCCGAGCCGCAGAGCCAACTGACGCGTCGCGCTAGGACGGTCGCCGAAATCGGTTGCGCGGCCATTGCGCTCGTGTCAGCGGACCCCATCTTGCCCGGGTACGTCCCGTGCAACCAAACAGGTCGGACAAGCATCGAAGTCTACGAGGCGTGACGCGGTTCAACCCGGAATATTTAGTTGGCGAGATACGTATATCTCTGGACGGTCCAGAGGTGTCTGGCTCGCGACGCGGCTCGATGGAGATAACCAAGATGGACGTGCGAGGTGCAAAGGCGAGGTCGGTCCGCAAGGCGCGACCGATAGACGGTGGCCACAAGGCTAAAGCGGCTCGGGCAGCCGGGACCCGGCGGGCTCCGCGCGCCGTGAAGGCCAAGAGCTCGATCAAGTCGCCTTCTGTCAAGTCGCCTGCGGTTCCCGTCCGTCCCGCGATCCCCGCTAACGACACGCTTCCGCTGTCTGCCGAGATGCTCGATCTGCCCGGGCTGTCCGAAGCGGGCGGCGCGCCCCTCGAAGAGCTGGGCGTCGTCCTGGGCGCCGGTCCAGCCGTCGAGATAGAGGGCGAGGAGACCGAGGAGGTCGCCGAAGGCGCCGACTTGCAGGCGGGCGCCGCCGAAGCGGCGGACGTCGACGAGGACGAAGAAGAGGAGGAGGTTCAGGTTGAGGAGGCGCCGGCGGGTGCCACCACCAAGCGCAAGCGAGGAGACGACGAGCCCGCCAGCTTCCTGGCGATGTACTTCCGCGACATGGCCGAGCTGGATGTCCTGCGCCCGGAGCAGGAATTCGAGACGGCCCGCAACATCGAAGAGATGGAGCTTGGTCTCTGGCGGACCATTTTGGGATTCGTTCCAGGGACCGACTGGGTCCTCGACGTGGTCGAGCGCGAGGTGGGCAAGCCACTCGCCGAGGCCAAGATCCACCGGGCCGCGGCGGAACGCGCCCGCGGCAAGTCGTCGATCCCAGCCCGCGGTCGGTTCGAGAAGACGGCGGGGGCGCTGGCCGCGAAGCTACGCATCATCGACATCGATCGGATCTTTCTGGATGCCGCGCTCACCGAGATCCAGCGCGTTGGCCGCGCGGTGAAGGGCCTCCCCTTCGAGGGGACGGTTCCGTTTTCGACTTCGACCAAGGCTTTCGCCGAGTATGTGAAGATCGTCGGGGTCAAGGCGGTCCGCCTCAAGGCGGCGAAGAATGAGTTCGTCAAGGCGAACCTGCGGCTGGTGGTTTCGATCGCGCGCCGGTTCAACCACGGCCGTCTGCCGCTGGCCGACCTCATTCAGGAGGGGAACATCGGCCTCATGAAGGCGGTCGAGCGCTACGACTACCGGCGGGGGTTCCGCTTCTCGACCTACGCGAGCTGGTGGATCCGACATGCCATTAGCCGGGCTCTGGCCGACAAGGGCCGGGCGGTCCGGCTGCCGGTGCACATGATCGACGCCTACCACCGGATCGCCAAGTCCCAACGCGAGCTGCAATCGAAGCTCGAAAGGGTGCCAACCACGCAGGAGATCGCGGCGGCTACCGGGATCGAGGCCGAGAAGCTCGAGAAGATGAAGACCTTCCTGTCAGAGACGCCGGTCTCACTCGATCGGCCAATTTCGGACGAGGACGGACGGCGCCTCATCGACGTGCTCGTCGACCCGAACGAGGGGCCGGCGGTGCCCGAACAGATGGCGTCCACCGAAACGCAGGGCGAGATGATGAAGTTCCTATCGGCGCTCAAGCCGATCGAAGCCGACATCCTGCGCAAGCGCTTCGGCCTGGTCAATGACCGGGAGCGGACCCTGAAGGAGATCGGGGACGAGTACCGGCTCTCGCGCGAGCGGGTGCGGCAGCTGCAGGAACAGGCGCTCGGAAAGATGCGCCGGGCCATGTCCAAGCGGGAATCCGTCTAGGGTTCCAGTCCTCTCTCGACCAAAGCGCGATTTTCCCGAAGCGGAGCGCCCCGGCATCCCAAATATTGCCGGACGGTCAATCCTTGACCGGTCCGTCGACGAGGGCTATGGTCGGCGCTTCCTTTTCGCGGAGGCGAACACGATGAAACGTGTCCTCGGTCTTGCCCTTTCCATGGCTGCGTTCGTGACGATTGCCGCTTGCACGCAAAGCGGCGGACCGGTCAAGGTTGAATCAATCGAACCGCCGCAGGGGACCACCGCGGGGGGCGAGGAGATCTCCATCCTTGGCGGCGGCTTTCAGCCTGGTAAGACCCAGGCCGAGGTCCGCTTCGGGCGCAAGAAGTGCGAGAGCGTCCAGATCGCTTCGCCCACCAAGATCCGGGTGGTGACGCCGGCAAACGACAAGGGCCCCATCGACGTCACCGTGATGTTCGACGACGGCAGCACCTTCAAGATTCCCGGCGCTTTCCGGTACGTCGAGCCCGCCGAGGGTGGCAACACGCGACAGGCATTCTTCGGTGGCCAAAAGAGCGCCGGCGGTGCCAAGATCGAAGTCGAGAAGAAGTAGGAGACCGGAAGATATCGGAAAGATATCAGCTGACCCCCAGCTGATATCTGCCGACGACCTGCTTGGTCTCAGTTGACGTCAGCGGGCCAGCCCACGGGCCCACCTTCTAGCGAAACTCGAGCCGGAAGAGCTGCTGGCCCATCAGCATGAAGGCGCCACTTGGAACGGTGCGTTCCTGGCGGAGCCGCAAGAACGTCCCGTTCGAGGAGCCGAGGTCGCTCAGAAACACCTGATCGTCGCGGAGCGCGATTCGCGTGTGGGTCCCCGAGACGTAGCCGTCCTCCGGGAAAAGGATGTCACCTCGCTCGCGCCCGAGCACGATGGATTCACCAAAAAGCGGGAAGGCCGAGCCGTCCACGTCGCGGCCCACGATGACCGAAAGCCGTCCCCAGAAGCCCGGATTGGGCGTCCCCATGACGTCGGTGCCGTCTTCCAGGGGCTGGGGAGGCGAGATCACCTCGAACCGCAACAGCTCCTGTCCGATGCGGAAGATGTCGCCCGATTCGAGCGCCTCTTCGTCGCCAATCTTCAGGAAGATTCCGTTCAGGCTCTGAAGGTCGCGGATCGTCACGCCATTCGGGCCGACGGAGAGCTCGGCGTGCCGGGGAGACAGGTAGGCATCGGCATCGAACAACGGAGCCTGCCCGCGCCCGATGAGGTTCTCGCCATCGTGCAAGGGATGAGCTCCCCCTTCGGTGCCGTCCGGCCGAATCAGGATCAAGCGCCCGCGCGGCACGGCGGCCGGTGCGGCGGCGGTCGAGCCGGCCATGAACATCGTTCGTGGCGGGCCGCCGACGGCCGCTGACGCGCCCGAGGGCTGCTTGGCCATGCGTGTCCCGCAGCCACCGCAGAAGGCGAATCCGATCTGGACCATCTTGCCGCAGGTCGGGCAGGGGATCTGACCCTCCGGAGCCGGTGCGGCGCCCCCGGTCACCCGCAGAGGTCCTGGCGTCCCACCGAGGGCGCCGACCGCGCTGGCGCCACCGGAGGTCGAGCGCGGAGCGCCGGCGGGTCCCGCCAGCGGATTGGGCGGAAGCTGAAAGGCGATGGCGGAAGGCATCTTGGGCGAGTCGCCCCAGGGAATTCCACCGCGAACCTTGGGCACGGCCGGCGAGGAGCTCCGCAGCTCGCCGGCCACCGTGGCCGCCATCGGGGCGGGAGGGAGCACCGTCCGCGCGGTCTCGAGCGAGGAGTCGATGGCCGGCGCAGGGGCCGGTTTTACGAGCTCACTGCCGCAGCCAAGGCAAAACTTGTAGTGGTCCTGGTTTTCTTTGCCGCAGCGGTTACAGGTAATCAAAGGGACCCCCGGTAAGCCTATCGCAACTAGCACGACGGGCGGTCAGCGTCAATTCACTCCGACGAGATCGTTCGGTTTTCCGACACGCCCGACACTCGAGACAGGTCGCTTCCTAGGTGACCTCCACCCGGAGAAGCTGCTGCCCGAGGAAGACGTGATCGCCATGTTCGAGCGCGAGATCGTCGTTGATGCGGACGAAGGTTCCGTTCTTCGAGCCGAGATCGGTGAGGGTGATCTGACCCTCGCCGTTCATGGTGATCTGGGCATGCCGTCCGGAGATGAAGGGGTCGTCCAGAAAGTTCACGTCGTTTCCTTCACGACCGATCGAAATCGTGTCACTGCGCGATCGGTAGATCATGCCGATCTCGCCGCCGCGCAGACGCTGGATCAGCTTCATCTTCGAGGGCCGTTTGGGGCTGGCGTAGAAATACGTCCCCTCCGCGTCCGGTTGCGGGCCGAGATCGGGCGGCGAGGGTTCGATCTGCAGGAGCTGCTCGCCGATCAGAAACAGCGCCCCCGGCGCGAGGGCCACGGGCACCTTGATCCGGATGAAGACGCCGTTGACCGAGCCCTCGTCGACGACATGCAGCTTGCCATCGCGATAGACGAAATTCGCGTGTCGGGGCGAGAGCAGCGGATCGTCGGGAAACATGATCGCGCCTTCGTTCCGGCCGGCCAGGTGCTCGGTAGCGTTGAGCAGGTAGGTCACCCCGTCGACCCCCTCTCCCTTGATCACGGTCAGCTTGGCGCGGCCGGGTGGCTGCTGATTCGCTCCGAAGAACATGGTCTTGGCCGCGGGAGCCGCGGGGAGGTCGATCTTGTTGCCACAGCTACCGCAGAAACGGTTGTCCGTGGGGACTTCGGCGCCGCAGTTCGGACAGAGCTTGCCGGACATGTTCGTCTTGACCTCCGCACGGCATTTTGTCCGCCGGCTCGAGCATTGTCGACCGTGCGGCGAGCAAGTCAAGCGGGCCGGCGATCTTCCGCCTTCCGCCTTCCGCCTTCTGCCTTCCGTTTCCGCCGTCCGTGCTAGCGGACCCGATCCGATCGGGCGAGCGCCTCCCGCGCGGCCTGGCGGACGAGCGGGTGTCGATCGGTGGTGGCGGGCCAGAGGTAGGCCCGGCCCGATGGGCCAAGCGCCGCCAGGACCCCGACCGCCGCGAATCGTCGACGCCAGGCGCCGGGCGAGCCGTTGTCGGAGAGCAGCGGCGCCACCGCGCCGGCGATCGCCGGGCCGAGGAGCGGCCGTACCCTCGCCACTCCGTGCGCCGCCAGAATGGCCGCTCCGGCGAGCGCAGCCGACCCGTCGCGGACCGCGTCCGCGAGGCGTGCCGGGGTCACGCGCTCGTCGTCGATCTTGGCCAGCACCCGTAACGCCGCCGCGCGGATGTCCACTGCCGGATCGTCGAGCAGAGCCGCCACGCGATCGGCCAGCGGGAGCGCGATCTCGCGAAGTGCCAGGGCTGTGTCGGGGCCTGCCGCGACATCGCCCTCGGGCGCCAGCGCGCCCAGTCCGGGCCCGTCGGTTCGGCTGTCGAGGGCGGCCAGGGCCGCGCGGCGCCGGTCACCCGGGTGACCGAGTGATTCCGCCAGGAGGTCCTCCAGCGCGCGGGTGTGGTCTCGCCACAGCGGTGCCAGGTCGCCGGGCGGAGGCGCCTCGGTGAAGGCCGCCAGCGCATCCCCGAGATCGAGCCCGTTGCCGGTGACGAACCGACCTTCATCGGGTGGGGGAGCCGCGGTCAGCCAGGCGCCGAGCGCCGCGATGGGCGCGGCCGCATCGACGAGCGCGAATCGTTCCGGCAGCAACGCGCGGGTGAGCAGCACCGGCAAGGCGCGTGGATCGCGCGCGCGGGCCAGCGCAAAGGCGGCCGCGCGCGACAGGTCGACGTCGCCGGCATCCAGCAGGTCGATCAGTGTGGGGGTGCCGGCCGACAGACCGGCGCGACCCAGCCCCGCGATTGCCGCGCTCCGAACCAGCAGCGGTCGGGCGGGATCGGCCGCCACCCGTGCCAGGAGCTGGGCCGGTGCGGCTCCCCGATCCCGACTTTCTCGACCTTCCCGGTCTTCTCGACCGTGCCAATCTGGGGCGCGCCGACCGAGACCGAGACAGGCCGCAGCCTGGATTTCCGGGCGCCGATCCTCGAGCGCCCGCTCCAGAAAGGGCGTCACGCGCGGGTCGGGGATCCGGCCAAGGCTCCAGACGGCGGCGGTCCGGGTGGCGGTGCTGCTGGCGCCGACGGCGTGTTCGAGGGCCGATCGCCCCCGCGGATCGGCGAGGCGTCCGAGGGCGACGATCGCCGCGAGTTGGGCTTCCGTCGCCCCGCTGGCGGCGGGGCTTCGCGGATTGCCCTCGGCCAACCGCGCGGCGATTCGCGCCAGCGCCGGCGCCGCGTCCGTGTTGCCCAGCATTCCGAGGAGCTCGATCGCAGCGGGGTCCGGGGCCTGATCGGCGTCGGTGACCAGATCCAGCAGCGGCCGCAGCCATCGTCGGCCGAGGCGCGCGCGTGTGGCGTCGGCGGTGGGATCCCGGTAAAGCGGTGGCAACATCCTTTTCAGCACGCCGACCAGGGCTCTCCGCCGGGCGGCTGTCGCTTGTTCGTCGGGCATGGTGGACGAAAGCGTCTGCGCGAGCTCCGACAACCGGCCCAGGGACTCGTCGAGCGTCAGCGCCCGTCGCGCGGCATCTGTCACCGATGCGTCGTCGTGCGAGGTCCGCAGCAGCGTCTCGATCGTCGTGGCTGCGCCGACGCCGTCGCCCTGCCGCACCTGGATCTTGGCCAGGGACAGGCCCGCTCCCGGGGGGGCGTCTCCTCGCAGAGCCTTCCGGTACGTCGCGGCGGCCAGCGTGTCTGAGCCCGCGCGCTCTCGGAGCTCGGCAATCCTAACCAAGGTGGCGGGATCGGCGCCGACCTCGGCATCCGCGGCACGCGCGAGGGCGCCCGCGGTGTCGTAGCGCCCGAGCGCGATGGCGGCCATCTGAAGCTGGGCTTCGCGCGCCCGGCCGGGCGCCAGGCGACCGAGCTCGTCCAGGCGCAGGGTGGCCTCGTCGAGCTGACCGGTTCGTTGAAGAAGACGGGCTAGCGCAAACCCCGCCTCGATCGCCGCGGCGCGCGCGTCGCCGGATCCGCCACCCGCCGCGGCGCGCGCGTCGCCAGATCCGTCACCCACCGCGGCACCGCGCGCGAGGATCGCGCGCAGCGTGGTCATCGCCCCTGCGCCGTCGCCGAGCCGTTGCTGGGCCTCCGCCAGAAACAGCCACGTCTCGGCATCATCCGGATGTGCCTCGGCTTCGCTCCGCAGGCGGTGAACCTCGGCGTCCAGCCGTCCCCGTCCCTGACGCGCAAGCAACGCCAGGCTGTGCGTGCGGGCCTCGCGCCGGCGCCCGGCATCTCCGCCATCCGAGCCCGCGGGGCCCGCGATCCGCAGGACCAGATTCCACTCTTCGAGCGCGGCGTCCGGTTTGCGCTGCCGTTCGTAGATCTGCGCGAGCAAGCGGTGGGGTGCGGCGCTCTTGGCGTCGAGCGCCAGCGCGCTCCGCGCCTCCTCGATCGCGCCCGTGAAGAGATCGTGATCGAGCAGCACCTCGCCGAGCCGCAGGTGTCCGGCCACCGCCGAACCCGCTCGGGTGCGCAGGGCCGACCAGGTCCGGCGCGCGTCGTCCTTCTGACCGGATTGAAACTGCGCTTCGCCGAGGGCGACGATCGCGCTCTCGCTGGTGGGATCGAGCTTGTGAATGCGTTCCCGGATCGCCAGCGCCCGCCGGTCGTCGCCCGCGCGCGCGGCGCTCTCCGCCAGCTCCCGGAGCGCGGCCGCTTGGTGGGCGAAATGGATCGTGGCGCGATCGATCGTCGCCGCCGCGGCCGCGCGGTCGCCGCCGCGCAGCTGGCGGTTGGCGAGCTCGGTGGAAAAGCCGACCTCGGAAGGAAGCCGACGCGCCAGCTCGGCGGTGGTCGCGGTCGCTTCTTCGTCCCGACCCATTCGCTCCTGCAGCGCGATCAGCCGGCGCCCGATCGCCGCGTCGCGCGGCGCACGCGCCAGGGCCGTCCGGGTCGCCGTCAGCGCTCCCTCGAGATCGCCGAGCTCGTCACGGACCTGGCCGAGGATTTCCCATTCGACGGGGCCGGGCGCGCGTTCGAGCTCGTCGGCCAGGGCGCCGAGGGTTCCACGGCTTCGCGCCAGGTCGCGGGCGCAGGTCCAGACCGCGCGGCGACTCTCGCTCGCCGCCAGGGGCAGCTGCCGGATGAGCGCGTCCAGTCCCGCGGCGGCTCGGGCGGCGTCGCCCGGATCGCCGCCGGCCAGGCGCAGGCGTGCCGCGCGCAGGGCCAGCGCCAGTTTGCCCGCGGCGCGATCGGACGGCAGGCGCCGTTCCAGGATCTGCGCCGCTTCGATGGGCCGGCCCACCGATTCCAGCAGGTCGGCGAGTCGCTCGGCCTCGACATCGCCATCGGGTACCAGGGCCACCAGCTCACGGCGGAGGGCGAGACGGTGTTCGAGGTCGCCGCCGGGCTCGCGCGCCAAGAGTGCCAGCTCCGCCTCGATCAATCGTCGACGGAGGGGCGGACGCTTCTCGTGTCCCAGCGCCTGGTCGTACGCCGCGACCGCCTCCGCGACGGCCCCTGTCGCGGCCAGTGCCCGGGCTCGACCAGCCAGCGCCGCCCCCGAATCGGGGACGATCTTCAACGCCTCGCCGAAGGTTTGGGCGGCTTCGGCCGCGTCGCCCAGCGCGAACAGAAGCTGCGCGTAGGCGGCGAGCGGCGCGTAACCCGTCGCCCCGACAGCCCAGGCGCGAAAGCGCGCCCGCAACGCGGCGGCGCCAGGTCGTCCGGCCAGCTGGACCACCCGCCGGGCCAGCGTTTCGTCGTCTGGGTTGTCGCGCAGCGCCCGTTCGCCGCGCTCGAGAACGACGCTCGAGCCGCCGCGGTGGACCTGCCAATCCGCCGGCGCCGGCCGGGGGGCCGCCATGACCAAGACCGCCGCAAGTACCAGCCGGCGCGCCACATCCCAAGCCTAGCACCGCCAACGAAAAAACGGCCCCCGGCGCCGCACCATTGCGGAACCGAGGGCCGACCGAGGTGATTGGACGAAGCTAGGCGAACCGACTGATAGGACGAGACGTCGGATAGAAGAGACGCAGGAGGCGCTCGCGCCGCTCGCGCAGGTAGTCGCGAATCAGCCGCTCGTGCTTGCGCGCCATGGAGACGAAGCGCAGCCCAGAGACGTGCACGTTGCGGCCGACGTCGTCGAACTTGGGCTCGGCGCTCGCCCAGATGGTCTCGTTGGTCCCGGGCAATACGACCTCGAGCGCGACCATCTTCGCGAACGGCACCGCGGCCTCGGTCACCTTTTGAATGGCGACCCCGGCTTCACTGACGTCCATCGCCAGCGCGCGATAGGGGCGATCCCAGACGTATTCGTTCAGGACGACCTGAAGACGGAGCCGGGGGTTCAGGCGGCGATTGTCGGGGTGCGGTGAGAGAATGTCGTACATGTAGGATAGAGTAGTTTAAAAACATACCATGTCAAAAAAAGCTGTGTTTCGAGGTTCGCTCGCTGCGACGCCCTACTCGCTGCGGCGGGCCCTCGCTGCGGTGCGCTACTCGCTGCGCGCGCTACTCGCTGCGGCGCGCTACTCGCTGCGGCGCGCTGCTCGCTGCGGCGGGCGCTGCTCGCTGCGGCGCGCTACTCGCTGCGGCGCGACTGAAGGAAGCTGCGTACGGACTCGCGGACCGACGCTGGGATCTGGGTCGCCAGGGCCTCACGAGACAGCTCAGGCGTTATTCGGTACGTCTCGAAGAACGTCACGCAATCCGGGCACTGCGAGAGGTGCCGCCGGAACCCGACCTGTTCCTCGTCGGGCAAGACGCCTTCTACGTAATCCAAACAAAACTCGATGAGCTGCTGGCAACTAATCATGACCCTGGTCTCGTCATGCAGTTTCGGCGCCTTCCATCATTCGATGGCCCCCGCGGCCCACGGTTTCGAAGAATCATACCTCAGGAGGTCACGGCACGCATGAGAACCCTGCGCCGGTCCCGTTGAGCTCTAGCAACTGCGGGGGCGCATCGGTCGAAAACGGAGCCGTGCAGGTCAATGACGCGACGGTCGCTCCGGTCGTTCGAAAGGATGATCCTTCCGTCGGTGGTGCGGCGGACGCAACTCGGCGGGCAGCCCGCTCCAGCCCGCGTTTCCGCGACACGCTTGCGCGCGGCGGTTCCGTTGGTGCAACCGGGGTAGGGACGGAGACGGCCATGGCGGCGGCGCTGGCGGGGTGGTTTCGTGGCGAGCCGGCGCCTCGGTCGCCGGCACCGCCTCCCATCGCGCCAGCCCCGCCGCCGGCGCCCCCGTCGAAGATCGATCGAATCTTGGTCGGGGACGTTGGCGGTGAGGTCCAGGCGCGCATCCGGATCGGGTCGGGCGAGCTGGCCGGGGCCGAGATACGACTGACTTCGGCGCCCGGATCACGCGCCGTGGCCGCTGAGCTCTTGACACGAACCGAGGGTTCGCGGCAGACGCTTTCAGTGGCGATGAACGAGCTCCGACTTCGGCTGCGAAGCAAAGGGATCGCGCTGGCGGCGACGGCGACGCGCCCGCGCCATCCGGACGGCCATGGCGCGGGCGGGTCGAACGACGGCGGCGGGTCCGAGTCCGGCGGCGGGACCGATCGGTGAACGTCGAACCATTCGATCTCGGCAAGTGCCCCTCGGTTCGGGCCGCGGACGCGGCGGCGAGCCGCGCGGCGCTTCGCGTCCTGTCGATGCTTCCGCCGCGCTGGCGGGTCGATCTGCCGGTGCTCGATTCGGTGATCGTGACGGTGGTGGGGCCCGATTTCGAGATCCGCCCATCCGATCTGCCGGATCCGACGGATTCGATCGCCCTCCAGATCGCGCGTGCGACGGAGGTCGGACGTCTCACCTTGACGTCGTCGTTCGCGGTGCGGCTCATCGATGCCGCGCTGGGGGCGCGGGGTGCGTTTTCGGCGGCGCGAGCCCTGGGTCCGGCCGAGCGCGGTGTTCTGGTCGCGCTCGTCGCCCCGGTCCTCGACATCCTCGGTTGGTCGTTGAGACTCGGATCCCCGTCGCCAAGCACCGGCGCTCGCCTGCGCCTGGCGCTGCGAATCGAGGGGTCAATTGGCGCGGGCGTTCTCGGGCTCGACTTATCGCGTGGCGCGTCGGTGTCGGGCGACCACTGGCGCGCACGCGCCGGCGAGCTTCCGGTGATCGCGCGGGTGGAGATAGCGGCGACCGAGCTACGCGCGGCGAGCCTGGTCGGCCTCGCGCCGGGCGACGCGCTGGTGTTCGATGGCCCGCGCGCCGCGAGCTACCTGGGCGAGGGTGCCCGCGATCGCTGGGAGGGGCGGCTGGCCATCGGGGCGTATGTCGCCCCGCTTCATATCGAGCCCGACGGCAGCCTGGAGCTGGCGGGAGACTTTCAACTGACCGGAACGCCGCTGGAGCGGACAGTCGCCATCAAGAGGGAGGAAGCCATGGACGTTTCAGGACCAACCGAGAAAGCCACTGCAGCGCTCGCAGGGGCGCCCATCGAGGTGCTCGCCGAGCTGGCGCGGATCACGCTCCGCGGGGACGAGGTGCTCGGGCTCGCGCCGGGGGTGGTGCTGACGGTTGCGGCCGACCGGCGGCACGCGATCGCACTCCGGGTCGGCGGCGAGATCTGGGCGGAAGGCGAGCTGGTCGACGTCGACGGTCAGCTCGGCGTTCGCGTCACGCGGATGCTCAAGACGGGCCGCTGAGGGGCCCCGGAGGCGCTGGCCGGTGCACCAGCGTGGGAAACGTCGGAATCGGGAGCGAGAGTCTCAGAGTCCGACGCTGACGAGGCTGCCCACCATCTCGACCAGCGCGGTGGCGGTGGCCGTCCATCGGGGCGCGCTGCCGATCAAGGTCGTCACCAGCGGCGCCCAGATGTCGCCATCGGCGCGCAAGGTGAGCGCGCGCCGCACGGCGCTCTCGATCTCGAAAGGGGTAGCGGCGCTGTAGAGGATGGCGTGGCCGGTCCGTGAGGCGGGATCGTAGTCGACCAGATAGTCCCGGTTGGTCCCGACGTCCGGGGTGATGGGAAGCGTTCCGTAGAGCAGAGCCAGGCCGGCGGACCGTCCGATTCGATCGTGGTCGTCGCCGAGCAGGATGGCGTCCGCGGCGCCGCGCGCCAGCCGCTCGTCCGTCGGTTCGGCACCGGGGAAAATCGCGATGCGCCCCGGCTGCCGCAACGCCAGCTGCCTCGCCCGCTCGATCGACTGCTGGTCTCCGCGCGGCACGATGATGGTGGCGACGTCGAACGGGGCCAGCCGCTCGATGCCGGCCAGGAGCGCGTCGGCGTCGGCCTCCTGGTGGAGGGGGCCGGTCGTCAAGAGTAGCGTGCGCGGGCCGAGCGCCAGGGAACAGCGGCGGGCGATCGCGCGCCGGCATTCGGCTTTTCCCGACAGCGCGGCCGCGCTGAAATTGGCCGGCAGCGCCGGGTCGGTGGCGGGATCGTTGGGCGGCTCGTCACAGCCGAAGCGCAGGCTCACGAAGGGCTCGTCGGAGGCGCGCGAGGCGAGACCGGGATCCGACTCGCTGGCCCGGGCGGCACTGGGGCTGGGGGCGACGATCGCATTCGCGCCCAGGCATCCGAGAGCGACCAGCGAGTGCGAGGCCGAGTCGTCACCGAGCAGCAGCGGGCCCAGGAGCTGGGATTCTTCGGGGGCGAGCGGCGCGCCCGTCTGTCCGGTCGGCAGCACGAACAGCCTCACCGACGCCGAGCTGGCTGACAGGGCGGCAGCCGAGGATTCACCCCAGCCGATCGCCACCTCGGGCGAAACCAGCTTGTCGGCTGAGAGGGATCGAACAGCGCCAGCCAGCAGAGCCGTCGCTTCGGCGCGCGTCGGGGCGTCGGCGCCGAGCACCAGCAGCTGGGCATCGCTCAACACCGCGCGACCTTCGTAGAGCGTCAGCTCGTGCGTCCGTGCGCCGACCGTCGCGGAGACAGTGCGCAGCCGGCGGGCCAGACCCGGCACGCGGCCCGCTGCTTCCGTGCTGGCGAGCGCCAGAACCGTTGCCCGGTTCCCGAGGGCCGCCAGGGCTCGACTGAGCCCATTCGCGCCGATCGCGGCGACCCCCTCACCGAGCGGCGCAACCGCTTCGGTTATGATCAGAAAATCGCGTCCGGCCAAGCTACTCGGTGGCGCCCCGCTCGTCCTCTTCGCCCGGGAATTCGTTCACCGAGGGGTACTTCATGATCTCCTTGCGCGAGATCTTCCAGGCCTTTTGGACGATCCAGGACAGCGATCGGTCCTGCCGAGTCGCTTCATCTTGGATCTCCTTCAGCATTTCCTCGGGGAAATACAGGCTTTGCTTGCGCTTATCGGAACCACCCATATAAAGACGAAGCCTCCGCGTGTGGTCGAGTGGGTGAGTGTAAGTGGGCGTATCATCTCGTGTCAAGGTCGTGTCCGACCTTGACGGATCACTCCTGGCGATTTACTCTACCCCGCTATTTCACCGCTCATCTGATGCGCCTTTGGGGCGCGGGGACGTTCATGGACGGGACCGGGCTGAAGAAGAAGGATCTCAAGCGGTTTAGCGACATTCTGCTCGCCAAAAAGAAAGAGATTCTCAGAAACGCGCAGCGGACGCTCAACGAGGACATGACGCTGGATTCGGACGACCTGCCCGACGAAATGGATCTGGCATCGTCCGAATACCTGCATTCGTTCACGTTCCGCCTGCGGGGGCGCGAGAAGGTCTTCCTGCAGAAGATCGATCACGCGCTGGAGAAGATCAAAGAGGGGACGTTCGGCGTCTGCGAGCAGTGCGGCGAGCCGATCTCGATGAAGCGCCTGGAGGCGCGGCTCGAGACCACGCTGTGCATCCGGTGCAAGGAAGACCAGGAACGGATCGAAAAGGCATATGGGTAGCCGCTAGCTTGGCCTGGTCCGGGCGACTGGCGCCCGTGCTGGTTGGGCTGGTCCTCGCGGGGTGCGCGGGGCCGATGGCGGTGGAGTTTGGGAGCGCGTCGGTCGGGACGAGCGGGGAGGGTACGCTCCGCCATCCGGCGCTGTTGCCGTTCGAGGGCGATGGCTACGCGGTGCCGGCACCCTGGCGGACGCGGCACGCCAACTACGGGACCGAGGAGCTGGTCGGCGCGGTGGTCCGGGCGTCGCGGGCGGTGGCGGCGGAGGCGCCGGGCGGCGTGGCCGCCGTCGGCGACCTCTCGCATCGCTCCGGCGGTGAGTCGGTTCAGCACCGGTCGCACCAGAGCGGCCGCGACGTGGACGTCTTTTACTACGCCATCGACGGGAGCGGTCGTCCGGTTCGGCTGGCCGATGCGATGTTGCACTTCGCTCCCGACGGGCGGGCCCTGCGCTGGTCGCCGCCGCAGGGGACCCGGTCCCCCGCGCGTCCGGTACCGGCCTATCGCTTCGACGCGCGCCGAAACTGGGCGTTCGTGCGGGCGCTCCTGAACGATCCGGACGTCGAGGTCCAGTGGATCTTCATGCAGCGGAACTTGGCGGCGGCGTTGCTCCGGGAGGCGACGGTCGCCGGTGACGATCCGGCGCTGCTGGCGCGGGCGGCCTTCGTGATTCACGAGCCGTCCGATTCAGAGCCCCACGACGATCACATGCATGTGCGGCTCTTCTGCGATTCGGGCGATCGGCGGCTCGGCTGCGCCGACCGAGGGCCGATCCGCTGGTGGAAGAAGCTGTGGAAGTACATGGACGCGCCGTATGGCCGCCCGCCCGCGGACGCCCTGGGCCCGGACGGCATCGCGGCGCTCGGGCGCCTCTTCCGCGAGGAGCTGCCGCTGGTGCTCACGGCGGGGAAACAGACCAGCTAGATCGCGTCGAGCCTAGACGCCTATATCCCGCCGTCGGGTTTTTCGGATTTGTCGTCGGGGCGAACCGGCGCGCGGAGGTCGAGGTGCGCGATCACCCAGTCGAGGGCCGAGCTCGCGGCCGCGAGCTGCTCGCGGGTCGTGGTCAGGGTCAGGATGACGGCCTGGCGTGGATCGGGCCCGACGGTGAGATCGCGGACGAGGTAGAGTTGCCGGAGAGATTGATCGCGGTGCGGCGCGCGCGCGTCCACCAGGAGGCCGCCCAGCGGGCCGGAGGAGACGCGATCGATGGTCAGGCCTTGTGCGACCAGACCGGGCCGGTTCTCGTCGACGAGCGCCGCCGAGTCCTTGGCGGTGGCGCGGTCGACGGCCACCGAGATCCGGCTGCCGCCTGGGTGAATCAGGATGCAGAGGACGTTGGGGTAGCCGGTGTGCTGGGAGAGGCTCCAGCCGGGCGGCGTCTCCAGGCCCACGCCAGCGCGCGTGCTCAGAAACCGTCCGCTCTGGCCGGTGGAGGCGCGCGTCGTATCGGCGGGCGCGGGGGACGAGATCGCCATCAGCGCGGCGGCGATGGCACATCCGGCGAGCGCCCGGGCGGTTGTCATGGTCCGCACAGTATAGAGCGAGACAGGGTCTAAGAGACGGTCGCGCCCTCGACAGCAGACCCACTGGCGGCGCTTCGCTGGCCGCCGATTCGCTGAGGGACTGAACAGACTCACAGTCATTTTTCTATTGAGGAGAATCTATTGAATAGATTAGTTTGAAAATCCGACAATGAAGAGAGCTCTGAACTCGATGGCAGCCCCGGCGCGGGGGTTACTCGATGAGCGGGAGATCGAGGAGATCGAGCGGACCTGGCCCAATGGCCTCACCTCGCGTCAGATCGTCGACGTCTTCGAGACGCGCGGAATCCGCTTCTCGGAGGCGACGCTGCGCAAGTACGTCCAGCTGGGTCTCTTGCCCCGGTCGGTGCGGGTGGGGCGCAAGGGGAAGCACCGCGGATCGTGCGGGCTCTATCCGGCGCACGTCATCCGGCGCGTGAACGTCGTCAAGGGGATGATGGCCGCCGATCGGACCATCGAGGAGATTCAGCGATCGTTCTTGCGGTTCAAGGACGAGATCACCACCGTCGAGAACGACCTGCGCGATCTGATCGCCGGCTTCGAGCGCGAGGCGAAAGCGCCCGCCGCGAATCCGGACGGTCGCCGCGAGATCGAACGCGAGATTACCGAGGCCAAACGTGCCGCCGGCGAGCTGGTCCGGCGCATCAGCAACCTCGAGCGTCGAATTTCGGCCCAAACCGCGGAGCCGCCATCCGGCGGTTCGGCGGCGGGAGCCGGGAACGACCTCTACTGACTCGTGGCCATGCCGACCGACCGAGGAGGAGCCCATGGACGACCGAGAAGAGAGCGACGACCCAACTGACTTCAGCAGCGGAGGCGTGGAGGATGAGGACGCGCCGCAGCCAGAAGTCGCGCGCATCCGCCGCAAGGTGCACTCGGCTGGCCGCGACGGACGGGTGCGTTCGAAGACCATCGCGCCCAAGCGTTTGACGCGCGACGAGCGTCGCCTGTCGGAGCTCTTGGTCTATCCGCCGGACGTCGATCGACCGGGAACCCGCGACGCCTGCACGGGGATGCCGCGTCCCTGCCCCTTCGTCTCCTGCTCGCATCACCTCTACCTCGACGTCAATCCGGAGACCGGCGCCATCAAGCTCAACTTTCCGCACCTCGAGGTCTGGGAGATGGCGGAGACCTGCTCGCTGGACGTCGCGGATCGGGGCGGCATCACCCTCGAAGAGGTGGGCGCCATCTTGAACCTCACCCGCGAGCGGATCCGGCAGGTCGAGGTGCGCGGTCTTTCGAAGATCAAGGACGACACCGGCGGCGAGCTCGGCATCCCGCCCGAGAGATACTAGTCCCCTCGATCGGGCGCGCATAAGGCGCAATACTGGGGCGCCGATTCATGGAGTTGCGCGCCCTCACCTTCATCGACGTCCTGCAGCCCCAGCTGGCGGGGTTCTTACAGACGGTCGCGCAGGGATTCTTGCCGCTCGACGGTCAAGCGTCGCTGCTGGTCGAGATCGCGCCGGGGATCGCCATCAACGCGCTCACCGACGTGGCGCTCAAGCAGGCGCGCGTCGTGCCGGGGATGCAGATCGTGGAGCGCGCCTACGGCCTCCTCGAGCTGCACGCCTTCGATCAGGGGGAGGTGCGCGCGGCGGCGGCCGCCATCCTGGGCAAGCTCGGGCTCGCGGAGACCGATCGCCTCGCGCCCCGCACGCTGGCGCGCGAAATCATAACTGGCATTGATGGCCACCAGTCGGCCATCATCAACAGGATGCGCCATGGTCAGATGCTGGAGAGCGGGCAGACGCTCTACACCTTGGAAGTGCAGCCCGCGGGCTACGCGGCCCTGGCCGCCAACGAGGCGGAGAAGCGAGCGGAGGTGCGCTTGCTCGAGGTGGTGACCTTCGGCGCCGTCGGGCGGGTCTGGCTGGGCGGGCGCGAAGAGGAGATCGGGCAGGCGGCGGCCGCCATCGACGAGACCCTGGCCGGCCTGCCGGGCCGCGCGGCAGCGCCGCGATGAGCGCCAGCGGTGGAATCCCGACGGCCCCGCCGGCCAGGGTGACGCAGCCGGCGGCCTCGCCGCTCGACGGCATCGACGCGGCGCTCGCCGAGCGGCTGCTGTCCGCGGCGCTCGGCTCGGGCGGCCACTACGCCGATCTTTATTTCGAGCACCGTGCGGGCGCCGACTACGTTCTCGAGGACGGCCGCGTCCGCACCGTCGGGCGCGGCGTGACGCTCGGTCTCGGGGTGCGCGTCCTGCGGGGCGACGCGACCGGGTACGCCTATACGGAAGAGCTGGCGGAGGATCGGATGCTGGCCGCCGCGCGCACGGCCGGCCAGATCGCCTCGAGCGGCGACGCGCCCGGGCCGATCGCCGTCCGCCCGGTGCCGCTCGCCGATCGCTATCCGGTCTCGGAGCCGTCGTTCGCCCGCGCGGGGGTCGACAAGATCGCGTTGCTCCGTCGGGCGGACGTGGCCGCCCGCGCCGCCGATCCGCGCATCGTGCGCGTCGAGGCGTCGCTGGCCGAGGAGCTGCGCGAGGTGCTGGTGGTGACCTCCGACGGACACCTGGCGCGCGACAGCCAGCCGATGATCCGGTTCGGCGTGAGCGCGGTGGCCGAGGAGGGGGGCGAGCGACAGGTCGGGCGCTCGGGTGGCGCCGGTCGCTTCGGGATGGAGATCTTCGCGCGCCCCGGGCAGAGCCCCGAGGAGCACGGACGCGAGGCGGCCCGCCTGGCGATCGGTATGCTCCACGCCGTGGAGGCGCCCGCCGGACCGATGGAGGTGGTGCTGGGCGCCGGCGAGTCGGGCATCTTGCTGCACGAGGCGGTCGGCCACGGTCTGGAGGCCGACTTCAACCGCAAGAAGACCTCGAACTACGCCGGTCAGATGGGCCAGACGGTCGCCTCGCCGCTCTGCACGGTCGTCGACGATGGGACAATCAAAAATGAACGCGGTTCAATAAATGTCGACGACGAGGGGAACGTCGGGCAGCGGAACGTCCTCATCGAAAACGGCGTGCTGGTCGGCTACATGCAAGACCGGCTGTCGGCCAGGCACTTCGGCATCGCGCCCTCGGGGAACGGGCGCCGCCAGAGCTTCCGCCACGAGCCGCTGCCGCGCATGACCAACACCTTCCTGGCGCCGGGCACCGACGATCCGGAAGACATCATCAAGTCGGTCACCCGCGGCGTCTACGCCAAGCGCTTCTCGGGCGGGCAGGTCAACATCTCGAACGGCGACTTCGTCTTCGCGCTGACCGAGAGCTACCTCATCGAGGACGGCAAGCTCACGGCGCCGCTCAAGGGGACCAACCTCATCGGCAACGGTCCGGAGGTCCTGCGCAAGGTCACCATGCTGGGCGGCGACTTCGAGCTGTCCCAGGGGACCTGGACCTGCGGAAAGGATGGGCAGTCGGTGCCGGTCGGCATCGGCACGCCGACCATGAAGATCGCCGAGATCACCGTGGGGGGGACCAAGACGCGATGACGATCCCCATGACCGTGGCCGCGCACAGCCGAGCGATCGGCCGAGCGCCGACCCGATGAGCGGCGCGACGTTCGACAAGATGACACCGGGGCCGGTGGCCGCCACGGGGCGCCGGCTTCCCGATCCGAAGCAGTGCCAGCGCTTCGCCGAGCAGATGCTGCGGCTGGCGCTCAAGGCGGGCGCCGACGGGGCCGAGGTGCTGGTCCGCGACGGCAACGAGCTGGAGGTCAAGGTGCGGCTCGGCGAGACCGAGCTCATCAAGGAGGCGGGCAGCCGCGCGCTCGGGCTGCGCGTGATCAAGCAGCAGCGCGCGGCCGTCACCTACACCTCGGATTTCTCGCCGGCGGGCCTGGAGCGCTTCGCGCGCGACAGCGTCGATCTGGCCGCGCTGGCCGAGCCCGATCCGGAGGGGGCGCTGCCGGCGCGCGAGGAGATGGCGCGCACCGTCGCCGACCTCGACCTGTGGGACGAGGCGGTGCTCTCGATCGACGTGGCCGAAGGGCTGCGCCGCGCGCGCGTCGGCGAGGCGGCGGCGCTCAAGCTCGACAAGCGGGTGACCAACTCCGACGGCGCGGTGTTCGGGCGGACGGTGGGCGCCTCGGCGTTCGCGACCTCGGCCGGCTTCTCGGGCGCCGTGCGCGGGACGCACGTGTCGTTCGCGGTCGAGCCGATCTGCGACGACGCCGACGGCAAGAAGCGCAACGGCGTCTACTGGACCGCGTCGCGCTTCGCGAGCGGCCTCGCCGATCCGGAGGCGGTCGGCCTCGAGGCGGCGCGGCGCACCCTGGCCAAGCTGGGCTCGCGGAAGATCCCGACCGGCGCCGCGCCGATCGTATTTTCGCCCGACGCCGGCCGCAGCCTGGTCGGCCAGCTCGCCGGCGTGATGTCTGGCGGCGCGCTCTGGCGGCGCAGCACCTACCTGGCGGGCCGCGAAGGGACGCTCGTCGCGTCGCCGCTCTGCGAGCTCCTCGACGATCCGCTGATCCCGCGCGGCCCGGGCTCGCGCGCCTTCGACGGCGAGGGCCTGCCGAGCCGCACCAACGTCCTGGTCTCGGGCGGGATCCTGCGCACCTTCCTGTGTGACGTCTACGCCGCGCGCAAGCTCGGGCGTCGGTCGACGGGCTCGGCGGCGCGCGCCGTGGGCGGCGGGCCGCACGTCGGTTTCTCCAACTTGATCCTGCGCCCCGGCCGCACGCCGGCCGCCGAGCTGGAGCGCCTCGATCGCGGCCTCTACGTCACCGACCTGATGGGGTTCGGCTTCAACGGCGTGAGCGGCGACTACTCCCAGGGCGCCGCCGGTTTCTGGATCGAAGGGGGCGAGCGCGCCTTCCCGGTCGGCGAGATCACCGTCTCCGCCAGCTTCGACGATCTGTGGAAGCGGGTGGACGCCGTGGGTGACGATCTCGACACGCGCTCGTCGGTGCAGTGCCCGACCTTCCGCGTCTCCGAGATGATGATCGCCGGCACCTGACCGACCGGCGCCAGGTCGCGCCCTCGGGATCGACCGCCGGTCGGCGGCTCAGTCCGTGTGGTCGACCAGCGGCGCGAGGGTCTTGATCACGAAGGGATGCAGCGGTCCGTTCGAGGCCACGATGCCGCGCCGGTTGTAGAGATCCTGTCGATCGTAGATGAGGGGCTCGCCGTCCACGTCGGTCATCCGGCCGCCCGCGCCGAGCAAGATCGCCTCCGGCCCGCAAGTGTCCCAGATCTTGGTGCGCCCGCCCGTGTAGACGTACAGATCGCGCTCGGCCCGCGACACGAGGCCGATCTTGAGCCCCACGCTGCCCACGTTGATCTCGTCTTGGATCTGCAGCGCGCGTTTGATCTTGTCGATGCGCGAGGTGCGGTGGGTCTTCGACGCCACCAGCCGGATGCCGGGTGGCGCGTCGATCGTCGACGTCCGCAGGGGCGCGCGCACGCCGTCGGCCTCTTCGACCCACGCCCCCACGCCGACGATCCCGCCGTAGACCTTCTCGGAGAGCGGATGCGCCACCGCCCCCACCATCGGCCGCCCCTCGACGGCGAGGCCGATCATGACCACGAAGCCGACCTCGCCCAGGATGAAGTCGCTGGTGCCGTCGATCGGATCGACCATCCAGACCCGCCGTTTTCCGAGCCGCGCGCCGCTGTCCGGGATCTCTTCCGACAGGATCACGTCCTTGGGAAACGCGGCGTGCAGGCGGTCCACGATCAGCGCGCTGGCGGCTCGGTCGGCCTCGGTCACCGGCTCGCCACCGGCCTTGCTCTCGATGACCATCCGCTTGCCGTGGTAGCCGCGCACCAGCACCGCCGCCTCGCGCGCGATCCGGGCCGCCGCCTCCAGCTCGGGCGCGTAGTCGCTCATGTCGCCGCCGACTGCGCGCCGGCTCGCGCGGCGCGGAGGTCGCGCGCCAGCGACTTTCGCGCCGCGAGCAGCACCAGCCCCGCCAGGATGGGCAGCGACGCCGTCATCAGCACGGGCAGCTGCAGGCCGGTGCGATCGGAGATGAACCCGATCACGTAAGGCGAGGCGGCGTCGCCGAACAGGTGAATCGCCGTGGTGTTGATCGCGAACCCCCAACCGCGCAGGGCCGCCGGCAGCACGTTCGCCATGGCGGCATTGAGCGGCCCGGTATTGAGGAAGAGCAACGTCAGCGCCACGAACATCGCGGGCCAGAAGATAGCAGGTGAGGGCGCCAGGACCCCGATCACCGCGAACGGCAGCGACAACACCAGCGACATCCCGGCCAGCAGGAAGTGGCCGGCGGGAAAGCGCTCGGCCAGACGATCGCCGAGCTTGCCGCCGATCAAGGTCCCGACCAGGCCGGCCCCCGCCAGCACGCCACCGAAGGTCATGTCCGCCGACGCCAGCGGCAGGTGGCGGACCCGCACGAAGTAGGTCGGCATCCAGGTGGCGAGCCCCCCCACCACGAAGGTGTAGATGATCTGCGCGACCGTGTTGTAGACGAAGCTCCGGTAGCGCCCCAGCGCGGCCAGCGATTCGCGCAGCGAGGGCAGAGGCGCGCCGGCGTCCGCTGCCCCGCCCGGGTCGAGCCCGCCGCGCGGCGGATCCCTCAAGAACAGCAGGAGCGCCGCCAGCGCCGCGCCCGGAATGCCGGCCAGGAAGAATGCCCACCGCCAGCCGAAGCGCGCGTTGATCGCCCCCCCCAGCACGTAGCCCAGCGCCGAGCCGACCGGGATCGCGGCGTAGAAGATCGCGAGCGCGCGGCCCCGACGGGCGGGCGGGTAGAAATCGGACAGCAGCGACGGCGTCACGACGGTGTAGCTCGCCTCGCCGACGCCGGTGAGCGCCCGCGCCAGCGCCAGCGCTGCGAAGGTCGGGGCCAGCCCCGAGCCGAAGGTGGCCGCGCTCCAGATGAAGACGCCGATCGCCGCCAGCTGAAAGCGCGGCCGCCGATCGCCGAGGCGCCCGGCGATGGGCGAGACGAACGAATAGCTCAGGATGAACAGCGTCGACAGCGAGCCCGCCTGCGAGTCGCGCAGGTGCAACGACGCGATGATCGACGGCATCACGGCGGCCGGCACGAACCGGTCGACGTAGTTGAGAAAGTTGAGCCCGGTCAGCGTCGCGAGCGCAGCGCGAGGTGAAGGCAGCCGAGCCATTCGCCCATCCGTATCACGCCGCCGTCGGGTGGTGTAGATTCCCCGCCATGTCGAACCTGAGCGAGATCTTACTGGTGCCGGGCAACCGCCCGAAGGTGATCGCCGACTGCGGCAAGCTGGTCGAAGAAGAGGTGGATTCCAAGGGCGGGCTCACCGGCCTGGCGGTCAAGGCCGCCTTCGCCGTGGTCAAGGCGGTCAAGCCGGGCTTCGTCCCCGAGGCGATCGACCACATGCTCGACGATTTCGTTTCGCGCCTGGAGCCGTTCTGGACCGACGCGCAGGCGCGCAACGAGCCGGTGGGCGCGCTCATGAACGCGCGCGCCGGGCAGGTGGCCGACGCGCTCCTGGCCATCAGCGACGAGCGCGCCTCCCGAGCCAAGAACGCCACGCTGCGCAAGGCCTACGACAAGCTGCGCCCGACGGGCAAGAAGCACGTCGAAGCGGCGGTGCCGCGCATCGGGCGCCTCATCGCGAAGTACGCGAGCGCGGCGCCGGC